>JBAWAP010000053.1:0-6860 GCA_049589355.1 Anaerolineae bacterium
CTTCAACCGACAGGTGCTTACACACTGTCACTGACATTTTGCTCTGCATCGCCCTGAGCTAAAGCTCTGGGCTAAAAGAGCAAAGCCCTACGGGCTAAATCCAGCATGGACTCATGCCCGACTTTCAAGCGATCACACCCTCAATCCACACATTTCAATGTGTGGTGTCTGCATGAACCACAGACTCTTTTGTTTGGGGCACTACACTTTAAAAAGTGTAGTTTGCGACTGCCTCTCCTGTAAACGGCCTGAAAAAGTTAGTGCCATTAGGTGCTTACATATTATACACATCCTGTTGGCTTTGGTACCCCCGCCCACTTACATGCAGAGTTGGCAGGTCCCTGCGGAAAGAGTTCATAGAGCTGCTTCAGGCCTACGCCTGTTTGCTTGGTAAGCTTTCTTACCATCGGGCAAATACCGTATTCGAGGTAATAACTTCTCAGATAATTAATCACTTTCCAGTGTTCTTCTGTTAATTCGGTTACACCTTCTATTTCAGCAAACGCTTTGGCGACATTTTCATTCCATTTTTCAGGTTCCTGCAAAAAGCCATTCTCATCAACTTCGTACACATTGCCGGCAAGTTCCATTTGTGCCATAAAAATTAACCTCCCCTCATGCTATCAATAATGAACTCAGCGGCAAGCCGGGCCCCTATCCCCGGCGGCAGGCCACACTTCTCAAAACCCTTCTCGCTCGTGAAGGTTATCATCGCCTCTTCACTTTCCCCGGGATTCAGTCTACGTCCAAGGATCACCGTCTCTATGATGTCGGCGCAATATATATGACCGATTTTGCCTTCGAAGAAGGCCATAAATTTCTGGGCAGTCATTATAGTCTCATTCATCGCCCCAAAATCCAGACGGTCGTCACTGCCAAAATAGAGCCCAAAGGTAATCAGACTCCCGGTTATGCCCCCACATATCTCGCCGGTCCCGCCGACGCCAGGAAATGGAGTCAAGGCCTTAATGATCTCCATGTTGCCCAGACCAAATTCTTCCATCAGGGCCAGCGCCGTACCCTGGGCACAATTCTTGGTAATGAAGTTGTATTCCTCGGCCCGCCGCTGAACGCGATCGAGGATTTGCTCCTTGTTGGCCAAAATCTCATCCCGGTTAAGTGTCTTCTGGGGGATTCCCTCCGCGGCCAGTTTTTTAACTCTGGCCTCAAGGGCCGGCACATCCCAGACCCTTTCTGCCAGTTCTTGCACTCTTGCCTGTAGTGCCTCATAATCTGCCATAGCTTAGTTGCCTCCTTTTTCATTCTGTGGACGTATCATCCGCCGCCAATAGCCTGTAAAACGTTCACAGGGACTCCGGGCCGCATTTTGTCATCCGCTTTTAGTATTCGGCCTTCCGCAATAACCACTGCCCCTTGGGATGCTGAGATTTCCAGAAGGGCGAGAAGGTCTTTGACCGTCGCCTCTTCTGGAATCTCGACCTCGATACCCTGTGAAGGCTGGTAACCGGGGAAACGTTGGCTCAAAGTCCCGTATAGTTTGACCTTCACCTTCATTCTTGATTCCCGTTAGAAATCAAAGGTGCTGTCAAGCTCCTCGTCACTGATGACAAAGACTGTGTTATGAGGGGGGAGGGGTTCTTCGTAGTAAAACCTGGGCAATCGATCGTCCTCGTTCGTAAACCCCGCCTTTCTATTGAATTCCCTCTCTGTTTTCAACACCCGGATACCCATGGCGCGAGGGAAGTCGTCCGGTCCAAGCTCGGTGCCGAGTATGGCATTGATCGCCTTCCGAAACGCCCCCTGAGGTTCGGGCTCCATCAGGGCTACACTTGCCATAAAGCACAGTCCCGTGCTGTCAAAAGCAGCCGTGGTGATTTGGAGGTTTCTGGAGACCTCAACCACTCCTTCTGCTTGCATTGGATCGAGCCTTCCTTGCAAACATAACCCAACTACGTTTCCCGCTGTGTGATCGGCACCCATGGGTGAGGTGGCAAAGGTAACGCCATTACCCCGCATGGCCCTCGGATCAAAACCGGCCACGCTCTGGCCCTTGACCACGGGAACCCGGTCGTGGTTGAAATGCTTGCCTACAGCAGCGGGACCGTTTCCAAGTATCCTGCCGAATTCCGTACCCTTGCCAATCTCTTCCACCATCTCTATGGCCGCCTCGCGATCCCCAAACTCTCTATACCCGGCATCCATAGCCACGGCCATGGCTACCCCTGTGCTCATGGTGTCAACCCCAATGTCATCGCACAGATTATCGAGTCGAGCAATGGTGTCCAGATCAGCAATGCCGGTCATGCCGCCCATCGCCCACATAGTCTCGTACTCCAGGGAACTGGTGACATACTTACCTTCTTTATCCACGAATACATTGGAGCAATGGATGATGCACTGGGCGCAGCCCATATGGGTCGGATTACCGCCCCTCTCTTTGATCATTGCAGCCATGGTCTCCCCGCTGATCTTCTCCCAACCGTCCATGACGCCCTTTCGAGCGTTGTAACAGGGAAAGGCGCCCATGGAATTGACAGGGGCCACGAGGGCGGCGGTGCCGAGGGTGGGCATCAAATGACCGGGCTCAGGATGCTCTTTTACGGCTTTGACGTAAGCCTTGTTCGCTTCCTTGAAGGCCGTTGGGTCGGCTATGGGTTTGGCTCCCTTCCCGCGCTGATCTACAAGCAGGGCCTTAAGCCCCTTGGCTCCCATAACCGCACCCAAGCCCCCTCGACCTGCGGCACGGCAGGGGCGACCATCGGCGTCAGAAGACTGTATAGAAGCTGCAGTCAGCCTATACTCACCAGCCGGCCCGATGCAGAGCACTGAGGTTTTCTCTCCGTAGTCCTCAAGAATCTTTTCCACGAGTTTGTAGGTTCGCGTTCCCTTGTACTCTTGGGCTGGAATGAGGCTTGCGTTTCCCTTCTCGTCAATCCTGAGGAAGCTGAGTTTTCCTTCTGGCGCCTGCCCTTCGATAACGACCGCAGCGATTCCCAAACGGCCCAAGGCCGCAGCGATGGTTCCCCCCACATTGCTCTCTTTGATTGTCCCTGTCAGCGGACTTTTCGCCCCGATGGATATTCGGCTGGTATTCGCCAGAGGGCTACCACTCAAAAGGCCCGGGGCAAAAATGAGCTTATTCTCCGGTCCCAGGGGGTCACATCTTGGCGGCACCTCTGCGTTGATTATGGTTGACGAAAGTCCCCTGCCGCCAAGCCCTTTGTAATCCTGTGGCACGTCTTCAACACTAATGGTCTTTTCGTTCATGTTCACCCTTATGAACTTCATGTCTGCCTCCTTTCAAAGACAGATTTGTCTGGCGCTACAGTCGCAAAACCGGTTTGATCACGCGCCCCTTTTCCATATCTTCCACCGCCTGGTTTATGTCGTCGAATGGATAGAATGTGATCAACCGGTCAAAGGGGAACCGCCCCTGGCTATACAGCTCAATTAGTTTTGGGATAAACAGATCCGGGATAGCATCTCCCTCGATGATCCCCTTAACCGTCCGGCCATTCATGATCCTGTCCATATCCAGGCTGACCTCCGTGCCCGGTGGCACAACCCCCAGGAGTCCGCAGACCCCGAGGCGGGGCAGAACATCCACGGCCTGCCGAAGCACCTTGGGATTACCGACACACTCCAGGCTGAATTCCGCACCCCCGCCGGTAATGTCCAGGATGGCCTCAACCGGGTCCACCTCACCGGCGTTGACGGTATGGATGGCGCCGAATTCTTTAGCCTTCTCCAAACGGTCCGGATTGATATCCACAGCAATGATGGTGGTACAACCACACACGACCGCACCGAGAACAGCGCTCATCCCCACCGGGCCGACACCGAATATGGCGATGGAAGCCCCAGGCCTGGGCTGAAGCGAATTCATGACCGCACCGGCACCGGTCATAACGCCGCATCCCAGGGGGGCGAGGATCTCGAGGGGAACGTCTTCCCGCACCTTGACGACGTTCCGTTCGTTGGCCAACGCGAAATCGGCAAAAGAAGACTGGCTGAAAAAAGAGCCATGGATGACCTGATCGCCCTTTCGCAAGGTCGTGGTACCATCCGGACGGGCTCCGTGGAAATTGCACAGGAAGAAATTCAGGCAATAGGAATCCTTGCCGGCCTTGCATGAAGTGCATGTCCCGCAGGAGTTCCAGGCCAATACCACATGATCGCCCGGTTTGACCTTGGTCACCCGCGCCCCTACCTTTTCAACGACACCGGCCCCTTCGTGTCCGAAGACACTCGGCGGCGGGGGGATCGGCAAATACATGTCCCGGGCTGCCAGGTCTGTGTGGCAGATGCCAACAGCGACTGTCCGAACCAGCACCTCATCATCGTTCGGATCACTGAGTTCCAGTCTTTCAATGCTGAAATCTCCCGATGTCTCAAAAACGACCGCGGCTTTAATTTCCATTTTTCCCCTCCTGAGCTAAGCTACAGTCCTAAATAGGCTTTCCTCACAAAATCACTTTGGAGGAGCTCATCACAGGCCCCTTCCAAGCATACTCGGCCATTTTCGAGCACGTATGCTCGGTCGGCTATCTCCAGGGTGTGTCGAACATTTTGCTCGATCAGGAAAACGGTAATCCCCTGGTCGCGGAGCCCCTGTATGATGCGGAAGATTTCTGCCACCAATAGCGGTGCCAATCCGTATGAGGGCTCATCAAATAGGCACAGCCTTGGCTTTGACATTAAGCCTCGTCCTATGGCTAACATTTGACGCTCGCCACCGCTCAATGTTCTAGCTAATTGTCCCTCCCTTTCCTTAAGTATGGGAAAGATTTGATAAACCTGCTTCAGTGTTTCCTCCTTCTGTTTCCAGGCGTGGTAAGGATACGCCCCCATTTCCAAGTTTTCACGCACTGTCATGTCGGGAAAAACTCTTCCACCTTCGGGTACATGAGAAATACCTAGCTCCACAATGGAGTGAGGTGGTAGACCATCTATCCGCCTACCGAGGAACTCCACACCACCTGAAGCTGGACGCAGCAAACCGGATATGGTATTAAGAAGTGTCGTTTTACCAGCTCCGTTTGAACCAATCAGGGCGACGATTTCTGCCTCATTGATTCCTAAGCAAACATCCCATAATGCTTGAGCCTTACCATAAAGAGCATTTATATCACATACTTCCAGCATAAGTCTACTCTCCTAAGTATACCTCAACAACTGTTTTGCTGGTAGCAATCTCCTGTGGGGTTCCTTCAGCAATCTTCTCACCGTGATGGAGCACCATAATCCGGTCACATACGCTCATAATTGCCTTCATGACATGCTCGATCATAAAAATGGTAATCCCCTGATCCCGAATCCTGGTTACCAATTCCATAGCCTGGGCTACCTCGGTGGGGTTTAACCCCGCCATCAACTCATCAAGCAACAATAGTTCTGGCTTGGTGGCTAATGCTCTAGCTACTTCAAGTCGTTTCTGGTTAGCCAGGGTTAGGTCTTTAGCAGGGGTCGCCTTCACTGCTGACAACCCCACAAACTCTAATAACCCCGTAGCTTCTCTGGCAGCATCCGCTGATGACATACTGTTTGATGTCCCGAATAACGAGCCCAACAATACATTCTCAAGAACTGGCATGTGGGCGAAAACCTTAACCGATTGAAAAGTTCTCGCTACTCCCATCTTACAGATTTTATGCGGCTTTAAGCCAGTAATGTTTTCACCTTTAAATCTTACGGCTCCTGGTTTAGGAACAAGAGCCCCCGATATTAAATTAAACAGCGTTGTTTTACCAGCTCCATTGGGACCAATCAGACCGACAACCTCACCTTGGTCCACATTGAAGTCTACGTTTGATACTGCGGCCAACCCGCCAAAATACTTGGTCACCCCTTCACCCTCAAGTATGCGCACGTTTTCCTCCCGAGATTCGTCTCCGCAACTTTTGCACCAACCCGACAAGCCCGTCGGGCAGGTATAGTATGGTCACTACCAATATAGTACCAAAAATGAGCATGTAGTAATAGGGGAATTTGGTTAATAAAATCTCTTCCAGGTAGCCAAAAATAGCCGCGCCTAAGATAGGACCATAAAATTGCCCCATGCCACCAAAGATAGCCATTAATACCGGCATGAAAGACAAGAGTGGATTAAAGGCGATGGGTGGGTCAATGTACGTCCATCTTGTAGCTATGATTGCCCCAGCCGCCCCCATGAACGAAGCACTGATGGCAAAAGTGATGACCTTCACCGCAGTCACATTAACGCCGGTATGAGCCGCAGCTTCCTCGTTTTCGCCGATACTTTGCAGGGCTAACCCAAGTTTAGAGCGTCTAATAAAGTAGGCGGTAAGCAGTAATGTCACGAAAATGCCGAGCATGACGTGATAAATAGTGTTGTTATCTACGACGATAACGAATCGGCCACGTGTGCCCGTCATCTTAATCTCATACCATAGGAGAAGATACCTGATGAGCATAACGAGTCCAAAAGTGAATATGGCAAAATAGATGCCTCTCAGCCTCAGGGTCAAAGCGCCAACGAGAAGGGCGAGACAAGAACTTGCTAGGCCACCAATAAAGATAACAATAGGTAAAGGTAATGCTTTCCCCAGTATAGCTGAAGTATATATGCCGACCCCCAAAAATGCCGCCGGCGCCAGTGAGATGTAACCGGTAGGACCGGAAAAAATAGTCCAACTCACCGTCAGTATGATATACATCAAGATGCTGGTTAATAGTATGACAGTGTAGGCTGAGGCATAGAGGGATAAAGTAGCTAACAGAACGAGGATTATGAGAAGCAGCCCCGGCACCCACACCTTTCTTAAATCAACTCTGGTAGTATTCATTTCTCTACTTCCCCATAATACCTGTCGGCCTCACCAGCAGCAGGAGTATGAAGATTGCATAATAGGCAGCCAGTGCCAGTCCTGGCTCGAAAT
>JBAWAP010000054.1:0-16084 GCA_049589355.1 Anaerolineae bacterium
GAGCAGCCTACCGCGCCTGACCCCATACAACTCGCCCTCCCCCTCACCCGTGAAGCGCCGAGGGCAGCGCAGGGCAAGCGCTCCATCGAGGCCGACCTCCCCATCTTGGAGGTCAGCCGGCTGGCACAGGTGGAGTCCTACCGCAAGAACATCTACCGCCCGGCCTGACATCGGAGCAGCTCTATGACCACCCACATCTTGTTGCACAAAGACTTCACTGCTCAGCACCGCTCACTCGTCTTGGCCTACATTCGGGGCAAGGAAACTATCCCTGGTGCCGACTGGCCACGGTTGATGAAAGCCTTTGACTTGCTGCACAACGCGGCTGTCATGATCGGTAGAGAACGCCACGCTTTTCCGGCCATCTACCGCGAATTGATAGAGGATCGCTATGCCGCATGGTTTATCGAGCAGCTATACACCCTGCCTGATGTTGAAAGGGAGAGCGCACGCCTGCGCGCTGCTGTGAGCCAGACCATTGCTCGTTCATTGCAGGAAGCAGGCTACTATCAGCCTGACATTCCTGACTCCCGGCTACTCCTCGCTTACATCTTGTACTGGTGGAACAGTTGGAGCAAGGGCTATGCTCTCGAGGTCTACATCTATCGCGACCTTGCTAAAGCTGGTATCCAGTTCCGAGCCCATGACTTGCGCAGTCCGACCGGACGGTACTCACCCTACGACCTGGAAGTGCTGGGCTTCCGAGGTGACATCAGAACTTCAACCTACTTCCTGGAGGCAGCCCGGACTCGTGGGCTGGAGCACGACTTCTACATAACTCGGCTTTACACCCCCGAACGGGGAGCAGAAACGTTGGTTGTGCTCCTGAAAAGCAGCGTATGGGAGGAGATCGACGGGGAAACGGTGGCCGTAGCCCTGGAACAGGCTGCTGAGGTCTTCCCGGTTGCGGCTCGCGTCACCTATCGGGGAGTAGAGTTGGTTGTGGTAGATTACGAAGTTTGGAAAGAAAAAGTGCTGATCAAGCAACAGGAGGCAACTGATGGAGACGATTGAAAGTATTTCGACCCAAGAATGGGAGCATCTTGTAGACGAATTCATCGAGCGAGAGGCCGAAGGGTTCGATGAACTCCCGGCAAACACTTTCTTCGAAGCCTGGGCAACTATCGAGGAAATGGAGCCGGTGTCGCTGCCTGTGCAGATTCGAGTCCGGGATGGACAGGTCTCATTGATTGCTCCCCCAGACCTTGGTTTGAAAGCGGAGGAGAACCAGTTGCGGCTGGAAGACGGCCGCGTGTTGGTCTTCACCCTGGAGCCAGCGTAGGCATGATGTCCACTGAAGCTATATAACTCTCTCCCCCTCAAGCGTTAGCGCCGAGGGCAGCGCAGGGCTGGCCCTTCGCCAGGGCTCAGGGCAAGCGCTCCATCGGGGCCGACCTTCCCGTCTTGGAGGTCAGCCGGCTGGCATAAGTATCCGCACGAGAGGAATACGAGATATGTTCGACTGCATGATCGAACTGCAAAACGTCACCAAGCGTTACGGCCCCATCGTGGCCAACGACCATATCAACCTGAGCATCCGCCGAGGTGAGCTGATGACCCTGCTGGGGCCATCGGGCTGCGGCAAGACCACTGCCCTGCGCTGCATCACCGGCCACCTCACGCCCGACGAGGGGCTGGTCTTCATTGACGGAGAAGACGTGACCAATGTGCCCACTCACAAACGGGAACTGGGCATGGTCTTCCAGAACTTCGCCCTCTTCCCCCACATGACTGTCTACGAGAACGTGGAGTTTCCCTTGATGATCCGAAACCAGCCCAAGGCCGAGCGGCGGGAGATGGTCATGGAAGCCCTGCAACTCATCCGCATGGAGCAATACGAGAAGCACTACCCGCGCCAGCTCTCCGGCGGGCAGCAGCAGAGGGTGGGGCTGGCCCGAGCCCTGGTCTACCGTCCCAAGGTTTTGCTCCTTGATGAGCCCCTCTCCAACCTGGACGCCAAGCTGAGGGAGGAGATGCGCTTCGAGATCAAGGAGTTGCAGCGCCGGCTCGGCATCACTGCTGTCTACGTTACCCACGATCAAGCCGAAGCGCTGGCCCTCTCCGACCGAGTAGCGGTTATGAATCAGGGACGAGTAGAGCAGGTGGGCACTCCTGATGAGATTTACGATCAGCCCGGCTCGCAGTTCGTGGCCGATTTCATCGGCCTGTCAGACTTCATCGAGGGCACCGTCCTCTCTGTTGGGGCCGAAAAAGCCCTCGTTGCCGTTGATGAGTTACAGTTCGCTGTGCCCGCCTCGCCGAAAATGCGACCACGCCAAAAGTTGCTGTTCTTCATCCGCCCCAATGACATTGACCTCTTCCCGCCTGGCTACGCTGGCGGCGAGAACACCTTCGACGGTGTAGTGAGCAAGATGACGTATTTGGGCGATAAGATAGATTATCGTATCGCCGTTGGCGAGAGCCTGGAACTGCGGGTGCAGACCGATGGCAAGGTGCGCTTTGAAGAGGGCGAGAGCGTCCACCTGCAATTGCCTGTAGATAGGTGCCGGGCGATAGTGAGAGATTAAGACTTGAGTGGATTGCGCTTGGTGGTGATTGACGTTGATGGTTGCCTTACCCCTGGTGAGGGGCAGCCCTGGAACTTTGAGGCTCTAAAGTACATCGCCCAGTTGAACCGAAAGGCTCAGAAGGATGCGACCGAATTGGCGGTTACTCTCTGCACTGGTCGGCAGGAGCCCTACGTCGAAGTCCTGATGCAGGCCATTGATGCCCACCTGCCGGGCATTTACGAAAACGGCGGGGGGCTCTATTTTCCTCGTGAGTACCGCTTCGTTGAGAATCCCCTCATTACTGCCGAGATGCGGGAAGCCCTGGCTGGGATAAAGGCGACCCTGCGACGAGAAATCGTCGAGACTGGCCTGGGATACTTTCAGCCAGGCAAGGAGGTTTCCCTGACCATCTATCCTTTGGGCAAAGTCAGCGTCCATAAACTCTATCTGGCTACGGCTAAAGCGCTCGAAACTTGCCAAGCTGGATACATTGCCCAAGAGTCGGTCTCCTGTGTAGACGTTATCCCAAAAGGAATTAACAAGGGGACCGGGGTGCGCTGGCTCTCGCAAGAGACGGGCATCCCTCTTGACCAGATAGGGGGCATTGGCGATTCGGCTAGCGATCTGAAATTCTTGAGCATCCTTGGTTGTTCTGCAGCCCCGGCCAACGCTACAGAAGAGGTCAAGGCCAGAGTTGATTACGTATCTCCCTATGAAGATGGCGATGGGGTGGTGGATATCCTGCGCCGCTGGTCGGGCAGAGTCTGATACTCAATGACTGAAGGGGGAGGAGGATGTTTCGCCCGGACTTTCTGGTGATCGGCCACGTGACTAAGGATTTACAGGAGGATGGTTACACTATTGGGGGGACAGTGACCTTTGCCTCTCTGACGGCCCGCAATTTGGGGTTGCGAACTGCTGTGGTCACCAGGGCCTCTCCTGATTTGGGCCTTGATCCTCTTTACCAGGGCATCGAGGTGCTTCGTCTACCCTCGCCGGTGGCCACCACTTTCCAAAACCTTTACTCTAATGATGGGGCTCGTACTCAGTTTATCCGCGCTGTGGCTGGGCAGATAAAAGCCGAGGACATCCCCCCAGCTTGGCGAGAGGCTAAGATTGTCCTCTTGGGCCCTCTAGCGGATGAGCTGGAGGGGAGCATTGTTAAGATTTTCCCCCGTTCGTTAATTGGGGTCACCCCCCAAGGCTGGATGCGCTGCTGGGACGGGGATGGTCGGGTTTTTCCCAGGCGCTGGGAGGGAATGGCTGAGGTTCTGACCTGCGCCAGGGTGGTGGTCTTCAGTGAGAATGATATAGAGAGGGATGAGAACGTCATCCAGACCTATGCCCGAATGGCAGATATCCTGGTGGTCACCCACGGTCCCGGTGGGGCGACGGTCTACCACAGGGGCGAGGCTCGCCGTCTCCCCGCCTTCGAAACCATAGAGATAGATCCAACTGGGGCGGGCGATGTCTTTGCCGCCGCTTATTTGATCGAGCTGGAGAGAAGTGGCGATCCCTACGCTGCAGCGCATTACGCTAACTGCGTGGCTTCCTTCAACGTAGAGAAGCGGGGAACGGAGGGCATCCCCAATTTGGAGCAGGTGGAACTAAGACTCGCGAGTGTGGGAAACTGGTAGATTGGTAAATTGGTCGTCCCCCAATCTACCAATTTACCAGTGTACCAATGTACCAATGTGCCAATGTGCCAATATACTAAGAAGGAGGTTAACTGATGAAAGCGTTAGTTTTAGGTGCCAAGTGGGAACCCCGGGAGGGGTACGAACCCTCGGAGTTCGAGAAGAAGACGGGTAAGGCTATCACCGGCAATGCCGTCTGGCGCTACCCGGAGTTCAAGGTCCAGGAAGTGGAAAAGCCCACTATCGAGCCGGACCAGGTGCTCATCCAGGTTAAGGCCTGTGGGGTCTGCGGCTCAGACATGCACTTCTACGAGACCGACGACCAGGGCTATATCCTCTACCCTGGCCTGACCAAGTTCCCCACTACCACTGGCCACGAGTTCTCAGGCCAGGTGGTCGAGGTGGGGAGCGAAGTCCAGGACCTTGAGGTCGGCGACATGGTCACTGCCGAGGAGATGATCTGGTGCGGCCACTGCGTCCCCTGTCGCAATGGCTTCCCCAACCACTGCAGCAACCTGGAGGAGATTGGCTTCACCATCCCCGGCGCCTTCGCCGAGTACATCGCCATCGGGGCCAAGTACTGCTGGAAGCTCAATGCCTTGATGGACCGCTACGGCGATGAAGACAAGGTCTACGAGGCCGGGGCTCTGGTGGAACCATCCAGCGTGGCCTACAACTGCGTTTTTGTGCGGGCAGGCGGCTTCCGTCCCGGCGCTTACGTGGCCGTCTACGGCCTGGGCCCCATCGGCCTGGCGGTCGCGGCCGAGTGCAAGGCCTCAGGCGCGGCCAAGGTCATCGGCTTCGAGCTTGCGGCCAGCCGGCGGGAGCTGGCGAAGAAAGTGGGTGCCGACTACGTCTTCGACCCGCGCCAAGTGACCCCCCACGAGGTGGTGATGGACCTCACCGAGGGGCAGGGGGCTGACCTCCATGTGGAGGCGGCCGGTGCCCCGCAGGTGACGGTGCCTGAGATGGAGAAGTCGCTGGCCATCAATGGCAAGATCGCCCAGGTGGGTCGGGCCGCCACGCGGGTGCCCATGTACCTGGAGACCTTGCAGGTGCGGCGCGGCCAGGTCTTCGGCTCGCAGGGCCACTCGGGCGATGGCATCTTCCCCGGTGTCATCCGCATGATGGCCTCCGGCCTCATTGACATGTCCCAGGTCATCACCGCCCGCTACGACTTGGACGAGGTGGTGGATGCCATCGCCAGGTCGGTGACCAGGGAGGATGGGAAGATTATGGTGAAGCCGTAGAAATTAGAGATTAGAGATTAGAAATTAGAGTAGAGGGAGGAGGAGATGAAGTATGAGGAGTGGTCGGCGCAGGTGCCGGATAGTTTGAAGAAGGATCCGATCTGGAGGTTCGAGGCTTATCCGAAGGCGCTGCTCCTCTATGACCTGGCATGGGAAGATACGGACAAGATGTTGAAGGATGTGCGGGGCTGCGAGTTGGCGGAGCAATTGATTGATAGCGCTGGCTCAGTCAGTGCTAACATTGACGAGGGCTTTGGTCGCGGTATCGAAGGCGGGGAATACATCCAGTTTTTGCGCTACGCCCTGGGCTCTGCTCGCGAGACTCGGAGCTGGTACTACAAGGCACGCAAGCTGCTCACTGCCGAAGCCGTCGGACACCGCATCTCTCTGTGTGACGAGATCATTGCCCTGCTCGTCGTCACCATCAATCAACGCCGCGCCAGGAGACATAAATAGTTCTCCCTCCACCCTTCTAATCTCTAATTTCTAATTTCTCATTCTCCGGGAAGGAGGCTAGCGAAAATGTCCAAGAGAGTCAACGTCGGCGTTATCGGCGCAGGTAGGATCGGAAAGTTGCACGCGGAACACCTGGCTTATCGTATCCCCGATGCCAACATCATCATCATCGCAGATATTCGCATCGAAGCTGCTGAAAGGTGTGCGGCTGAATTCGGGATTCCCTCAGCCGTAAAAGATCATCGGGAAATCATGGAGAATCCGGACATTGAGGCTGTGATTATCTGCTCCAGCACCGATACCCACGCGCAGATGATCGAGGAGGCGGCCGCTGCTGGAAAGCACATCTTCTGCGAGAAGCCCATTGACTTCGATCTGGCCAGGATTGACAGGGCTCTCGAAGTGGTGGACAAGGCGGGGGTGAAGCTGCAAGTGGGATTCAACCGCCGCTTCGATCCGAACTTCAAGCGCGTGCGGGAGATGGTAGCGGCTGGCAAAATCGGCACGCCCCACATCCTGCGCATCACCAGCCGCGATCCGGGGCCACCTCCCATCGAGTACATCAAGGTCTCCGGCGGCATCTTCTTGGATATGACCATCCACGACTTCGACATGGCCCGCTACCTCATCGGCAGCGAAGTCAGCGAGATTTATGCCGCCGGCGGGGTCATGGTGGATCCTAAAATCGGTGAAGCTGGCGATATTGATACCGCTGTGATCACCCTTCGTTTTGCCGACGGCGTTATAGGCACCATTGACAACAGCAGAAGGGCAGTGTATGGTTACGATCAACGGGTTGAGGTCTTTGGTTCCAAGGGCATGGTGGCCGTTTCTAACAACACTCCCGATACAGCAGTTCACAGCAATGCGGAAGGCGTTCATTCCTCGCTACCCCTGTTCTTCTTCGTGGAGCGTTACACCGACTCCTATATCGCGGAGATGAGGGCCTTCATTGAGTGCATCCAGCAGGATAAGACGCCCCCTGTGACCGGGATTGATGGCCGTATTCCAGTGGTGATGGGATATGCAGCCAGGAAGTCATACGAGGAAAACCGTCCGGTCAAACTAAGCGAGATTGGATAAAAAAGGGCAGTGTCCATCCTGTCATTGCGAAGGCGCGGGGTTTGCGTCTGAAGCAATCTCCAACGTGTGTAGGGGATTGTTTCGCCCCTGCGGGGCTCGCAATGACAATCAAGAGCTCGCTAGGGGACAGTGGGGGCTCGGTGACCCATGCAGGAATTCGACATCGCCTTCCTCGGGCATTATACCAAAGATACCATCGTCCTGCCGCATGAGACGAAGACAATCAGAGGAGGGGCCTTCTATTACGGCGCCCATGTTGTGGTCAGAATGGGGCTCAAGGCGGCGGTCATCACCAGGCTGGCGGAGGAGGATTTCGGTGTGGTGGAAGACCTCTCGCGGATGGGTGTTGAGGTTTTTGCCACGCCGACCGCGCGATCTACCAGCCTGAAGCTGGTCTACCCCACCCAAGACCTCGATCGTCGCACGGTCTACAACGTCGGCTTTGCTGGCCCATTCACCCCGGCTGAGGTCGTCCCTGTCGAGGCCCGCACTTTTCACATCGGGGCCTCTATTCGGGGCGAGGTGCCGCTAGAGGTCATCGAGGCCCTGGCGCAAAAGGAGGCCAGGATCTCCCTGGATGTGCAGGGATTCGTCCGGGTCAACCGGAGAGGGGAGCTGGCCTATGAAGATTGGCCCGAGGCGGCTCAGGTCCTTGAGCTGGTGGATGTCCTGAAGGCCGATAGCGTGGAGGCGGAATTCTTGACCGGCACGAGCGACCTGCGGGAAGCTGCCAGGACCCTCTCCGAGTTCGGTCCTAGCGAGGTCGTTCTGACCCACGGCAAGGGGGTGCTGGTTTACGCTGATGGTCACTTCTATTCAGCGCCCTTTTGGACCAGGGAGATGAAGGGCCGTACCGGCCGAGGGGATACTTGCATCGCTGCCTATCTTGGAAAGAGGCTGACGGCGTCTCCGGCTGAGGCTACCATCTGGGCGGCGGCCCTTACCAGCTTGAAGATGGAAACAGTAGGTCCCTTTAACCGAGACATCAGGGAGGTCGAAGAGCTCATCAGGGAAAGTTACCAAATATCCAATATCCAATATCCAATATCTAATTTCTAGTTTCACGGAGGACAACAATGCCAAATGAACCCAAGTTCCTAACCACAGACAACCCAACCGTCTTCTTTGAGAACACGGCCGTAGGCCGTCTGAAGAAGCAGCTATGGGAGGCCAGTGACGAGGAGATTGATGCCATCCTGGCCGAGTACGGTATGCCCTCGCCCTGCGAGTGGGCCAAACCGAGGTCTTACATTCAAACGACGGTGCGCCACGACTTGGTCGAGCAGCGTCGCAAGAACGACATTGTGATCATTCCGGTGGGCAGCACTGAGCTGCACGGCGATCATACTGTGAGTTCCATGGACACCCTGTTCGTCAGTCAGATCGCCGAGGGGGTACGGCGCTACACTGCCCGGCAAGGCAGGTCCGTCGCTCTAGCCCTCCCGCCGTTGATGTACGGCTGCCACCCTTATCACCACCTCGGCATGGCGGGCACGGTCATCATCCGCGACCATGTGGCCGTTGAGTTCATGGTGGACGTGATGCTGGGCCTGTGGAACGACGGCTGGCGCAAGCAGATCATCATCAATAACCACGGCCAGCTTTGGGTGTTGGAGGAGGCGCTGCACGAGTTCTGCAAACGCTATCAGTTGCCGGGCATTTACCGCGTCATTGACTGGCACCGCGCTGTGCGCGAATTCTTCAACACCAAAGACGAGGGCGGCCAGTGGGAGACCAACTTCGTCCACGCTGACGAGTCGGAGACCTCGCTGGGCCTGTATCTCTTCCCCGAAATGGTCAAGATGGAATACGCCGTGGACACAGAGGGCGTTTCTTTCCTGCCGGATGGTCACCTGGACAAGTCGGTGGATCCGTTCCGCCGGCCGTGTCGGTGGTCAGAGGGAGAGGGCCACGCCGCCATCGAGATCGCCGGCACGCCCGAGGGCGTGGTGGGCCGAGCCACCCTCGGCGATCCCTACAAAGCCAAGCGGCCGCTGGCGGCCATCCTGCGCTACCTGACCCTGCTCGTTGACGAAATCCTGGAGGCCTTCCCACCCGGCACCGTGCCACCCACCGAGATGGTGACGCTGCGCACGGCCGAGGAGATGGAGCCTTATCTCAAGGAGCCGATGAGCCCCGGCTGGAAGACAGTCTACGGGCTGCCGCGGATAGGCTGGTAGGTCGGTAGACTGGTAGATTGGTAAATTGGTCGTCTCCCAATCTACCAATTTACCAGTGCACCAATTTACCGAAGAGATGAAACTCAGCATCGTCCTCTCAACCCACATAGCCCGCTTCCAATCCGTGGCCTTTAAGGGCGACTTCGAGGCCAACGTCGGCAATATCGCGGGCTGGGGCTACGACGGCGTCGAGCTTGCCATCCGTGATCCCAGGCTGGTGGACGCCGACGAACTGCTGCGCGTGGTGTCGGTGCACGGCCTGGAGGTTCCGGCCATCGGCACTGGCCAGGCCTGGGGCGAAGAGGGGCTGTCGTTCACCAGCGATGACCCCGCTGTGCGCGTCGCTGCCATAGAGCGGATCAAAAGCCATGTCCCGCTGGCTGCGCGGTTAAACGCGATCATCATTCTGGGGTTGATTCGGGGGATCACGCCAGAAGGGCAGACTCATGAGCAGTCTATGGCTTACCTCATTGAGGCCCTCCAAGAATGTGTGGCTGCGGCTGCCAAGGAAGGGGTGCGCTTCGCGCTGGAGCCCATCAATCGCTACGAAACCGACTTGATCCACACCGTCGCCGATGGGCTGGACCTCATTGAGCGCGTCGGCGCCGACAACCTCGGGCTGTTGTTGGACACCTTCCACATGAACATCGAGGAGCCGGTGATCGGGGACAGCATCCGTGCCTGCGGTGACCGCATCTTCCACTTTCACGTGGCCGATTCCAACCGCTGGTATCCCGGCGCCGGCCACCTGGGCTTCAAGTCCATCTTGGATGCCCTCTTTGCCACTGGCTACCGTGGCTACATCTCCGGCGAGTTCATGCCCCTGCCCGACGCTGACACGGCGGCTCAGCGAAGCATTGCCCATCTACGCCAACTTTACTCTCCATGAATAGTCTAACGAACGAGTTAATGAGGCTCTCGTTACCTCGTTGCCCCGTAAAAAGACCTCTGGAGTTGTGGCCTCAGAGGTCTTTTTGTTGCCCCAGGGCAATACTACACTTGTTTTGAGGGGTAAGGATGCGCCAGGACTTCGAACCGCTAAGGCTCTGACAATGCGGTTACCTTACGCAACAAATTGCGGCGGCAGGCCTGACATCCCCCAACGCAAAACACCGATTCCAATCCGTGGGCAGCATCCACATGCCTTCTACGTATCAGGATCACCCCACACTGCCTTTGCAAGCGTTCACAAAAGCCCTTGACAAACGCCTCGCAATGTGGTACAATTGTTGTTGCAAGCGTTCACAAAACGCATTCTAGCGCGCAGAAACCACGCCAACCCCCTTGGTGAACGTTTTCACTCCGTGATCCTGCCTAGAACAGCTCTAATATCGCCCCAATAACGAAAAGAGTGTGAGCGTTTGCATTTACTGAAAAGGAGTCCTCGTGAAGAAGAACCCTAACAATGTGACCATCATTGACGTCGCGGGCGAAGCCGGCGTCTCCTACACCACTGTCTCTCGGGTGATCAACAACAAAGAAAATGTCAAGCCGGAAACGCGGGAGCGTGTCCTGATGGCAATGACACGCCTGGGTTACGTGGTGGACCAACGAGCGCGGAGCCTGGCGGGCGGACGCTCTCAAGTAATTGGACTGCTGGTACACGATGTAGTCACCAGCTACATTGGGGAGATCATACGAGGCATAGACGCAGAACTGGCCTCTGCTCAATACGACCTCATGCTCTATACCACCCACCGGCATAAGACAAAGGAAGCGACTCACGTAGCCATGCTCGCCCGCGGCCTAGCAGATGGGCTGCTGCTTGTCCTGCCCCGCAATCCAGGGGCCTATCTGGAGACGCTGCGCCAGCATCGCTTCCCCCACGTCCTGATCGATCACCGAGGCCTCGATGAAGAGACCCCAGCCGTCGCGGCCACAAACCGGCAAGGCGCATACGACGCCACAAAATACCTGATTGGCCTAGGGCATCAACGTATTGGGTTTATCACCGGCGCAATGGACCAGATATGCGCTCGAGATCGGCTGGAAGGATACAAGACCGCACTGGCAGACCAGGGAATCGCCCTCGACCCAGGACTGGTGCGTGAGGGAGACTTCTTCCAGCCCCTCGGCTACGCCGGAGCCAGCGCCCTGCTAGAGCTACCCCACCCTCCCACTGCCATCTTTGCCTCCAACGACGTATCGGCTTTTGGCGTGATGGAGGCCGTACGCGAGCACAATCTGCACATTCCCGAAGATATATCGGTTGTGGGCTTCGACGACATTCCTCAAGCCGCCCACGTCCACCCCCCTCTAACCACGGTGCGACAGCCACTGGAGAAAATGGGAAGGGTGGCCACTCAAATGCTGCTGGATTTGCTGAACGATCCCCAGAAAGATGTCGGCAGAATAGAGCTTCCCACCGAACTCGTCATTCGTGATTCCTGCAAGGCTCCGCGGGCTTCATAGATAACGTTGTTCCGACGAGTCCGCCGATAATCATTGATGAAAGGAGGTCAACGCCAGACAAGAACAACAGATACAATTCGTCCCTTCTGCCAATTCGTTCAATTTCAAAACCAGACCCAATTTTCAGGAAAGGAGAAAATCCGATGTCTCGCAAACTATTGCACTTGATCAGCGTTTTGCTGGTCGCCGTGTTTGTATTATCCGCCTGCGCGCCGGCGGCAGCCCCGACGGCCGTGCCCAAACCGACTGAAGTACCCAAGCCGATAGAGGTGCCCACACCCACGGCTGCTCCGAAAGTCAAGTTCACCTGGTGGCACATCTCGACCGCAGAAAATCACAAGGCACTCTGGCAAAAGTTCGCCGATGAATATACGGCCGCTCATCCGAACGTCACCATCGAGATTACAGTCCTCGAGAACGAGGCCTTCAAGGCCAAGTTGACCACCGTCATGCAATCCGGCGAGCCCCCCGACATTTTCCAGAGCTGGGGCGGCGGTGTGATGAACGAATACGCCAAGGCTGGTCTGCTCAAGGACATTACCCCGGATCTCGATGCGAATGGTGGCGCCTGGCGCGCGACGTTCGCGCCCGGCGCGTTGGGTGTGTACGCCTACAAGGGAAAGAACTATGGCGTGCCGTGGGATATGGGCATGATCGGCTGGTGGTACAACAAAGACTTGTTCGCCAAGGCTGGCATCCAAGCTCCGCCCACGACCTGGACCCAACTGCTTGACGATGTGAAGAAGCTCAAGGCCGCCGGTATCACCCCCATCGCCGTCGGCATGGGAGATAAATGGCCTGGCATGCACATGTGGGCGTATCTCGTCACCCGCCTCGGAGGCAAGGCCAACTTTGAGGGGGCGCTTTTACGCACGGGCTCCTTCACCGATGCGCCGTTCGTCGAGGCTGGCAAGAAACTCCAGGAGTTGATCGCCCTCAAGCCTTTCCAGGACGGTTTCCTGGGCGCGACCTACGGTGATGAGGCTACCGCGATGGGCAACGGCAAAGCTGCCATGGAACTGATGGGACAGTGGGCTCCGGCCGTCGAAATGGATAACAGCCCTGACAAGAAGGGAATTGGCGATAAACTGGGCTGGTTCCCCTTCCCGATGGTCGAGGGAGGCGCTGGTGATCCGAATGATGCTGTAGGCGGCGGCAATGGCTTTGCGATTGGCAAGAATGCCTCTCCGGAAGCCATTGACTTTGTCAAATACCTGACCCGCCCAGAATCGCAGGTCCAACTGGCCAAAATAGGCGTCATCATACCGGTTGTCAAAGGCGGCGAAGCCGGCTTGACCGATCCCCTGATGATCACTCTCCAGAAGAGCTTAGCCTCCGCGAAGTATTTCCAACTGTACTACGATCAGGCGCTGCCTCCAGCGATGGGTTCCGTTGTGAACGACAGCGTTCAGGGACTTTTCGCCGGCACGCTGACGCCTGAGAAGACCGCCCAGGCGGTTGAAGACTCGGCCAAGACGGAATTGAAGTAAATCCATGTACAAAGGTGCGGGGGTTGGGCCATACCCAATCCCCGCACTTTTGGTCAGTCGAGAGGGATAGTCTTATGCAAACAACTTTAGCCGGCCACAGTGCCTTGGGCGCGCAACAACAAACTCGCTTCCGGCGCCGTGCCCTGGACAGCCTGACCATCGCTTTGTTCTTGGCGCCTGCTCTCGTGGTGTTCCTCACCTTTGTGATCTATCCAATTGTCCGGTCTGTTTACTATAGTCTTTTCGACTGGAAGGGCTTTGGCCCAGCGGTTAACTTTATCGGACTGGACAATTACGTACGCATCTTGAGCGACCAGATATTCCTGAAAGCGGTGGGGAACGGACTATTAATTGTAGTGTTGTCTCTGACTCTTCAGTTGCCATTGTCTCTGGCGCTGGCGCTCATGGTAGGGCGTGATCTGCCCGGGCGCGCTTTTTTCCGCACGATCTTTTTTATGCCCTACGTTTTTTCCGAGGTCATCGCGGCCATCATGTGGTTGGGCCTCTATAATCCTGATCCGGATCGAGGGTTTATCAATGCGCTTTTGGTCCTCATCCCAGGCGTCAAGGCCCAAGCCTGGCTGGGCAATACCAGTACGGTCCTGGCGTGCCTCTTTGTCGTGCTGACCTGGAAATACTTTGGACTTCACATGCTGCTGTACATGGCAGGTCTGCAAAACATCCCGGCGGAAATCGAAGAAGCCGCTCGCATTGACGGCGCGAATAGACGCCAATTGTTAACCTATATCACCTTGCCCCTGCTTGGCGGCACCATTCGCACGACCGTTTACCTATCTGCCGTGGGGTCGTTGCAGCAATTCATCCTGGTCTGGATCATGACCAAGGGCGGGCCGGTTAATGCCAGCGAGCTGATGGCGACTTATATGTATCGCTTCGGCTTTGTGCGTTTCTGGCTGGGATACGGTTGCGCCGTGGCTCTCGTGATGTTCCTGATCTGTCTGGCCTTTTCGCTGGTTTACCAGCGTCTGGCGCGCCAACCAGATTACCTGGGCGGCATCTAGAAAGGATTGGCTTATGGCGACGACCTATTCACACCCAAGCAGCACCTGGCGAAAAAACTTGCCGAGGTTCTGGCAGTACCTCATCCTCTCCGTGTTCGTGGTGCTCATCTTTGTGCCCGTCGTGATACTGATTTTCGGGGGACTCAAGACTCGCGGTGAGATGTATTCACGCCCTTACACCCTCCCCATTCCTCCGCGCTGGGAGAACTATAGCAAGATTTTGGGCATGGCATCATTTTGGACCATGTTGCGCAACAGCCTCTTGGTCATGCTGGGGGCGACGAGTGGTGTGGTGCTCATTTGCAGCCTGGCCGCCTTTGTGTTCGCCCGCACGGACTTTCGGGGCAAGGGTCTGGCTTTCAACTTGCTCACCTTGGGCCTCATGTTCCCCATTAACGTTGCCATTATGCCCGTCTATCTCGTGCTGCGCCAAATGGGGTTGATCAACAATCTATGGGGCATCATCGTGGTACAAGTTGCATTTCAGTTATCCGGCAATATCTTGATTCTGCGCGGGTTCTTTGCGGCAGTCCCCGTCGAGTTGCAAGATGCTGCTTACATAGACGGCTGTAATGCATTTGGCTTTTTCTGGCGCATCCTGCTTCCGCTGGCGCGTCCGGCGCTATCGGCGGTCGCAGCATTGACCATGGTTGTCAGTTGGAACGACTTGCTCGTGCCCCTGGTGGTGATAGACAAGGATGTGCTTTGGACTTTGCCCTTGGGCACCATGCAGTTCCAGGGTCAATACGGCATGGATTTGAACCTGGTGGCGGCTTTCGTAACGTTGTCCGCGGTGCCCGCGGTCCTCTTTTACATATTCGCGGAACGACAAATCGTATCTGGTTTGACCGCCGGCGCGCTCAAAGGATAGAATGTCCAGTGAAGCGATGCGTCGCCCTCTCTACCGCGCTCGTGCTCGTTCTATCCTCTTTGCTGTCAAGCTGCAACCCCGCTAAAAGTGTGCCATCTGACCGCAACACAAAGGAGCCTTCCATACCCACTCCAACTTCTATTCCGCCGACTGTTGCGCTAGCCCCGGTGGGAGCTTTTGCTTCGGGTCGCTACCGCAACCTGTTCAAAGAGATGCTAAGCAAGAGCGATGCCGAAACCCAGGCCAAGCTCGACGCTGCCTGGAAGCAACTGTTCTATGGCAACGACGACACTCAGCGTGTCTATTATCCCGTCGGCGCGGACATGGCCTATGTCATGGACATTGGCAATGGCGACGTGCGCACGGAGGGTATGTCCTATGGCATGATGATTGCCGCCCAGATGAACAAGAAGGAAGAATTCGACCGCATCTGGAAGTGGACCAAGACCTACATGTATCACAAGGACGGACCGTATCAGGGTTATTTTGCCTGGCACTGCAAGTCGAGCGGCGAACAGATTGATGCCAATCCTGCCTCGGATGGCGAAGAGTGGTTTGCGATGGCGCTGCTGTTCGCGTCGGGACGATGGGGCAACGGAACGGGCATCCTGGATTATCGCGCCGAAGCGCAGGCCATTCTCGATACCATGCTGCACAAGCAAGACCAAAAGAGCGACCTGGCGACCAATATGTTTGACGCCAAGACCAAGCAGGTCGTTTTCGTGCCCAAGATTGGCCGCGATTCGAGTTTCACCGATCCGTCGTATCACCTGCCGGCTTACTATGAGTTGTGGGCGCGTTGGGCGGACAAAGACAACGAGTTCTGGAAGCAAGCCGCTCAAGCGAGCCGTGAGTTTTTCAAGCAGGTCGCTCACCCAGAGACTGGCCTGATGCCCGATTACGCCGAATTCGACGGCTCCCCCACCGATCCCTGGGGCGGCGGGCACGACGCTTTCAGGTTCGACGCGTGGCGGAACGGGATGAACGTCGCGGTGGACTATGCCTGGTTCGCCGCCGATGAATGGGAGATTGAACAGAGCGATCGGCTACTCAACTTCTTCTACAATCAAGGCATCGGCTCGTACGCCAATCAGTTCACCTTAGACGGAGAGCCTCTCTCCAGCGACCACTCCCTAGGACTAGTCGCTATGAATGCCGTGGCAGGATTAGCAG
>JBAWAP010000055.1:0-1751 GCA_049589355.1 Anaerolineae bacterium
CCTTGATTCTTCTCGCTAGAGACGGACGCGCGGCAACGAAGGCAGTAAGCAGACCGGTGCCTGAATCGACCGCGCGCCTTACCAGTCTCAGCTTATTGGAAAGCGAGTCCCGTGCCCGTTGTGTGGCAGGTTGGATGGCAACTGGTCTCCCAGAGCAAAAAGCCCTGACACTTGCTGACAATCCTTCCGTTGGTGATCCTAAGCCAGAGTATGAAGCACCACATGGTTCTGTCCGCCTTGTCACAGGCGAGATCGGCTGTGGCAAGTCGCTGATTCTTGAACGAATTCATCAGAAGGCGCTGCAACTTTCGAAAGAGAATGTCAACGCGCCTCTGCCTCTGCATATCTATGCAAGGGATGTGGTTGGAAAACTCGAAGAAGCCGTACTAGTGGCATGCGATGGTTTGGGAGACCCTCGCCAGCAAGGAGCGAACATTGTCATCGATCGCGCAGACGAGATTGGAATGGGAGACTGCTCCCAGCTCTTGTACGAAGCTCGGGTTCTCGCGGGCTCCTGGCCATCAACTAGCGTTGTGATAGCAAGCAGGATCATGCCGCCTGGCGAGCCTACTCAAGAGATCGCTCGTGTTAGTGAGCTGACAGAAGAAGAAACCAAGGCTTTGGTCGGACTTGCATCGGGAAGAGAAACAACCTTAGGGCTCATGTACAGCCTGCCGGAGTCTATTCGTGATGCCATCAAGAGGCCACTTTTCGCGTTGCTTCTCGGCCTGAACCTCAGGTATGACGAAGGAGTCCCTGCATCCAAAGCCGAACTTATCGCCAACCTTGTGCAGCATTCCCACGCACTTGAAAAGAAGCGAGACCTGCAAATCAACACTCTGCTCTCCCGGTTAGCCGTGGTTTCCACAGACAGAGGAGGAAGCCCTGTCCCCGCTACCGAAATTGTCTCGACCTCAGACTTGAGGGAGTTGACAGAAACTGGATTCGTTGTTTCGAATCGTGATGGAACCATTGCATTCTCGCTGCCCATATTGACTCAGTGGTTTGCCGCACAGAGCTTGTCCACAGGTTTGGCAAGATCGGAAGATATCTGCAGAGACCCTCGGCGACTTGAGAACTGGAGAGAGGTCCTGGCTGTTGCCATAAGCACTTTGACCAGAGAAGATGTGTTCAAGGTACTCAAACGAATTGTGGAACTCGAACCTGCATTTGCTGCCGGCGTTCTTTCTGAGGGAGTCCGACAGTGGGGAATACACAAGATACCAGCTCCGCCCGCGCTGGAATGTGGGAACCAGCTTCGTGAGGCAATGCAGAGTTGGATAGCTGGAATTGCGCCGCTTGCTTCCTTGATCGCTCCTGTTCGCGCAGATGGCAGTCTCTTGCCAGCCGTGACACAAACACGAGAGGAATCCCTGGTAGCGGGGTGGCTGCAAGAGAGGAGTGCTTCCGCTGTCGTGACATTGTCTTCCCCTGCGGAGTGGAATAGTGTGAAGTTGTGGCGAGGCACGCGACGTATGGCTAGGCCTGGGTCTCACTCAGCATGGTCTTGGAAGTGGACGAAGGAAGAACTCGCGGAGAATCTGAAAAGACTGCTAACAATGAGAGGGCTAACCGTAGACGCCAGACCACTCATCCAGGAGAACAACTGGGTCACCGGACAAGCGATTATGAAACGTGGTTCTTTTGACAACACACCCATCTCAGTCATGGAAATTCAGAACCGACTTGATGGGCTACCAAAGCATGATCCACTCCTATACGAGGGACAACTTCTTTGGCTTGCGCCCTTG
>JBAWAP010000056.1:0-39956 GCA_049589355.1 Anaerolineae bacterium
CATCTGCTGTATTTGGTATTCCGGCCACTCGCGTGTTTGGTCGAAACAGTGACTTTACTGAGCCGAACTGCCTTGCCAATGCAGAAGACCCTATATGTGGCCCCTGGGAACCTGCTTTTGATTCACGGGGTCGCATGGTCATCGGATTTAATGGCTATTTAGGGCTGCGCTTTCTAATGGTTTACCAAGATCCGTTGACAAACCCTATGCCGATAGCTGCCTTGGGCGACTTTCACTCTATGCCCTTTTCAGCACGATTTGATCAGTTTGACAATCTGTACATCCTCGACGGCAACCGCAGCCGTATCTTGATCTACCGAAATCGCGAAGTAACGCCCACATCGACAGCGACCCCGACGGCCACGTCTACGCCAACGGCCACCGATACGCCAACGCCCAGGCCGACTAGCATGCCAACGCCCACACCGACAGCGCCCCCGACGGCCACGTTTACGCCGACGGCTACGTTGACACCATATCGGGTCTACCTACCTCTCATCCTGCGCAACCGCTGAGGGGCCTCAACGCGCCGGGGTGGGCACTGTCCCGCCCTGACCCCCAAAACAACAAACGACGGCGAACTGCGCCTAACCAGTGTGGAGGTAACTTCTGAGGAGAGAAACCGATGACCAGATATTTCAACGTCCTGCTCATCTTCGCCCCGGTGGCCATCCTGGGCGAGTTTCTGGGTTGGAGCCCGACGCTTGTCTTCTGGAGCGCGGCGCTGGCGGTGATTCCGCTCGCAGGCATCCTGGGCGAGGCCACGGAGGAGTTGGCCGCGCACACGGGGCCAAAACTGAGCGGTTTCCTCAACGGCACGCTGGGCAACGCCGCCGAGCTTATCATCACTATCTTCGCCATCAAGGAAGGGCTGCTGGACCTGGTGAAGGCGTCCATCACTGGCTCCATCCTGGGCAACCTGCTGCTGGTGCTGGGACTGAGCATCCTGCTGGGTGGGCTGCGCCACGGGGTGCAGCAGTTCGACCGCACCCAGGCCAGCGTCAACGCCACCATGCTCTTCCTGGCCCTCATCGCCCTGGGCATCCCCTCGCTGTTCAGTCATAGCATCGAGGTCAAAAACCACGCCGGGGTGGAGTACCTGAGCCTGGGCACGGCGGCGGTGATGATCCTCATCTATGCCCTGAGCGTCGTCTTCTCGTTCCAATGGGGTGTTGAACCAGAGCTGGCTCACGAAGCACACGCTGTTACAGGCTGGAGCGTGGGCAAGGCGGTGGCGTTTCTAATCGGCTCCACGGTCTTCATCGCCTGGCTGAGCGAGATTTTGGTGGGGACGGTGGAGCCTATGGTGCACGCCTTGGGCCTCTCCGAGTTCTTCGTGGGCATCATTATCGTGCCCCTCATCGGCAACGTGGCCGAGCACCTGGTGGCGGTGCAGGCGGCGATGAAGAATCACATGGAGCTGAGCATGTCCGTCTCCCTGGGCTCCAGCCTGCAGATCGCCCTCTTCGTCGCTCCCGCGCTGGTCTTTATCAGTTTGCTGCTGGGTAACCCACTAACGTTGGTATTCGACCAGTTCGAGCTTATCGCCCTGGGCGGGGCGGCCCTCATCGCTTCTTCGGCGGCGCGGGATGGGGAATCGAACTGGCTGGAAGGAGCCCAATTGCTGGTGGTCTACGTGATTATCGGATTGGCGTTCTTCTTCTTGCCGATGTAGGATACGTAGTGCGTATTGCGTGCTGCGTGATTGGTAAATGAAAAATCCTCCTGCAATCCCCTCACTCTCTTCGTGCTGGGGGAAAAGGGAAATGCAGGAGGGTTATCTGAGCTTGGCGTTTACTTTTTCAACAGCCGCTCTACCTCCTCGATCAATGCGGGGAGATTGGGGCGTGTAAAGGAAAGTTCGGGCGCGGGAACACGATGCCGCTTGATATCAGGAGAAACGTGCTTGTGATGAGGGTAGGAACTGCCTCGGCAGCAAACGGGCCGATGCGGTACGCGGTAAGGGTAGAGGAGCGGATAGACGGAAACTGATCCGGCAGGTTGGCGATCAGGAGGCAATAGTCCTCGAATGTGGGGAGCATGTCATGCCTCGGTCAGGGCTGCCCAATGTGGACGCAATGGGATGGGCGTTCCGGGGCTGGCGCTGCGCACGATCAGCAAACGCTCACGCAAGGCTGCCTCATAGGCGCGCTGCCGCTCCTGCCGCAGTTCGTAGTAACCAACCCAACGGATCAGATCACGGCTCTGTTCCAACTCGCCCAGCCGGTACAACGTGTACAGGTCTTCGGAGAGCAACCCATATTGCTGTTCGAGTTCCTGCAAGCGTGCGTCCAATCCGTGGATGTCTTGAAGGATCTCTTCGAGTGTCATGGTAGTATCCTCTCACCTCCAGGCTATATACTATATCACCTGCCCGAAATTGTCAAGAGGTGCAGAGGAGCAAGGGTGCAGGGAGCAGGAGACTGGACGTTTATTTGGAGGAGACTATGCTGCGCAAAGCCATTATCTCAGCAATAATCTTGATCTCAGCGGTGGCGGTTGGGGGAGCAGCGGGACTGTCTTCCGCTTCCGAGCGCAACTCGATTGACGTTGCCGTCCCATCCAACGCGAACTTCGGCCTCTGCTTCGTCAGCGCCGCTGATAATCTAGCCAATGAGACGCGCTACGACGGCGCGCTGGAGGCCGGTGCGCAGTGGGATCGTTGGCCGCTCTATTGGTATTGGGTGGACGAAGGCGGTTACGTCGGTCCTCACAGCGGTGGCTATCACGACTATGACACGCTGGTGATCCAGGAAATCGCCCACGGCCTCACGCCCATCGCCATCCTGCTGGGCACGCCCGACCAGCGCGCCACGGGCGGCTCCCCCAGCGTCCCCCCACCTCGCGTGCAGGATAAGGTCTTTCCAGTGCTGGGACGGGTCACGCCGCAGCAGGGCGAGGTGAGCACCGCTGCCTCACCACCTATCGGCCTCTTCGAGCCCATCTTTGCCGACGGTAGCGACATCCCCGCCCCAGGCAAGGTGATCCATCAAGGCAACAGTTGGGCGGTTTTTGTCTCCAACACGGTGCAGCGCTATAAGCCCGGCGGCGATTTGGCCCAGGATCAGGGCTGGGGCGATGGCGTTGGCATCCGCTACTGGGAGATCTGGAACGAGCCCGACCTGAACCAGTTCTGGAGCGGCACAGTAAAAGAGTATTATCGCTTGTTACAGGTTGCCTATCAGACCATCCAGGCAACGGATCCCGAAGCGACAGTCCTCCTCGGCGGGCTGGCGTTTTTTAAGAAGCCAGGCTGGCTGTCCGACTTGCTAGCCCAGACCAGTAGCGATCCGACAAAGGCATACTTTGATGTTCTTTCATTCCATTACTTCTGGAATGTCTATCATGGCGGCACGGAACACTGGTTGTTGGAGACTCGCAAAACGCTGAGCGGCAACGGCTTGTCACACGTGCCCATCTGGATCACAGAAAGTGGTGTGCCGGTGTGGGACGACTTCCCGGCCACGGCTTTCAGCGTCCCGTCTGACAGCCCCTGGCGAGGTACAATGGAGGAGCAGGCCGCCTACGTGATTCAGAACGCAGCGGTGGCCTTGTACTACGGCGTGGAGCGATATTATCACTTCATGCTCCACGACGACTGCGGTAACGTTCCCGTCGGCCCAGATGCCTTTGGCTTGCGGCAGAACTTTTCGCCGCACCCTTGCAACCTCCCCGGCAGCAGCCCCCAAGGTAAGCGCCGCCCCTCTTACGCCGCCTACCAACTGGCTGCCGAACAGTTCCGAGATCCGACCACCCTCTGGCGGAAGAAAAAGAGCGGGCAAGACCAGATTGCCTTTTACCGCGCTGGCGACCAATCGCGGGTGCTGGCACTCTGGGCCACCGGCGGTGTCACCGTCACGGCTGCGGTCAGCGCCACCGGTGATACAGGGCAACTCTATTGGATCGAACCAATTTCCTCCCCCTTGGGTACCACTGGCATCAGCCGCACGCTGACCCTCACCCCCACCAGCGGCATTTACACCCTGTCGCTCCCTCCGGCCACCAACCAGAACTCCGACCCGCCCAGCACTACCGAATATTTTATCGGCGGACGGCCCTACCTGCTGGTGGAGCGCGACACACGGCCACCCATCTCCAGTGTGGAACCACTCCCGTCGTCCAGCGGCCTGGGTTTCGTGGTGCGCTGGGGGGGAGAGGATTTGGGCTCTGGCATCGCTAGCTATGATGTCTTCTACAACGTTGACGGGGGACCGTTTACGACATGGTTCACCGAGACCCTGGGCACCAGTGCCTCCTGCGCGGGCACGGTGGGTTCCGCCTACGGCTTTGCCGTTCGCGCCAGGGACAGGGCAGGCAACGTGGAGCCAATCCCCACAGCGCCTCAAGCCACCACGTTGGTCGTGGCTGGCACCCCTGTGTCTGGCACGGTGATTGACGCGGATGGCGGAGCAGTCGTGGGTGCCACCGTCACCATCAGCGGCACCAACACCTTGGACGATGTTACCAGCGGCGAAGGCGGGCTCTGGTCGGCGACGTTGTTGGAGGGCGAATACGCCTTTCACGCCAGCGCGCCCGGCTACGGCACGTGGCCAGCACCTCGCTACGTGACCGTCGGCGACTCGACCCACGTCACCCTCACGCTGGCCCCGCCGGTCAATGCCGTGGCTGCTGGCGATTTTGAGGGCCCGAACGTCTGGGATGCCTGGGCACGGCCCTACGGCGAGATTTCGCTCTCGCCGGAGGCCTTCGATGGGCAGGCCGCCGCGCTTCTGGGAAGCGGAGCCGGGTGGTCAGTACCGTGTCTCCAAAATGGTCAACCCGGCGAACTGTGGACTTTGAAGCAGACGGTGAGCGTACTGCAAGGCTACCCGTCAACCCTGTCGTTCCTGTCTGCCATCTCTACCACGCAAACGGCCTTTGACTATGCCTGGCTGGAGGTGGTCATTCTGGACGACGGCCAGCGGTACTATCTCGTGCCTTGGGGTGAGCTGTGGCAAGCCTCCGATTGGACCCTCACCTCGTTGGATCTATCGGCGTGGCAGGGACAGACGGTGGACGTGCTCTTCCAGGTCGTCCACTGCTCGGCCCAATCCTTCACGGCCACCCTGGATCGGGTGAGCGTGGGCTCTGCCAGGCTGCCATACCGCATTTTCCTACCTCTGGCTATGAAGTAATCAATCCCTTATGGTTTTGGTGATACAGAGATAAGCATGTCCATTGGCCCTCACTCACCCCTTCGACTTCGCTCAGGGCAGGCCCCGCCCTTCGGGCAATCCCTCCCTCTCCCGAAATCGGGAGAGGGAGGAGGACGGGGGGAGGGAGAGGGCAGAAAGCGAGGAGTGAAACATGCTAGAAGATCTCGTTCGTAAGAACCGCAGTTACCGCCGTTTTCACCAGGATGTCCCGGTTGATCTTGAGACGCTGCGGGCGCTGGTGAACCTGGCGCGGCTCTCGGCCTCTGCAAACAATCTGCAGCCGCTCAAGTACATCCTCAGTTGCGAGCCGGAGACGAACGCACGCATCTTCCCCCACACGCGCTGGGCGGGCTATCTGGATTGGCCCGGCCCGGCGGAGGGCGAGCGTCCGGCGGCGTACATCGTCATCCTGGGCGACACGGAGATCCGCAAGTCCTTCGGCTGCGACCACGGCATCGCTGCCCAATCCATCATGCTCGGCGCGACGGAGCGGGGCCTGGGTGGCTGCATGATCGGCTCCATTGACCATAGCGGGCTCCGGCAGGCACTCGACATCCCAGACCGTTACGACATCCTGCTCTTGCTGGCGCTGGGCAAGCCCAAGGAGACGGTGGTGCTCGAAGAAGTGGGCTCCGATGGTGACATCCGGTACTACCGTGATGCTGAGGATGTGCACCACGTGCCCAAGCGCTCCCTAGACGAATTGATCCTACGAGAATATGGTAGGTGATTGGTCAGATGGTCCTTGGTCGAGTAGTCCGAGAACCGAAAGACCACTTGACCAAGGACCATCCGACCATTTGACCAAGGAGAAGCTGTTATGCCAATTCTCCATCATCCATCATCCAACATCCAACCTCCAACTTCCATCCTCTACACCGTCGGCCACAGCGACCACACCACCGCAGCCTTCGTTGACCTGCTGCGTCGCCACGGCATCACCCTGGTGGTGGATGTGCGCAGCCAGCCCTACAGCCGCTGGGCACACCAGTTCAACCGTGAGACCCTGGCCCGTGACCTCCAGGATGCTGGCATCGCCTACCGATTCATGGGCGACGCCCTCGGTGGCCGCCCCGCCGATCCCACCCTGTACGACCCCGGCCAGGAGCACCCCGACTACCAGCGTGTGGAGCAGACGCCCGCCTACCAGTCCGGCATTGACCAACTGCTCGACTTGGCCCAGACCGAACAGGTGGCCGTGATGTGCAGCGAGGGTGACTATCGCTGCTGCCACCGCTACTTTCTCATCACCCAGACCACGCTAGAGCGCGGCGTTCGTGTGCTCCACATCCAACCTGATGGCACCACGGTCGAGGGGAAGCGGATACCACAGCAACTCTCGCTGTTCGAGTAGTGGAGGGACAGATGCCTACTGTCTACACCATTGGTTACAAGGGCAAACCCCTGGCGACGTTCATCGGGCAACTGCGCGAGGCTGGCGTGGACGCGGTGATTGACGTTCGCCTGCGCAACACCTCCCACCTGGCCGGCTACACCAAACGCGACGATCTGGCCTTCCTGCTGCGCGAGGGATTCGGCATCGCCTACGAGCACCACCCCGAACTGGCCCCCACTCCCGAGATCCTCGACGCCTATCGCCATGACCAGGACTGGGCGGCCTACGAATCCCGCTTTCTCCTGCTCCTGGAGGAGCGGTCTGCCGAAGAGGTAGGTCGCGAGATTCTGACCCGCTATCAATCAGTGTGCCTTCTATGCGCCGAGCCTGAGGCCGATCACTGCCACCGCCGCTTGGTCGCTGAATACTGGGCTGCGCATTTGCCCGGGTTGACCGGCGTTCATTTGTAGGAACAGCTATGCACATTGATGTGTTGCGGCAACGGATCGTCAGCAGATAAGCGAATAAGAGAGGCTCAAGTATCCGCTTATCCGCTCCCCATCCGCTGCGGCAACAGAAGGCAATAGATAGACGCAAAATCCAAAGACGTGATCCAAGACGCACCCTGGCTCAAATACACCTACAAGATCATCGGCCTGGCCATGGAAGTCCACAATGAACTTGGGCCAGGACATCGAGAACCGGTCTACCACAATGCGATGGTGGCCAAGTGCGAGAAAGCAGGCCTCAGTTTCGAAGACGAGCCTTTCATTCCCATTACCCTGGACGACGGCGCAGTCGTCGGAGGCAACAGTCCTGACCTGGTGGTCGAACAGATTGTCATCGTTGAACTCAAAGCGCGTTCACACCTGATGACCGAAGATGATATGGCGCGTATCATCGGTTACTTTGCCGCGCTGCCAGAATGCCCGGTGGCCTTGTTCATCAACTTCGGCCGTCCACGCTTGGAGTATCGCCGCCTGCTCCCGCCCAAGAAAGTCAAGGCATTTCAACGCGAAAAGTGGGGCAAGCCGGTCGAGTAGCCCATCACGGCAACAGATAGACAGCAGATAAGTGGATGAGGGAGGTGCAAGTATCCGTTTATTCGTCGTCCATCCGTTGCGGCAAATGATCAGAGGAAACACCATGTCACCCCAAGAAGTCCTCATCCTGGCCATGACCCAAATGCTCAGCGGCATCTGTACAGCCGGGTTCACCCGCCAGCCAGACCCCGTCACCGGCCTGCGCTGGGTGCGGCCGGTGCGTGAGTTTGGCACCCTCCTGCCAGGCGACATGACCGACGCCGACGGCCGACTGGTGCAGTGTAGCGACGTGGTCGAGTTGAATCCGCTCGCGCCGCGCCCTGACCCGCCCCACATTGAGGACTGGCTCACCGATTTCGTCCGCCACCGGCCACGGCTGCTGCGCCGTCTGGAGGGAGAGAAGCGGGCCCGTTTCTTTGCCAAATACCTCGACCGCGCTCCGGAGGACGTGCTCATCCACCACACCCGCTCCCTCTGCCTGGTGCAGCCGGAGCAGGTGTGGGTGCGCTTCTCGCTGGACAGTTATTCCGGTAAGTACGAAGCACGGATGGGCTTTGTGCTGCCGGGCGACGCCAACCATCCCCAAGCCACCAGCCAACGCGGCGTCTCCGTGACCGACCTCAAGTGGCAAGCGATGGGCCGGACCTGGCTGAGCGAGAAAGGCGGCTTGCTGACGCTGGACCACGACGCGCTCTTGACACGACTGGAGGCGGAAGCCCTCTACCTGGCCGTAGGCCTGAGCCGTAGTTGGCAGGGAGAGTACTGGCCCCTCGTCGTCGGGGTGCACGTCGTGCCGGATTATGAGATGTTAGGAGATCACACCCTCACCCCCAGCCCCTCTCCCTCCCAGGGAGAGGGGAGCGGCTCCCTCTCCCCGACGGGGAGAGGGTTGGGGTGAGGGGCGATCTTTGAGGGAGTGATTGAAATGGCTGAGAAAAAACAACATCGCATCTACCCGCCCATCCTGGCTAGTGCACGCGAGTTGCGCCAGCCGCAAACGCCGGCTGAAAAGAAACTGTGGACGCATTTGCGGAATAGGCAACTGGGTGGCTTCAAATTTCGCCGCCAGCATCTTATTGGGTCTTTCATCGTGGATTTCTATTGTGCTGCTTGTCGGTTAGCAGTGGAGATTGATGGCGATTCGCATGCTGAACAGGAGGCGTACGATCAAGCACGTACGGCGTGGTTGAACGAACAGGGCTATCACGTGATCCGTTTTATCAACCGGGACGTTTTCCAGCATTTGGATGACGTGCTGGAGGCCATCTTGGGGGAGTGCCAAAAGCTGAGTTCACCCTCACCCCCGGCCCCTCTCCCTCTGAGGGAGAAAGAAGAAGCTCCCTCTCCCCGACGGGGAGAGGGTTGGGGTGAGGGGCGATTATCCAAAACCAGCGTAACCATCTCTTCCTCATCAGTTTCCCCTCAAAAGGACGCAGGCGAGCAACCCTTCCGCATACTGGACGAGTTGGCGCTTGCGCCTCAACAAACTCTCCAACTCTCAAGCAACGACCGCAGCCGCCTGCTCAACTTCCTCCTGCGCTGGGACCACATCGAGGCCCTTCATGCCTGCCTGGACGCCCTCACTCTGGCCAATCCCGCCCTCGTCTCGCTGCTCGACCTGCGAGTGCGGGCCTTCCTGGCCCAGGGCCGCCCCGACGATGCGCTGGCCGTGATGCAGGAGCGCCTGCGGCTCAAAACCTCCCTCACTGCCCGCTCGCTTCTGGCCCGCATCCACCTGGCCCGTGGCGATGTGGATACCGCCCACCAGATCGCCCGTGACCTCGTAGAAGAGCACGAGGACAGCGTGACGGCCTGGGGATTGCTGGGCGAGGTCGAACTGGCGCGAGGGGACACGCAAGCTGCGCTGGACACCTACCGCCGCCTGAACGAGTTGCGTCCCCAGGGCCGCGCCTACTTGCTGGGGATGCTCTCCCTATACCAGGCCCTCGACGACTGGGTGACCGCCAGCGGTTACGCCGTGCGCTTGCTGCGCACCACCGACGAGGAGGAGCCCCTCTCTGTCACTTACCTGCGTCGGCTGCGCGACTACTTCCGAGCGAGCGACGAGGAGACCCGCGTAGCCGACCTGGAGGCCGAGCTAGAGCGCCGTTACGCCGACGAGCTGGCCGAACTGCGAGCCGCTCTCTTCCCAACTCCCCGAGCACGGCCCATTGTCCCCACACCACCCACCGCTGAGCCCGTCCAGCGCGAGCCTGCTGAACCTTTGCCCACCTTCGATCAAGTCCCCGTCTCCGAAGAAGAGCGAACACGCATCGCCGAGGCTACCAGGCAGTTCTTTGGCTTCGAGACCCTCCTGCCCGGCCAGTTGGAGACCATGGCCTGCGTCCTGCGCGGCGAAGACGTGCTGACCATTCTGCCGACTGGCGGCGGCAAGTCGCTATGCTACCAGCTCCCGGCGCTTCTCGCTGAAAGGGGCACAACGCTGGTCATCTCGCCCCTCATCGCCCTGATGAAGGATCAGGTGGATTCGTTGCCAGCCAGGCTGCGGCGTCGAGCGATCAACATAGACTACAGCCTGGAGAGGGATGAACAGTCTCGGCGGCTGGAACAGATCACCGCAGGGGCCTACCGGTTGGTCTACGCCGCCCCGGAGCGACTGCGCCAGCCGACCTTCCTGCACGCGCTGCGGCGTGCAGGCGTGAACCGGCTGGTGATTGACGAAGCGCACTGCGTCAGTGTATGGGGCCACGACTTTCGGCCCGACTATCTCACCATCGGGCGGGCGCGGCAGGCGCTGGGAAACCCGCCGCTGTTGGCCATGACCGCGACGGCACCACCCCGCGTGCGGCGCGACATCATTCACCATCTAGGTGAGATGCGCATCATCGCCGGCGACGTGACCCGCCCCAACTTGCAATTGGAGGTCTTCCACGCCCGCAACGCCGACGACAAATTACGCTACCTGCTGGCTTGTTGCCGAGCCGAATCTGGCAGCGGTATCGTCTACGCCGGCACCCGCTCCCGCTGCGAGGAACTAGCCGCGCTTTTGCGACAGCATGGCATCGTGGCCGACCATTATCACGCCGGCATCGCCGACCGGGCCGGGGTGCAAGATGACTTCATGGCCGGCCGCATCCGCGTGGTGGTGGCGACCGTCGCTTTTGGCCTGGGGATTGATAAGCCGGACATCCGCTTCATCGTCCACTTTGTCCCGCCGCCCTCGCTGGAAGCCTATTATCAAGAAGCTGGTCGCGCTGGACGCGATGGGTTGCCCGCCTGTTGCCTGCTGATGTACGCCACTTCGGACCGAGCTACGCTGACTCGCCGCGCCCGCCAGGATGTGTTGCCCATCGAGTTCTTGCGGGCCATCTACGCAGCCGTCAAACACCGCCTGGGAGGTGTCTCACCGGGCCGGGTCGCAGCGGCAGACCTGGAGCGCGACCTGCAGGCCGATGACACCCGCGTCCGCGTGGCCCTGAGCCTGTTGGAGCAGGTTGGCCTGCTGCGGCGCGGCCCCGACGTACCCCGCGCAGCCATCGTCTGCCTGACCATCAGCGATGTGCCCGCAAACGCGCCCGAACTGGCGGCCTTTTGCCAGGCCGCCCGCCTGCGGCCCAGCCAACCGCTGACCCTGGACCTGGTGGACGTGGCACGGCGGGCCGGTCTGTCCCTTGAGGACATCGAGCAACGGGTGTTGGACTGGGCCGATGCGGGTTGGTTGGATTATCGCCCCGCTGGACGCGACCTGCTGCTGGAACTGCTGCCGCCGCCGCCGGACGCCGCCGAACAAATCGCCACGCTGCTGGAGCGGTACGAGACCATCCAGGCTCAACGCGTGGACGAGATCACTGCCTACGCTCAGACCCGCCGCTGCCGTCACGGTCACATCAACGCCTACCTGGGTGGCCGTACCATCGAACGCTGCACCGCTTGTGACAACTGCGTCGAAATCCTGCCCCCGCCTGGTGCTGGCCTGCCCGATGAGCTAGAACAGTTGTTGACCATCCTGCGCTGTGTCTCGGCCGCGCCGTGGAGTTGGGGACGGGTTAGCCTGGTGCGCATCCTGCGTGGCGACGAGAAGGCTCATCCCGGTGCAGAGCCTCTCCACGAGAAAGCCTACGACCACACAGGTTTTGGCGCGCTGTCCTTCCGCTCGAAGACGGCTGTCGAGCGCATGCTAGAGCGACTAGAGTCCGGCGGGTTCTTGAAGGCACGCCAACTCGAGCACGGCGGCGCCGTGCTCGACATCACGCCCACAGGCAAAGCGGCGCTGCAGAACCAGGCCGCGCTGGAGAGCCTGATCAGCCAAGCAAAGAAACCGCCACCACGCAAGTCACCCGCAAAAGATGAGGTGGAGCTGGATGTGGATGAGGCGCTGTTCCAGACACTGCGCGCGTGGCGGCTGGAGCAGGCCCACACACAAGGAGTTTCACCATTCGTCGTATTTCACGACAGTCATCTGCGCGCCATCGCCGCGCACCGACCCGTCACGCTGGAGGCTTTATCCAGGTTAAAGGGCGTTGGCCCGCGAAAACTGGAGAAGTATGGAATTGCGGTGATCGAACTGGTGCGCAAATATCTTGAGAGAGGGACAAATGACTCGCAAACTCAAGATTAACTGGACAGAATTGGACGCCGCCTTCCAAACCAGCTCGTGGGAGATGCATCACTACTTGGACCTGGAGACCGGCGAAGTCGTCATGGCCACCGACGAGGCTTCCCGCTACTTGGAGGAGCCGCCGGACGAGGAGTTGCCTGAGTTGTTGGTATATGCTCTGCCCATCGCACAAAAAAGCCCCCTCCTAGTGAACGAAGGGGGCTTTTCACTTGAAACAATCCTTTGCCTACCGGGGAGTCAAAACCAGCACTCCCTCCTTGTTTGCGGCGATGCTTTCCTTGTCGAAGAGCATGGGGTGGTATTCGATGTTCCGCCAGGGGTCAATCATGTCGCCGTAGTGGCGGTGGTAGGTGTGGCCGGATTGGCCGGTGGTGTGCATCGAGACCGAGCGGGTGAAGTCACCCAGGTCCACGATCTGGCGGTAGGAGGGGACGATCACTACGCCATAGGGATCGTTCGGGCTGTAGCCAGTGTTGTTGACCGTGTCCATACTGCCGTCCACCACAACCGGCCCGCGGTTGAAGATAGCCTCGATGAGGCCGATGCCGCACTGGCCCAGGCTTTGGTTCTCAAAGGTGGCCGTGTGGAGGTCACCCCAGCGCCAGCGGGCCATGTTCCGTCCCAACGTCTCGGTCAGTTCCTCCACCGCCTCCTCCAGCGCCTGCAGCAGGATTTCGTCTCGCGTCTCCACCTGGGGCGTGGTGACGTCGTCGAACCAGGGAGAGGTCTCGTCGGCCAGGAGGCTCACCAGCGCCACTCCCGCCGTTATCCGGGCCCGGCGTAGAAGCTGCTCCCCCAGTTCGTCACCGAAAGTCAGGTCTATCAGGTGCAAGCGGAAGGCCTCGAAGAGGGCAGCGCCAGCGCTGTCCCACACTGCTCGTCCGTCCCAGGCCCGCAGCAGGCCCAGCGCCTCCGTCAGCCGGGGCTCGTCGCTGGAGAGAGTGAGCAGATGAGGCAGGATGTCCTGAGCGTAGATGGGGCTGCTATCCCCCTGGATGGCCTGCATGTCGTCCAGGGAGAGAGAGGGGTCAGACTCGATCAACTCCACGATTCGCCGTGCCCGATAGCCAGGCGCCCAGTCCATCGAGATGAAGTAGGGGTAGTCAGGCCCCACCACGGCGTTGTTGGCGGTGACGATGTACTCCTCCGGCGGGTTGAAAGCGCGAGGCAGTTCGTCGAAAGGAATGTAGTCCACCCACTCGTACTCGCCGGTCCAGCCCGGCACCGGCATCGAGCCATCGCCCGAGGCGCGGATGGGGATGCGGCCGGGAGCCTGGTAGCCGATGTTCCCCTCCACGTCGGCGTAGACGAAGTTCTGGCTGGGCACGTCCCAGTACGAAAGCGCCTCCCGGAATTCCTCCCAGTTCGTGGCCCTGTCCAGAAGAAGAACGCTGCGCATTAGTGTGCACGGCCGGAGCGCGGTCCAGGAAAGGGCCAGGGGCTGCCAGCCGAAGGACCAGTCCTCCTCCGTGCCGCCGACCACGTCGTTGATGATGGGGCCGTGGCGGGTGAGGCGGGCATTCACCACCACTGGCTCTTCCTCACCGGTGACCTGGATCTCCTCGCGGATGGCCTCCATATCCAGCCACTGGCCCTGGTACTCGTACTGGTTGGGGTTCTCTGGATTGACCCGCTCGATGAACAGGTCCTGTACGTCTGACCCCAGGTTGGTGACCCCCCAGGCGATGTGGTCGTTGTGGCCGATGATGACGCCAGGGGAGCCGGCAAAGGAGGCACCGACCACGTTGTAGGGGCAGCCCGGTCCTACAGGTTCGCAATGAAGGCCGACCTCGTACCAAATGGAGGGCATCTGGATGCCCAGGTGGGGATCGTTGGCCAGCAGGGGCATCCCCGTCTCGGTCCGGCTGCCGGCTATGACCCAGTTGTTGCTGCCGATGTCATCACCTGTACCCAAGGGATGGAGGTCAAAGGAGGATTCGGGCACTGCCTCCAGCGTCGCCCCCGCCAGCGGGTGGGGAACGATGACCGGATAGTCGTCCGAATAGGGTGGCACCAGCGCGCCGACGGCCGGGCTCCCCAGCCGGGCAGCGATGTGGGCGCGGAGGAGTTCATCGTTCATATTGCCACTCAGGTCCCAGGCCATGATCTTACTCCAGGTGACGGTATTGAGGGGGGTCCAGGGCTCCGGGTCGAACTTGACGCCGGTGAGGCCCAGGATGGTGAACTCCAGCCCCAGCCGGCCCCGGTGGGTGGAGATGTAGGCGTTGACCCCCTCGGCGTAGGCCTCCAGCACCGCCCGCTCCCCGTTGTCCAGCAGTTCCAGCTCCTGTGCAGCGGTGCGGTGCCAGCCCAGGGTACGGATGAAGCGATCGGAGTCCAGGGCGGATTCGCCTAGAATCTCGGCCAGCCGCCCGGACCCAACCCGTCGCCAGAACTCCATCTGCCAGAAGCGGTCCTGGGCGTGGACGTAACCCTGGGCGAAGAAGAGATCGTGGGGGTTGGAGGCATAGATGTGGGGGATACCCCAACCATCCCGATAAACCTCCACCTGGGATTCGAGCCCCGCCACTTTGATCGTGCCATTGCTGGCTGGGAAGCCACGCCTGATCACGAAGTAGCCCCCGCCAGCCGCCACGATCACGACCAGCAGGACGAGAACACCAAGGACCATCAGGATCTTGCCCAGCAGTCTTCGCATTTTTCTCTTCTCCTCTATCAGCCAAGCCTTGCGAAGGTTGCAAACATACTTGCAGGTGCACGCAGTTTTGCTCACCAGGCACGTTTCCAGGTGAATTCACCTTCAAACCTTCGCAAGGCTGGGTAGTTACGATTTCCAATGGTGCAGGCGAAGGCTGACCCACTTGCCAATCTCAACAATGACGAGGAGCGAAAGCGCAACTCCAGCGACCCAGCCCCACTCCTGCCAGGTCAACGGCACGACTCCCAGCAGGTTGCGGATTCCCGGAACGACAAAGGGAATGACCGCCATGAACAGACCAGCCAGCACTGCCCAGACCAGGGGCTTATTGCGGCTGAGCGGGCCGCTGCGGAAGATCGAACGGCGCATGCTCCGGTAGGCAAAGATGTAAGTCATCGAGTTAATGGCGAAGCTGGCGAACACAATGCTTCGGCCCTCGGGCGGGTTTCCGTGCGCCATGTAGAAGTGACCAAACAGCCATAGAGCAAAAATCGTGCTGGCGACGCTGATGACACCAATCAGCGAGCCGCCCAGGGTGGTCAGGATCGGCTCCTTGAGCGACTTGGGCTTCTCGTCCATAATGCCCTCTTCGACCGGCTCGAAGCCCAGCACAATGTCGGACGGCCCATCGCAGATCAGGTGGATCCACAAAATTTGCGCCACGGCCAGCGGCGCGGGCCAGCGGAACATCATCGCCGTGAAAATGGTCAACACTTCCGCAAAGGAGTTGGACAGCGTGTAGGCCACGACCTTGCGGATATTCTCGAAGATGGTGCGGCCTTCTTCTACCGCCGCGACGATGGTGCGGAAGTTGTTATCGAGCAGAATCAGATCGGCGGTCTCCTTGGCGACGTCGGTGGCGCTACCCACCACCACGCCGATGTTGGCGCGCTGCAATGCCGGAGCGTCGTTCACGCCGTCACCGATCATCGCCGTCACTTCTCCATTGGCCTGCAGCGCCTTGATGATGCGCAGTTTGTCCCGCGGGCGGATGCGGGAGAAAATAGCGGTCTTCTTGATCTGTGCCTGGAGTTGTTCGTCGGTCAAGGTCGAGAGTTCGTCGCCCTCGAGGATTTCGTCGCCTTCTTCCATCAGGCCAATGTTGCGGGCAATGCGCTCGGCCGTGCGGCGGTAGTCGCCAGTGATCATCTTGACCTGGATGCCCGCATGTCGGGCCACCTCGACTGCTTCGTGGACACCTTCGCGGATCGGGTCTTCCATCCCCAGCAAGCCGACCCAGGTATAGCCGTTGCGGTCTTCCAGCAGCCCGAGCGGGCGGTACGCCAGGCCGAGCAGCCGCAGGCCTTCGCCAGCCCAGGCATCCACCTGCGCCAGGATCCGGTCACGCTCTGCGGCCGAGACCTTGCACATGTCCAGCACAATCTCCGGGGCACCCTTCAGGTAGTTGTACCGGTCACCGTTCAGCCGGTTGCCGGTGATCATGAACTTGGTCTCACTGGTGAACAGTTCCTCGGCTAGCCGTTCTGTACCGTTGACCAGGTCCTGCGGGTCGCCGGGTATCTGGCTCCGGGCATACTCCCAGAGCGCCACGTCCACCGGACCCTCAAGGTTGTTGCACAGCACCATCGTCTGGAAGGCGCGCTCCTGATCAGCCAGGTCGGTGCGGGTGACACGCATGCGGCCTTCGGTCAGGGTACCGGTCTTGTCCGTGCAAATGGTGGTGACAGAACCGAGGGTTTCCACTGCCAGCAGTTTTTTCACCAACCCGTTACGCTTGAGGATTTTGCGCATGCCCAGCACCAGGATGACCGTGACGGCAATCAGCAAACCCTCTGGGACGGCAGCGATGGCCAGGATGATGGAGGTACGCAGCATATCGAGCAACTCGCGTCCCATCAACATACCGCTGACAAGGATCGCGAGTGTGAAGGCAACCACGATATAGGTCAGGGTCTTGCTGAACGCCTTCAACCGGACCTGGAGTGGGGTATCCTCTTCGACATGCTCCTGCAGGCTGGTAGCAATCTGCCCCAACTCTGAGCGGAAACCGGTCTGGGTCACGCGCATGACGCTGCGCCCGGTGACGATCGTCGTACCCATAAAGACCTGGTTCTGGCCCATCGCCGTGCTCCTGTTAACCGGCTCACTTTCGCCGGTCAGGATGGCCTCGTCCACGGTCAGTTTGGTGCTTTCAATCAACTCTCCATCCCCGGGGACATGTTCCCCAGCATTAAGCACGACCAGGTCGCCCGGCACGAGTTCCCACACTTCGACTTCCTGGTGCTGGCCATCACGGATCACGGTGGTCGTCGGCTTAAGCAAGCTTTTCAGGGCCGTGTAGGTGCGTTGGGCCTGATATTCCTGTGCAAAGCCGAGAACGGCATCAATTACGACCACGGCCATGATAATGCCAAAGTCGCCGTATTCCCCTACTGCGAGCGACACACCTGCGGCGACCAGGATGATATACACCAACGGGCTTTTGAGCTGTGAAAAAAGGATGGACCAAGTCGAGGGCCCCTTCGCGGTTGGCAGTCGGTTTTCACCATATTGTTGCCGCTGCTCAAGGATTTCGGCAGCGGTCAACCCGGTCAAAGGCGTGTGGGCCTGAATTGAGTCTGCCGATTGCTTTTCAGTTACTATGGTCACGATGTAGTCAGCCTCCAAAAAAGAATAAATCCGCGCTTCAGTGGCGCGGAAATGCCTGCGCAGGCGAAACCCTACCCATACTTGACGTGCTTTACGCCCTGCTGGAATAGAGCCACAATATGTTCGTCTTCGATACGATAATAGACCTCTTTCCCCTCTCTGCGCGCCGTGACCAGTCCCATCTGCCGCAGGCCGCGCAAATGATGGGAAACTGCCGACTGGCTCACGCCGACCATCTCTGCCAGAGCACTGACGTTGAGTTCCTGGGCGGCCAGCGCGGACAAAATGCGGACTCGGCTCGTATCGCTAAAAGCTCGAAACAGTTCCGCAACATGAGCCGCAGTGTGTTCATCTAGAACGGTTGCGATATCTGAAGAAGGAGACATGATCAAACAGTTGAATATATGTTTAGGTGTTGAGTATAATGTTTTCTCGAAAAAATGTCAAACCAACTTCACAAACACTCCCTTGGGGGCACCTCTCCCTATTTTACGTCATATAGAGCCAGCGCGAACCCAGAGCATTGAGGAGAGAGGCCATAGACCACGACCATTCCTCGGCGTCAGAACAGAGAGTTGGGGCACTGCCGGCATGCTGGAGAAGGGGCGAAGTGTGACCCCTTATCGGGTATAAACAAGTGAGGCCAACCCCAAAGCCCTGGGTTGACCTCGCTTGCGTTCAGGTAGTATCCTCTCCAGCAACTTTACTCACCTGACAGCGTCTGCACCTCGATAACTTTTCCCCCCTTGATATACACCCTCGGCACACGGGCGGCGACGGCTTCAAGCACAACGTAGTTGATGCTATCCATGAGCGAGGCAATCTCTTCAGCAGTGATCTCTGCCCCATTCTGCCGGCCAAAGAGGACTACCTCGTCGTCTTGCTGCACCTCGGGGATGCCGCTTACGTCCACGATGCACTGATCCATGCAAACCCGCCCCACAATAGGGGCCCGCTTCCCCCTGATCAGGACCGAGCCCTTGTTTGACAGATTCCGGCTGAGGCCGTCCCCAAAGCCAATGGGCACTAAAGCTACGGTGGTCGGTCGGGTGGTGGTATAAGTGCACCCGTAGCCAATGCTCGAGCCGGGCGGCAGGGTGCGTATCCGCCCTACCCGGCTCTTCAGCGTCATGGCCGGGCGCAAGGGGATGGAATGGTTGGTCACCGGCGACGGATAATGGCCATAGATGGCAGTACCACAGCGTACCATCTCCAGATGCATCTCCGGGAAGTTCAGTGTGGCTGCACTGTTACAAACATGGCGGATGGGGATCTGGATGCCTGCCTCCTCAAGGTCCTTCAGGACCTTCTTGTAGACATCCCATTGCTTATAAGTATAGGTTTTGTCCGCTTCGTCGGCTACGGCAAACTGCGTGTATAAACCCTCTAAGCGTATTCCAGGGAGTTCGATCAGGCGCTTGACGAAATCCACCACCTCATCCGGCAGGAGGCCGAAGCGACCCATCCCGGTATCCACCTTGACGTGTACTGGAGTGACCACCCCTTGGGCGGAGGAGATCTCCGATACCGCCTTGGCCGTGTGCCAGTGCATAATAGGGGGAGTGATGCGCCACTTTACGACCGTCTCCATCTCCTCCGCAGGGACATAGCCCAGCACCAAGACGGGAACATCGATCCCCACCTGGCGCAATACCACCCCCTCGTCAACGCGCGCCGCTGCGAAACGGGTAGCTCCATTCTCCAGAGCTGTCTTAGCGACCATGACTATCCCATGGCCGTAGGCGTTCCCTTTGATCACCGCCGCCAACTCCGTCCTCTCCCCAATCCAATTCTTGATTTCACGGCAGTTATGGGCGATGGCGTCCAGGTCTATCTCGACCCAGTTAGGTTTACCGTACATCTTGTTCCTCCTTATGTCACGGAAAGCCCCCTCCTCACTTCATCAGGGACAGGGGCCTTTGTGTCCGTCATCACCTTCTTGTGATCCGCGAGCTCTCTCGGCAGGTCCTAGAGCTCATTATCAGTTGGCGGCCTGAGCAATCATCAACATGTTGAGGACAGCGATATCTGGGATAAGAACGCTACTGTCATATTGGGGAGCAATGGGGAAGGAAGTTGACATCGCCATTGATGACTGATCTCACTCTTCTTGAGAGAAGAATTGCATCAGGCCGAGGATAGCCTGCCGTTTCCAGAGCATGTTGGATATTATATCAGATGAAGCTAGATTTGTCAAAGAAACACGTTGTGTCGCAAGTTGACCATCGGCTGGGTCTGGTGTATAATCAGACCAGTTTCTCGGTAGCCTCTCCTATCCCAGCATGACAGAAGCTGCAACACAGCTCGCGATATGAACGCCAGACAGCCTTGCTTGCTCATCAGATCGACAAATGACGACATTCGAACAACAAATACGCAGAAAGGAATAGCAATAACATGGAGTTCGATGATGTTCTGAACATTCTCAACGATGTCCCCGACTATCAGGTCTTCCTTACGGTGGACGAACTGAATGCCAACACTCACCAACTGGCGAACAAGCACCCCAACAGCGTAGAGATCCTGCCCATCGGCCACTCGCGACAGGGTGATCCCATCGAGGCGATCAAAATAGGCAGCGGACCCAAGCAAGCGCTGCTCTTTGCCATGCCTCACCCTAACGAGCCTATCGGCAGTATGATGCTGGAGTACTTGTCGCGCCGGCTGGCAGAGGATGATGCGCTGCGCGAGTCCTTGGGCTATACCTGGTACTTGATCAAGTGCATTGACCCCGATGGCACCCGTCTCAACGAGGGCTGGTTCAAGGGGCCGTTTTCGATAGAGAACTACGCTCGCCATTATTACCGCCCGCCTCATTTTCAGCAAGTGGAGTGGACCTTTCCTGTAGATTACAAAACCCTTCACTTTCACGACCCGCTGCCCGAGACGCAGGCGCTCATGGCCCTGATCGAGCAGGTGAGACCTGGCTTCATCCACTCATTGCACAACTCGGGCTTCGGCGGTGTGTACTTCTACATCTCGGAAGAGGCACCGCTGTTGTACGAGCCGTTCCACAAGCTGGCCGAAAGCCAGGAACTGCCCCTGCATCTGGGCGAACCAGAGATGCCTTTTGCGATAGAGTTGGCCAGCGCCGTCTACAAAGTGCCAGTGGTTTCCCAGTCGTACGATTTTCTCGAAGAACAGACCGGCACCGACCCGGCCGAGATCATCACGGGGGGCACGGCCAGCTTTGACTATGCCCGGGCGTTCTGCGATCCTTTCTGCCTGGTATGCGAAATGCCTTACTTCTATAACCCGGCAATTCACGATACATCGCCAGCGGACATAGTGCGCAGAGATGCGATTCTGCAAGGGACAGAACAGGCCAGACAGGACATGAACTTCCTGAAAGGGCAGTACGAGGCTGTGAAGGATGCACTCACGGTGCCTTCACCCTTCCGCGATGCGATTGAGGAGACCCTGAGAACTTTTGAGCACCACCTGGTCGCCCACGAGAACTGGGCACGGACAGAGCCCAAGACCGCTGAGACAGCGACGGTGGCGGAAAAGCTTGATAACCTGGTGATCCGCAAATTCTACCGGCTGTTCAGCCTGGGTATGTTAGCTCGCCTGCTCGACGCTCAAATAGCAGCAACAGGTGAATCGCCCTCATTGTCCTCCACGCGCGAGGCAGCCAAGGCGGCCTTTGAGGCACACAGCGCTGACCTGAAGGCTGAGCTAGAATACTCCGTGATCCCTATTCAAAAGCTGGTGCGTGTGCAACTGGGTAGCGCTCTGCTAGCGGCAGATTACGCTGCCGGACGATAAGCACGACGCCAGGGATAGATTAGAACGCAAAAGGCGCTGCTGGGGTGGCAGCGCCTTTTTGCTCTCCCGTTCGGCAAAAGGGATCATGTACGCAATATGGCAGATATGGCCTATTCGTGATCAAAACAGGGGGATTTGGGCCTCGGCCTGCTCAATGATGGGTTCCAGGCCGACGATCTTCTTGAGGTCATGGCGGTCTATTTCCTCAGCCTCCACGAGCCAGGCCAAATGGCAGTATTTGACTATCTGCCAATTGCCGTCGGCCACCGCCTCCCGTAACAACGGATTGCGACGCAGCTTGAAGTCAATCAAGGAGGCTCGCTCGGCAGGGATGACTAAGTAACGATAGATTTCGCTAGCCCCGGCCTCCCCCTTCAGGAGGAGATGGCCCAAGTTAGCCTTCGTAGTCAAGACGAAAGCAGCGTGGATTGTCCCCTCCTCATACCACAGGACGTCGAAGCTGGCCAAAGGGCCGGGATCGAAACCCATATCCTCGATCGTCAAAAAGCTGGCTAGTTTGCTCCCCTCTAGTGCTCGCTCTCGCCAGGCTGGGCTCAGCCAAGTACCATACCCCAGTCGCTGGCCCAGCTTTATGAGCTGAGCCACGCCTTGAACACGCTGCTCCTCCCGATAGCCCCCCTGATCCTCTGTCCGGAGTTGCCAATTGTCAGGCACGATTTCCTTTGAGTATGACTCAAGGCAGGCTTCGATGAGCGTCTCCTCGGGAGTGAGGAAATCAGGGAATCGGGGATAGATGGCTTCCTCCAGCGCCTGGCGGTCCAAAGTCAGCCTTTCCTGCAATATCTCGCGGATTGCCTCTTCGACCCGGTCTCCCAAGGGGCAAGCGGCCTTTTCCGGCTCCCGCAGCCACCAAAGTGGCGGCCTGGCCCCCTCCTCGGCAGTTACGTCTAAGCGAACCAGCCCTGGCCTTGCTTCCTGAATAGCCACCTCCACTTGCTCAGCCACGAAATCCAGAGCTGAAAAGCTTTCCTCCTCAACGGCCAGAACCTGGCGCAGATGGTCTGTGTGACTCAGGCGCTCGTAAACAGCGTTGCGCAGCCAGGGGAAGGCCAGGGGCTCCCCTCGCTCTCTGAGCACTTCCTCGGCTGCGACCACAGCTTGACGGCGAATCTCACCAGCCAAAGCCTCGAGATCGGGCGTCGAGGGCACTTCGACCGGTTCCGCGATCTTGACGAAAGAAAGGCGATATTTGTCACTGTCGTTAGGCTGATAGAGCAAACCCTCCGGCTCAAAGCCAGCACCGCTGGCAGCTAAGAGCAGGGCTTCCACCAGGGCTGATGCCTCAGCAACAAAGACCAGGACGAGTCGCCCCCGGACCTGCAGAACTCTATGGAGAGCGCGGAAGGCGGCCGTCATGGCTCTTTGGTACCAAGCCCAGTCTGTCCTTTTTTGCCCCAGAAGCGGCTTCAGGTAATCTGCCGCTTTGGGACCCAACAGCCAGCCGCTCCAGAGATAGGAGAGCGACCAGAAGATGGGATCGGGATGCGGCGGAGCGACTACGATCAAGGCCACGCTCTCCTCGGTCAACCCCCTGGCCAAGCTTCGTACCGTCCGCGCGTCGAGGAAGGCGTCGGGTGACTCACCCTCAGCCCAAGCAAAGAGATCGGGGGCCACGATCTCCTCCAGGTTTCTAGCCAAACGCATCTCAGGAGGAGGCGACCATTGGCGCGTCTCCTGATAGGCTGCCTCGAAGGTCCGCCAGACGTTGGGCTCGAGAAAGCGTGCTGGAGGGTGCAAACGGTGAGGGCGAATCCGGTCCTCGGCAGAATAGAGATTGCTACAGGAGTCCAAGCAGGCGAGGAGGATCAATTTGAAAGCATCCTGCAGGGGCGATTCGGGGAACAAGGCTTCGATCTTGATCAATAGGCTGGCCAGAGCGTACAAGTTGCGCGGAGTGTAGAGATCTAGCAGCCTCTGAGCTTGTTCTCGGCTGTCCTGGCCACGAGTAGCCACGCGGTCCAGGATGTACCAGTAGTGAAAGCCTCGCGTTTCGATGCGGTCCAACGCTTCCAAATCAGCAGGCTCTACCCCCGCCAGGCCCTCGCTCCCGCAGAGCTCACAACGATAGCCTTTCTCCACAGGATCTTCCCGCTCTCGGTCCCAGACAAAGTAATCAGCCACGGTGGAGTGTTGACACGCAGGGCAAGGGGTGCTATATAGTGCCTCCAGGTGTTCGCCGAGGCGCATCCCTGACTTAGGAGAGTCGCGCAAGCGAGTGAAGCCCGCGTCCATCTGGCGTGAGTTGGGCCAGGTCAGACGACCGCGCACAGCCAAGACAGTCAGGGGATTGAAACTCACCGCGATGGCTTTGCGGCCATTCTGGACAGCCTCGCTCAAGACCGTCTCACCCTGGCAGAAAGCATCGAGGACGATTTGATCGGGCTCTGTCCAGGCCTTGATGTAGGCGGTGGCCACGCCGGCGGGCATAGGCTGGAGATATCGAGCCAATGGTCCTTCAGCCTCTTTTCCCTTCCCCGGTACGAAATAGTTTACCTTGGCCATAGCCTACCTCACAATCGGGATCGTCGCCCAGAGGTGATGAAGTTTAAGAATCTATCCAGGTAACCGCAGGTTGGCTTGTATTGCGAGACTACAGCTTGAAAGTTGTAGCTTGGGCCACTTCTCACCATCAAGAAAACCGTTAACTGCCTAATCTACACCATTCATGGTGTAGTACCCGTTTACCCACTCGCCGTCCCATTCTCTGATTGTTTTCTGAAAAGCTCATCTTCATGGGCATACTGCTGTCGTCGAGAAGCCTCCCTTGCTCCTCTGCTCCCATGCTCACTCCAAAAACCCAGCCTCTTCTATGGACAACTCCCCTTCCTCCTGGCCAGCGTAGAGATAGCGTTTCAGCAAGCTATCGTACTCGGTCCAAGGTTTGGCCTTATCCCGTCGAGCGGCGATGATCTGAGCGAAGCGGTTGACCTGAGCATCCAGATTCTCGATATGGTGGAGGGCGCAAGCCTCCAAAGTCTTGGGCCGACGGGGCGAGCCCCATTCGTAGCGGCCATGATGGCTGACGACCAGGTGGCACAGGCGCAATACAAGCTCCGGCGGGAAGTCGGGGATCTCGGCCAGGCGTTCGGTGATCATCCGGTCGCTGAGCACCACATGGCCCAGGAGGCGCCCTTCGTCGCTGTAATCAATATCGCGCTGGTAGGTAAACTCCTTGGTCTTGCCAACGTCGTGCAGGAGGGCCCCTGTCATCAGCAGGTCGTGGTGGATCTGGGGATAGAGAGTCAGCACCGTCTGGCAGAGGACGACGACCTCCACTGTGTGCTCCAGGAGGCCGCCCAGGCAAGCGTGGTGGATGCGGCGGGCCGCCGGTGCCCGCGAGAAAGCGGCCACAAATTCTTCGTCGGCGAAGAATTTGTCCAACAGAGCGCGCAGATAGGGGTTCTCGACCGAGGCAATGGTCTCGCGCACCGTCGCCAGCATCTCCTCGATGTCCCGCTCGGTGTGGGGCAAAAAATCCTCCAGTTCGTACTCGTTCTCTTCGGCCAGGCGCAACTTCTCAACGATCACCTGGAGCCGGCCAAGGTACTCCTCCACCTCGCCCAGCACCTTGAGCACGTCGCCCTCCTCGAAGGTCTCGGCCAGCCCCTGCGCCTGCTCCCAGACGCGGGCCAGCACTTCGCCTGTCTTGTCGCTCAGAGCCAGGGTCAAGAACTGCCCCTTCGTCCGGTCGCGGAAGTATTCCAACTGTTTATGCTTCACCAGGAAGAAACTCAGCACCTTATCGCCTTCTTTTAGATCCCTGACGAACTGTTCTTTCATACCATCCTCCTGCTTTCATCCATTCAGCTACCTCCCGCAGGCTTGAGAGTCGTCCCGATAGCAGGTCAAGACCGAAGGGGCACTTCTGTGCCAGAATATCGTCGCAGCCTGCGGGAGGGTGAACGCTTAATCATCTGTCACCCAGAAGTGTAACACAATTTCCCTTATCTGACAAGGCCAGTTTTTGCCGATTTGACTTCTATCTGGTATAATTGGGGTTATCTAAAATCCCCTGCGGCGGAGTAGCGAAAATGAGAACTCTTTTCGTTGCCCTATCAGTAATTGTACTGTTGCTATGTGGCTGTGGCCAGGTGATAACGGTGCCCACCCCCACGCCAGTGGCCACGGGCCATGTAGAGTTGCCTCCGGTGACACCCAGGCCCACCTCGACGCCAGCGCCATCCACTCCCGCCCCGACCTCGCCTCCTACCCCCACCCCCACCCCCGTGATCTACACAGTGCAGGCAAGCGATACCCTGATTGATATCGCCAAGCAGTATGGGATCAGTGTTGAGGCTCTCCAAGAAGCCAACGCTATCCTGAACCCTCAGCTCTTGCAAATAGGACAAGAGCTCGTCATCCCTCGCGACGACCACAATCCGGAGGGAACACCGATTTCCACGCCCACCCCTCTACCTTTTGAGATCAAGGGCCTAGGCTTCTACGAGACCCCTGCAGGCAGCCTCTGGTGCCTGGGGGAAGTGAGCAACTCCTCGGGCCAAGACATCGAACGAGTCCAGGTAGAGGCCTCGCTCTACGACGAAGAGAACAGGGTGCTGGCCACGGAATCGGCCTTCGTCGCTTTAGAGATCGTTCCTCAAGGGGGCAAGGTCCCCTTCGCTATCCTCTTTGCTAACCCGCCAGCCAGCTTTGCCAAATATCAGGCCATCGCCCTGAGCGGAGACCCAGTGACCTATCTGGGAAATCGCTATTTGGATCTAACCGTTACCGAACAACAAGGTGAATCCGAGGGGCACTATTTCACCGTGGAAGGCTCGGTCCAAAACACTGGCCAGGCCAACGCCAAGACGGCCACAGTCCTGGTCACCGCCTATGATGCCCACGGCCGGGTGACAGGCTTCCGTCAAGTAGATCTAGAGAACGCTCCAGCAATAGGAGAGTCCTCCCCCTTCCAGGTAAACCTATTGCCTTTCGGAGGCGCGGTGGTAACCTACACTGTCCAGGTTCAAGGAACGCGCCTCGAATAAAGAGGTGCCCGGCACTCTGCAATGTCGCCTGGAGTGCCGGGCACCTGAACGGATACGAATGAAGAAACGTGGACCTGTCGCTGAGTTGTTGCCGGAGGAATATCGGGGACTCTATCGCTAAGTTGGAGGTGACATGTCTATGAAGCTGATCCAGGCCATCGTCCACAGCGACGACGCTGATGCAGTGATCAATGCCCTGTTAGCCCAAGGCTTCAGGGCCACACGCATGGCAAGCACCGGCGGTTTCCTGCGAGAGGGTAACACGACTATTGTGAGTGGCATCGAGGAAGGGCAGGTTGACGAGGTGCTGAATATCATCAAGCAGCATGTCAAGTCTCGCTTGTATGTGCCAACATGGCCCAAAGCGAAGGAGGTGGAGGTCAGCGGGGCCATCGTCTTCGTGATAAATGTGGAGAGGCTAGAGAGACTGTAAAGCTATGAAAAATAAGCAGGAGCTATTGGACGAACTCGAAGCAGCGCGAGCTGGGCTCCTTTCGGCTATTGAGGGCCTGAGCGAGCAAGAAATGGCCTGCCCAGGCGTAGTTGGCGAGTGGTCGGTGAAAGACACCCTGGCCCACATTGCCGCCTGGGATGAGGAGACCCGCGCTGTAATCCATGCCTTCGTTACCCAGGAGGAACCTGTTTTCGACTACAAGATTTCGGGCAAGCGAGGCTTTGCAAAGTGGAACGCCCAGCAGGTGGAGAAGCGACGAGACCTCTCGGTGGCGCAGATTCTAGCCGAACTGGAGGAGGCTCGTCAGGAACTCGTGGAGTTGGTTCAGGGGCTGGCCGAGGAGCAACTCAGCCGCCGGGCTGTTCCTCCCTGGCGCTGGCCGACAACCGCCCGGCGGAATCTGGAAATCCAGGCCGGACACGATCGGGAACATGCCGAGCAAATCATTGCCTGGCGGGAAGTTGAGCCCTAAACCCACTGGTGCTAACTTTTCAGGCAGCGCGGGAATAAATCCCCGCGCTGAGAGAACAAAGCCCCAAAGGGCTGGGCTCTAGCCCGTAGGCGATGCCCTGAGCCTTGTCCTGAGCCCAGTCGAAGGACTGCGAAGGAGCTTCGCTCTTTCAGCCCTGAGGCTTCGCCGCGAGCTCAGCCAAGCGGTTCACCTCAGGGCGATGCTTTTTGTTTGTCCTGGCAACCTTTTCGGGTCGAACACACCCTGTGCTCCGTACTGGTTGTAAAGTCACTCCTCGATCCATCGGATAGGAGAAGATACACGTGACTTTTGCACAACTCTTCTTGATTATCGTCGTCGCAATTCCTTTGATCTTCGTCGGTCGCAATCGCTTGCGAATGGATCTGGCAGCACTGCTGATCGCCCTGATTCTGGGTATTGGACAGTTCTTGGGATTGGAGTTGTTAGGCCCTGAGCACACCCCTCAGGCCGCCGTCAAAGCCATCTCCGGCCTGAGTGAGCCGGTGGTCTTGACGCTGCTCAGCCTCTTCATCATAACGCAGTCGCTAGACAAATCCGGCGTCACACGTTGGATTGCGCGCCGTCTCATTGATCTTGGCGGCCGATCGGAGCGGCGCTTGATCGTGCTGTATGCCACTAGCACGGCTCTCCTGTCGCTGTTCATGAACAACCTGGCGGCGGGTGCACTGCTGTTGCCCAGTGCCATGGAAACTTGCCGCCGCACCGGTGTCAAGCCCAGCAAGTTGTTGATTCCAGTGGCCTACGGCAGCTTGTTGGGTGGCAGTGCGACTTACTTCACCACCGCCAACATCATCGTCAGCAATCTGCTGGCCTCAGCCCATCCGCCTCAGGCGATGTTGCACGTATTGGATTTCACGCCGACCGGCGGTCTGATCGTCCTCGCCGGGATCGCCTTCTTGGGATTGTTCGGTCCTCGCCAGTTGCCAGATCGGCTGCCCGCGCCCGAACTGATGATGGCTCGCTACACCGGCAGCGATCTGGAAGATTACTATCAACTCAACGAGCGGTTGTGGGAAGCTATGGTGCTGCCTGATTCGCCTTTGGCCAATAAGCCGCTGGCCGAAAGTCGCATTGGCGAGCAACTAGGGCTGACCATTGCCGGTGTATGGCACGGTCGGCAGGCAATCTTCTCGCCATTACCCGACCAGGTTATCCAGCCGGGCGATATTCTGCTGATCGTCGGTCGAGAAGAGCGCATGCAGCAGTTGACCGGGCTGGGCTTGAAGATCGGACGTGAGAACACCAACAACCACATCAGTGCGCGCGGTGTCTCACTCATCGAAGCGATGCCTGCGCCACATTCGCAAGTCTTAGGCTGCACACTGCGCGAGCTGGAGTTTCGCACCAAATACGACTTTACTGTGCTGGCGCTGTATCGCAACGGGCGTAGCTATCGCACCGATGTCGGCGACTTCAAGCTGAGGCTGGGCGATTCCCTGTTGATGATCGGCTCGCGCAGCAAATTGAAGCGCCTGTACAGCAGTCCGGATTTCATCGTATTGGAGCCTGACCCAAGCGATCAACCTGTGCAGCGACTGCAAGCCAGCTTGACGGTGGGCGTGATCGCCGCTGGAATCATTGCCTCGCTTCTGGGCCTGCCGGTGCATTTCTCGATGCTGGCCGCCGCGCTGCTGCTGCTGATCACCGGAATGCTCAGCATGGAAGAAGCCTATCAGGGAGTCAAATGGCAGGCGATCTTTTTGATCGCCGGGATGTACTCGGTAAGTCTGGCCATGGTCAATACCGGGCTGGCCAAATGGATCGGCGAGGTCATGGTCGCCATCGTGACCCCGCTGGGGCCGTTGGGGTTGGGCGCGGGGGCCTATCTTTTGACGGCGGCATTGACGCAGGTCATGGGTGGACAGGTCACGGCGTTAGTCACCGGGCCGATCACGATCAGCGCGGCAATCAGCCTGCGCGCCAGCCCGCAAGCGGTGGCCGTAGCAACGGCCATCGGCTGCTCAGCGTCTTTCTTCACGCCCCTCGCGCACCCAGTCAACATCCTGATGATCGCGCCGGCAAATTACAAGTTTGAGGACTTCTTCCACATCGGCTGGCGCTTGACGATCGTGTGCTTTGTCATGCTGCTCGTCGGCCTGATCGTCTTCTGGAGACTATAAGGCTTGATGTAAGGTGACTACTCAGGCTGTCATTGCGAGCGAAGCGAAGCAATCCCCAAGCCGCAAGGAGGAGATTGCTTCGTCGCAAAAAACGCTCCTCGCAATGACACGGGCTGAGCAGTTACGATGTAAGACAATCTCCTCAAATGAGTGATCTACTAGCACGGTTGCTAAACAGAAGAAACACGGCCATCTTGGTCGCTCTATTCATTCTGGCAGTCGTATCGCTTCTCGCTTCGCGGGCCTCTGTTTATCACCTCCTGTTGAACTGGACGGGCGAGGAGGAACTCCTGCCCCAGGTGCGGGGGGTATTCCAACTGGCCTCCAACCTGACCCGACCGCAGCCACAGACCAGACCCTATGTCCCTGTGTCCCACGCCGGCGTCTGTCCTTTCGGCATCAACGTGTTTCTAGAGCAAGAAGTGGAGCCGGAGAAGCGTGAACTCAGTTTACGAATGATCAGCCAAGCCGGCTTCAAGTGGATTCGTCAGGAGTTCCCCTGGGAGGACATCGAAATCCACGGCAAGGGCGATTTCGAGGATCGGCGCAACGAACCTTACCGCTCGGCCTGGGACAAGTACGACAACATCGTGGAATTGGCCAAGAGGTACGGTCTTTCCATCATCGCTCGCCTGAGTAACCCCCCGGCCTGGTCACGGGCAGCGGGCAATGAGATGGGCCCCTACGCCCCGCCCGATAACTACAATGACTTCGGAGACTTCGTCTACGCCGTGGTTAGCCGCTACAAGGGCCGCATCAAGTATTACCAAATTTGGAACGAGCCCAACATCTACCCGGAGTGGGGCGAGCAGCCGGTGAATCCCGAAGCCTACACTGAGCTACTCAAAATCGGCTACACCCGAGCTAAGGAGGCTGACCCCGATTGTGTGATCATCAGCGGGGCCCTGGCCTCCACCATCGAGTTGGGCCCCAGGAATCTAAACGACTTCATCTTCCTGCAGCGGATGTACGACGCCGGGGCCAGAGACTACTTCGATATCTTGGCTATGCAGGGCTATGGCCTCTGGTCGGGCCCCTATGACCGGCGGATGCGGCCTCGGGTCATCAACTTCTCCCGTCCCCTCTACGTCCGTGACATCATGGTCAGAAACGGCGACCAGAACAAGCCCATCTGGATCTCAGAGATGAACTGGAACGCGCTTCCCCTCGACCATCCCGCCTATCCCGAGTATGGCCGGGTGACGGAGGAGCAGCAGGCCCGCTACGCTGTGGAAGCCTATCAGCGCATTCAGGCTGAGTGGCCCTGGGTGGGCGTAGTCAACTTCTGGTTCTTCAAGCGCGCCTCCGAGGACGAGAAAGACCAGGCCTGGTACTACTTCCGCATGGTCGAGCCCGATTTCACTCCGCTGCCCGTCTATGACGCCATGAAGGAGTACGCCCAAGAGCCGCCAGTGATGTATCCTGGCTATCACCAGGAGGATCACTGGGCGGTGCATTATGAGGGTGCGTGGGAGACAGTGGCCGACGGCCAGGCAGTGCTGGGAGCCTATCGGCGGGGCGCGGGGGCAGGGTCGGGTCTATCCTTTGCTTTTCGCGGCACCGAGCTGACCTTGGTGGTGGTCAAAAGCAAGGCCGCGGGCGCATTGCAGGTGATCGTTGACGACCGCCCGCCCGTCGAGATCGAACTTCGCAGCTCCGCGTCAGAGTTTGGCGTGCAGGTGCCCATTGCCCGCGGCCTGGCCGACGGGGAGCACCGGGTGCAGATCACGGCCTTGGGCGAGGGCGCGGCCCTCGACGGCTTCATCGTGCGGTAGCACTGTTTCTCGAGGCCGAGGCGATTTGCCTTCCATGCCGAAATGAGGTATCATAGATTATGGGACGGCCAGCCAACTTTGGACAATTGGTGAGGGAAGACAATGAGAGCGCAAGCAATCGGCGATAGCCGAACCGATGAGCGAGTCAAGCTAGAAAAGGGGTTCCTCCCTCTAATGGAAGAACGTCTTGGCATGCGTCAATTGGTGACTTATGTGCCCAACAAGACGGTGCCCATTCATCGTTGGTTTTCTTACAAAGAGGGGTTCTCGGCTGCACTAGTAGATGCCTTCCTGCGGGAATTTGGGGCTCAACCAGGGAAATCGCGTGTTTTCGATCCCTTTGTCGGGTGCGGTACAACGGTAATCGCAGCCAAACAAGCTGGATATGGAGCCTGGGGCATTGACATCCTGCCGATAGCTATTTTGGCGGCTGGGGTGAAATTGCGAAGTGCAGAGGATTATGATCTGCTCCGGCTTAAAACGGCAATAGATCGCTTGTTAGAAAGCCCTTTTCACAAGCCATCCATCTCAGCTCCTCAGGATGTCCGCATCATTCCATTAGCCTTCTCGGAGGGGATCCTGAACGAGATTCTGTTTTTCAAAGAGGAGATTCTGAAAGATGAGGATGAGTCCGTTCGCGAATTCTTGCTGCTGGGCCTACTGAGCATTCTGGAAAAGGTGAGTTATACCAGCAAGGACGGGCAATTTCTACGCTTGAAACCCGAAAAAAATATCCCACCTGTGCGTACGACGTTGGCCCGGCAACTGCGTTTGATGTACAGGGATTTGACAACCATAGGGTATCAAATGCGCCTTTTCGAGAAGCCTGCCAAATACACAGTGCCTTCCTCGAGAATCTATGTGCTCCTGGCTGATGCCAGGGACTTCACCTCCGCTGTTGATGACTATGCCGACATCATTATAACCTCTCCCCCATATTTGAACCGCTATGACTACAGCCGCATTTACGGCCTAGAGTTGTCTCTGGCCTTTGTGGAGGATTTTGCCGACCTTAAAGCGATTCGGCACAGCCTCCTACGCTCACACATCGAATCCCGCCCTGCTCCTACCGATGAAGTGAACCACCCTGCCCTTTTAGAGGTGCTGTCCAACCTGGATGGGAAGGAGCTCAACAATCCTCGTATTCCCGTCATGATCAAAGGCTACTTTGAAGACATGAACTTGGTGCTCAAGGAGTTATGCAAGGTGTGCCGGCCGGGAGCCAAGATAGCTTTGGTCGTGGGCAATGTCCGCTTTGAAGGAGAGCTGATCCCGGTGGACTTGCTGTTATCTGACTTGGCCAGCGATGCAGGTTTTCAGATCAATAAGGTGATCATTACGCGATATAAGGGCAATAGTTCGCAGCAGATGGGCAAATATGGCCGCGTCCCGGTTCGCGAGAGCGTTGTTCTCTGGTCCAAAGGATAGGGCAAATGAACGAAGATCTGCTAAAAGAGGCTCGGCGCATAGACTATCGTCTTCGCTCCACCTTTTTCTACCGGAAGCTTCACGAGTTGGGTTTTCTAGATTTTGCTCCTGAGCTCGATGCTCTGGTGAAGATCGGCGAGAGCTATAAGTGGGTGGAGAGGAGCCAATGGGATGTTTCGCAAGGGGCCTGGGAATACGTTGCGGGTACGGAGCTATCGCCATTGCGTGTCTTTTGTCATCCTCGCGTGATTATTGAACAACCCCGCCTCATCGCTTATTATCGCAACATCGCTGCTCTTTCGCAGAAAGCGGTGCAGACTTTAGCCTTCAACGTGAAGCGGTTTGAGTTGGGTAAACGGGAGGATTTGTCCTACGAAAGAGCGTTGCTCCTCTGCCAGTTGTTCAACACTCATGTCAGCACCATCATCGAAAGCACCCTAACCTTCTCCCAGCGGGATTTGGATGCCCTTCTTTTTGCTTCGGCCGGGGCTCAGATCAATGGCTCTTGGCTTAATGCCATCGGCAGCGAGGCAGAGATGGTGGTCAAAAGGCTGCTGAGCAGCTATTTGGTCAAGCGCGGTTTGGTGGTTGGGCTTCTGGACAAGAAGGGGCGTAGTTTGACCTTGGACGAGGTAGAGGATCTGATCCGGATCCTGGCTGACATTCGGGTGATACGTTTGCTCAACGGAACTTCGGTGGTATTCGGCGCTGAGCCGGACATTGCTCTGTTAGCACCTACTGGGCGGACAAAGGCTGTCATTGAGGTCAAAGGCGGTAAGGATCCAGCCGGAGCGCTGGAACGGTATGGAGCGGCCAAAAAGTCTTTCGAGAAGACCCTCGAAGATAACCCGGATGCGATCACTATCTACCTGGCCAGTTGCATTACCGATGAGGTTGAAAGAAGGCTAGCTGAAGACGCGACAGTGCAGCAGGTGTTCAATCTCACGGTTCTTTTAGGGGATGAAGCCCAGCGAAATGACTTTTTGGCGTACATTGGGAAACTTCTGGAGACGTAATACCCAAAACGGGATCAGAATCGCGTTGTTCCTCATCCTCGTCCTGGCCGCCCTCTTGCGCTTCTATCGCCTCGACGCTCAAAGCCTGTGGGCCGACGAGGGCAATAGCGTGTCCCTGTCCGGGCGCAGTTTGCCTTTCATCACCGCAGGCGCCGCCCACGACATCCATCCCCCTCTCTACTACTACCTGCTCCATTTCTGGATGCGCGTTTTCGGCAACAGCGAATTCGCCGTCCGCGCCCTGTCTGCTCTGCTAGGCACTGCACTTGTGTACTTGACTTATCTCCTTGGCCGCCAACTCTCCAATTATTGGCTGGGCCTCATCGCCGCCTTCCTCGCCACTATTTCTCCTTTTCAAGTCTACTATTCCCAGGAAGCCCGGATGTACATCCTGTTGGCTTCCCTCAGCGCCCTTTCCGTTTACTGTTTCATTAGATTCCTGGAAACAGAGGTTCCCAAGAGCAGAAACCTGAAACCTGAAACCCGAAACCAGTACTTGTGGATTGCCCTTTACATACTAGCCACGACTCTCTCTCTATACACCCACTACTCCTTCCCCATCGTCATAGTCATGCAGAATCTGCTCTACGCGATCTGGTTGGCCATAAGTTGGCGACAGGGGAGGGTGCTGGGACGGGCCTTGCGCTGGATTGTTGTCCAGATGACCGTGGTTGCGCTCTACTGGCCCTGGCTCCCCACCGCCCTCCGACAGGTCTCGAACTGGCCCCCCATCAGCCAGCCCCATGGGCTCCTGTTCGTGGTGCAAGAAGCGTTCCGTCTTTTCAGCCTGGGGCCCACGGCGGGGGCGCAGCACACCTCGCTCTTGCTCCTGGGCTTTGCCGCCATCTTCATCGCTGGCACCTGGCCGAGAACCCTAAGCATTCCCCCCTCCCTATCAGGGAGGGGCAGGGGGAGGGTGAATTCCACCCCCACCCCATCCCTCCCCCTCACAGGGGGAGGGGGTGAACAGTCACAATCCCTCATTCCTCATTTACTTATTTACTTATTGCCCCTATTCTATTGCCTTTTCCCCGTCCTGATGATGTACGTCCTTTCTTTGCTGAGACCTGCCTATCGGCCCAAGTTCTTCCTGGTCGGCAGCCCGGCCTTCTGCCTGATACTAGCGCAAGGCATCGTTCGATCGAGCAAAGTGGCAACCAGTAAACGCCTTGTTACCCGCTTCCTGCCTCCTGCCTCTTGCATCCTGCGTCTTGCTCCCTGCGTCTTGCTCCCTGCTGCCTGCCTGATCTTCATCACTGTGGCTTCCACCAAATCGCTCCAGAATTATCACTTCGATCCCCAGTACGCACGAGATGACTATCGCGGCATCGCCCAGTACATCTCCGCCCTGGAGAGGAGAGGAGATGCGGTGCTCCTCAATGCCCCTAATCAGTGGGAGATCTTCACTTACTATTACAAAGGCGACTTACCCCTCTACCCACTGCCTCGTTCGCGGCCTTTGGACGAGGCCCAAACGGCCGATGAACTGACAGAAATCGCCGCTGAGCATAACCGCATCTTCGCCATCCTGTGGGCGGTTGACGAAAGCGATCCTGGCCGCTTCGTCGAGGGCTGGTTGGTCGAACGGGCCTACAAGGCCCTGGATACCTGGTACGGCGGTGTGCGCCTGGTCATCTACGCCATACCCACCGCCCCGCCGAGGGAGGTCCAGAATCCCCTCGATGTAAAGCTGGGCGAGGAGATCGCTCTCTTGGGCTACAACCTCCTCGCCCGTGAGGTGGAGGCAGGCGACATCTTGCCGATCACCCTTTTCTGGCGGGCCCTGGCCCAACCTCAAGAACGCTACAAGGTCTTCGTCCACCTCTTGGACGAGGCCGGTCACATTGTCGGCCAGCAGGATAGCGAGCCTGGCGATGGGCTGAATATCACCACTATCTGGCAGCCTGGGGAAACCGTGGCCGACAACTACGGTGTCCTCATCCGGCCAGGCACGCCGCCTGGTGAGCATCGGATCGAGGTGGGCATGTACAGCCCGATCTCGGGCCAGCGCCTGACTGTCAGCGAAGGGGGACAAGATCGTGGCGATCACCTTCTTCTGGATTCGATCACGGTCTTGCGTCCCTCCAAGCCACCTTCCCTGGCCGCTCTGAAGATGCAGTACGAGGCTGGGATCAAATATGATGACTTGACCCTGTTAGGCTACAACCTGTACAAACTGGGCTATGAACATCAGCCAGCCGAGCCGCTCCACCCCGGCGATATCCTTCACCTGGACCTCTACTGGGGAGCCATTCGTGCACCACAGGCCGATTGGCAATTGACTTTACAGTTGTTGGATAGCAAGGGAAACGTTCTGGCTATCCAACAAGCTAAGCCAGCCAGCGTGGATTATCCAACCACCGATTGGGAGGTCGGAGAGGTGGTGCGGGGCCAATACGACATCTTGATCCCACCGGAGGCTCCTAGGGGACACTATCGTCTGAAAGGTCAAATGGCCCGGCTACCTGGCGGCCAGGTCTTAAGGTCGCCCTGGGTCTCGCAGCAGTTCTTGATCCAGTAGGAGAAACGATTCAGCCATGACGTTTCACGTTTCACGTTTCACGTTTCACGTTTCGGTGATAGCTACCGTTAAGAACGAAGCCCAAGCTGTGCACAGGTTGCTGGACTCCTTGACGGCCCAAACTCGCCCACCTGACGAAGTGATAATCGTGGACGGCGGCTCGACCGATGGAACTGTCGAGGTATTAGAAAATTACGCCGCTGGGGGTGACTTGCCGTTGAAGGTGTTGGTGCGTTCAGGGACCAATATCTCCCAGGGGCGCAATGCAGCCATCGCCGTGGCTACGGGGGAGATCATCGCCAGCACCGATGCCGGGGTGAGGCTATCCCCAAATTGGCTGGAGGAGTTAGTCAAGCCCTTTGAAAAAGAGGGGCTGTACGTTGTCTCTGGCTTTTTCGCCCCCGATCCCCAGTCCGTATTCGAGACCGTCATGGGGGCTACCGTTTTGCCCGTCCTGGCCGACGTCAAGCCCGAGAAGTTTCTGCCCTCCAGCCGCTCGGTGGCCTTCAGAAAAGAGGCCTGGGAACGAATCGGTGGCTATCCTGAGTGGCTGGATTACTGTGAGGACCTCATCCTCGACTTCAAACTGAGGGAACTGGGGCCTTTCGCCTTCGCTCCCCGAGCTATTGCCTACTTTCGCCCTCGGAAAAGCATTGGCGCCTTCTTCAAGCAGTATTATCGTTACGCCCGGGGCGACGGCAAGGCCGATCTATGGCAGGCGCGCCACGCCATCCGCTACTTCACTTACCTGATAGCCGTTCCCGCTATCTTTCTACTGGGCCTTGGGCACACTCCCCTCTGGTGGCTGCTCTTCCTGGCCGGTGCAGCCATCGTGTTCCGGACGCCCTACAAGCGCCTCTGGCCGATGATCAAGGGCTACAGCTTCGTTGACAAGATCAAAGCCATCCTCTGGGTGCCTATCATCCGCGTGACAGGCGATATGGCCAAGATGATCGGCTACCCCGTGGGCGTCCTCTGGCGGCTGCAGCGACGATACGAGTCACGAGTTAACGAGTAGCGAGTCAGCGAGGCCCACTCGTTGTCGCATTGACCTGTAAGAGCACTCTTGCTTGACTTTCCGAGAAAAGAGGTCTCACGATGAGCGAGTTCTTGATGTCATTGATCCCCTGGGGCACGAAGGCCATCCTTTGGGTCCAGTCGTTTAGCAACCCCTTCCTCGATGGGCTCTTAACAGTAGCCACTTTTCTAGGTGAGGAGGAGTTCTACCTTATCTTTTTACCGCTGATCTACTGGTGCTTGAACAAGCGCATCGGAATGCGCTTGGCCTACGCTTGCCTCCTCTCTACTTACCTCAATCTCTTCCTCAAGGACCTCTTTGGCATCCCGCGCCCTGATGATCCCCGCATAAGGTTCTTGCGGAAGGAGACTACGCCCTCTTTCCCCAGCAACCACGCCCAAGGAGCGGTGGTGACCTGGGGATACTTGGCTACTCAGTGGGAAAATCGGGCGTTCTGGGTGGTAGCAATAGTCCTGATTGTCTTAAACTCTCTCTCCCGGGTGTATCTCGGCGTGCACTTCCCCCAGGATCAGGTGGGCGGGATAGCCATCGGGGTGCTGTACCTCCTGGCCTTCAATTGGGTTACAGCCAAGCAGGGAGGGGCGTTAGCCGAGTTCCCTTTGGCTGCCAAATCGATCCTAGCAGTGCTGCTTCCTATAGCATTATTGGTTGTTCACCCCAGCGAGGAAACTGCCATGTGTATGGGAGCCCTCGCGGGTATGGGGCTGGGCTTCTTGTTGGAGGACAGGTTCGTGGGCTTCTCCGCCGAGGGCCTGTGGTGGAGGCGAGTGCTCCGCCTCCCAATGGGTCTGATCCTGGTCATCGTCTTCTACGTAGGGCTGAAGGCCCTCTTCCCTGCAGAAGTCGCCCCCTCCTTCGCCCTGGCCTGGCGTGCGATTCGCTACGGCGTCGTAGGGGTGGTCGGAACTTTCTTGGCCCCTTGGATCTTCGTCAAGGCTGCCCTGGCTGAAGCAAAGGGCGTGCGCAGCGAAAGCCTGGAGAGCACGAGGGGTGCCCCCTCGCTTCCTCCTCACCCTCAGTAATGACTTGCGCCGAATCGTGAATTTGACAAAAATGGTAAATTGTGCTATTTTTACAGCGTAAGAACGGCAGGTTTCTGTGTTGGGGATCACTTAATTGATTTACCGCCAGAGGTTCTTGTCCGCTCTGGCGGTTTTTGGTTCAGTGTGCTCGTTGCGTTCGATTCGAAGCTGACGGCAACTTCGCACCCCCAAAGCAAAGGCCATTATCGAGAGCCCGTCCGCTTAGGGATCGAGCTTCGAGGATAAAAGCAACAGAAGTAAGAAGGAGGTATCAAAGGAGATGGAGAGAATCACTGGCACCGTCAAGTGGTTCAGTCGCGTGAAAGGCTACGGTTTCATCCAGCCTGATGGCGAGAACCAAGAGGATGTTTTTGTGCACTACTCGGCACTCGAGGGTGCAGGGTTCCGCAACCTGAACGAGGGCGAAAGGGTGGAGTTCTCTACTGAGGACAGCCCCAAAGGCCCTCAGGCTGTCAATGTAGTCAAGCTTGGCGTTTAGTTAGGACGGCTACAACGCCAACTTCGTAGCCTGGCCTTCAAGGCTTGGCGCGATAACAAAGACCCCGACGCAGGTTGTGCCTCGTCGGGGTCTTTCGTTGATTCATCATTAAACTGGAGTATGAAAACATGACAAACAAATTACGGATCATTCCCCTGGGAGGACTGGGGGAAGTGGGCAAAAACATGATGGTTCTAGAGTATGGCAAGAACATCATCATCATTGACGCGGGGATCATGTTCCCTGAGAACGATATGCTGGGCGTTGATTTTATCATCCCCGATTTCAACTATCTTATGGACAAGAAGGACATCGTGCGGGGCATCATCCTCACTCACGGCCACGAGGACCACGTGGGGGGCCTTCCCTACGTGCTCCAGGAGATCAAGGCTCCTATCTACACCACCAAGCTGACCCGCGGCCTGGCGGAAGTGAAACTGAAAGAGAACCACCTGCTGGACGAGACAGAACTGAACACCACCCAGCCTGGTGATAGCATAGCCCTGGGGCCTTTCCGTGTCGAGTTCTTCCACGTCTGTCACAGCATCCCCGACGGGGTGGGGTTGGCCATTGAGACGCCTGCGGGCCTGGTGGTCCACTCCGGCGACTTTAAGTTTGACTATACCCCGGTGGACGGCAAACCCACCGATTTCGCCAAGCTGGCAGAGTTAGGGGGGCGAGGGGTCCTGGTGCTGCTGTCCGATAGCACCAATGCCGAGCGGCCGGGGTTCACCCCCTCGGAGAGGGTCATTAACGATGCCTTCGAGCAGGTTTTCCAGAAGGCGGAAGGACGCATCATCGTAGGCACCTTTGCCTCCCTTATCTCCCGCATCCAACAGGTGATCAACTCCGCCATCCGCCACGAGCGCAAGGTGGCCATCGCCGGACACAGCATGGTCGAGAACGTGCGCATGGCCCAGGAGTTGGGATATCTATCCATCCCGTCGGATGTCCTGATCAAGCTGGATGATGTCGGCAAGCTGCCCCAGCACAAGGTGGTCATCATAGCCACGGGAACTCAGGGTGAGCCCTCCTCGGCCCTGGCCCGTATGGCCATCGGCCGGCACCCTCGGATCAAGATCATCCCCGGCGATACGGTCATCATCTCATCCCACGCTATCCCAGGCAACGAGGAGATGATCCACCGCACCATCAATCGCCTCTTTCAACAGGGAGCCAACGTGATGTACGAACAGATTTCGCCGGTGCACGTCTCGGGCCACGCCAGCCAGGATGAACAGAGGCTGCTCATCCACCTGATCAAACCCAGGTACTTCGTGCCCATTCACGGCGAGTTGCGACACCTGACCCAGCATGCTCGGATCGCTCAGGAGATGGGCGTCCCCGCTGCCAATACCATGGTCGTGGAGAACGGCTACATCTTGGAGTTCGATGGAGAGAGCGGTCGAATCGGTGAGCGAGTGCCTGG
>JBAWAP010000057.1:0-13096 GCA_049589355.1 Anaerolineae bacterium
GAACGAGATTCTTCGTCGCTTCGCTCCTCAGAATGACAGGGCACCACAACGACCTTGACAAAGCACTAGGGATAACCCACGATTTCCTTGTCAAGTGGCAGGGGATAGGTGCGCTTGCTATGAGCTAAACCCATGTCCACCAACCCCTCAGCCAGCTTGACCGCCACCGCCGGTGCGTCAATGACCGGCACCTCGCAGTTCTGTTCCGCCAAGCCCTCCTGCACTATCGGGGCCATCCCGATCATCTCCGTGCAGCCGGGAACGATGATGTGAGCTCCGTCCTCACGCACGGCCTTGGCTGACTCCTCGATCACGGCCTGGATTACCCGCTCCCGATCCTCACCCATCTCCAGAACGGGGATGTTGATGGCCCGCACCGAAGCCACCTTCCCTGCCAGGCCGTAGCGCAAGATCTGGCGGTGGACTCCTGGGATGCCCTGCTCCAGAACGGTAATGACCGAGAACCGATGGGCCAGCATGGCCGCCAGATGCATCGCTGCCTGAGCCGGGCCAATGATGGGAATGGAGGCCAACTCGCGAGCCGGGTCGAGGCCCGGATCAGCCACGCAGTCGAGAACCACCGCATCCATCCCCTCTGCCTCCGCGGCTCGCACTCTGGATAAGACAGCGGGGACGGCCAGCGCCTCATCACGCGCTGATTCGATGGAGGCTGGGCCTTTGTCAATGGCCACGGCGCTGATCTCCGTGCCGGGTCGGCCTGCACGACCGTAAGCTTCCTGGACGGGAGCGATCCAACGCTCTCCCACTACTGGGATGATGACGCGGATCCTTGTCCTTCTTCGCAGTTCACCGGGGCGCGAGACAGGAGGTCCGTCTTTGGTCTCCTGAGGATAGCCGACGATCTCCTTGGGCGGTGGAGGAGGATAGGTACGCTTGCTGTGAGAAAGGCCCATGTCCACCAGCCCCTCGGCCAGCTTTAGGGCCGCCAGCGAGGGATCAATGACCGGCACAGCGTAGCCCCGGTCCGCCAGAGCCTGTTCCACCTGTTGGGCCAGACCTCTCATCCCGGTGCAGCCGGGGAAGATGATATGCGCTCCATCCTCCGCTATGGCCCTGGCCGATTGCTCCACCAGAGCCTCCATCAGCCGTTCCCGATCCCTGTCCAGCTCCAGGACGGGGATGTTGACCGGTCGAACCGAGGCCAGGTTGCCCTCCAGGCCATACAACTGGGCCAGGCGGTCAATGAGGGGAATATCCCGTTCGAGTACCGTCAGCACCGAGAACTGATGGGCCAAGATGACGGCCAGGTGCATCGCTGCCTGCGCTGGGCCAATGACTGGGATGGAGGCTAATTCGCGAGCCGGGGACAGGCCCGGATCGGCCATGCAATCAATGATGACCGCGTCCATCCCCTCTGCCTCGGCGGAGCGCACCTTGGCCAGGATGTCCGGCACCGCCAGGGCATCCTCGTAATCAGACTCCAGGGAGGCGGGGCCTCTATCGAGGCCGACGACGCTGATTTCGGCGTCCGGTCTGGCAGCCGCCACATACTGAGGCCCCGTGGCGGCCACGAACTCCTTGGTCGTCACGGGAACGATGACTCGAATCTTCACGACAGCAGACTCCGTAAGAGTTTGTAGTAACGACTTCAGTCGTTTCTGTGGGGTGGATTCCGATCACCCCACCGTGACGCGGGGGTCCAGGAAGGTCTGAAGGATATCCAAAAACAGGTTAATAAAGACGTAGAAAACAGTCACCACCAGGGTGACGGCCATGACGACCGGGAAGTCAAGGCTGAGGATAGCACGGGTAACGTAATTACCCAAGCCAGGCCAGGCGAAGATGACCTCCACCAGGAGGGCCCCCGTCAGTGAATAGACGAAAGAGAGGGCCAATACCGTCAGCGTGGGGACAATGGCGTTCTTGAGAGCCAGACGGAAGAGGATGGTACGTTCCGGGATGCCCGCCGCTCGTGCGGCGGTGATGTACTTCTCCTCCAGGACTTCGATCATCGTGGAGCGGGTCATGCGGATGGTCAGGCCGATGGCGTAAGTCCCCAGGGTGAAAGCGGGCAGAATAAGGTGGACGAGGGTGCTGCTCAGAGCTGACCAGTTGCCGCCGACCAGACTATCAATCACGTAAAAGCCGGTGATCCGCTGAACCGGATTAAACAGTGAGATTTCTCTATCCACCCGGCCGCCCAGAGGCAGGAGCTTCAGTCTGCCGAAGAAAAAGAATTGCAGCAAAAGGCCCATCCAAAAGGTAGGCACGGAGACACCGGCAACGGCCAACAAGCGGCTGGTGTGGTCGAGCAGGCTGTCTTTCCTGGCCCCGGAGAGGACGCCCAAAGGGATGCCAATGAGAATGGCCATGATCATGCCCGTGATGACCAACTCCAGGGTCGCCGGCAAATAGGTCTTGAGGTCAGTCAAGATGGGCTGATGCGATTCCACGGAGACACCAAGGTCACCGTGCAACAGGTCGTTCATGTAACGAAAGTATTGAGCGTAGACGGGTTTGTCCAGGCCCAGCTTGATGCGGGCGGCAGCTATTTGCTCCTTGGTGGGGTGGGGACCAACCCAAAGGGCGGCAGGATTGGAGGGCACGACGCGGGAGATGACAAAGGTGATGACCGACACGCTCAGAAGCACGAGCACCGCCAGCGCCAGCCGCCTGGCGAGGTACTCCAATTTTTTCATCTGGCCTCTCCTTGCCCCCTTCCTCTCCCAAGTTTGGGAGAGGAAGGGGGTTGGGGGGTAGGTGAGGGCTACTACTTCCACAGCTTGTAGACGAAGATGATGTGGGGATAGGCCGGGTTGTCCGCGTAGCCCTTGATGTCGGACCGAAGCTCGTGGTCGTTGGGAAGGTCATAGAGGAACGCGGCTGCGGCGTCCTCTATCAGTATCTTCTGGGCCTCGATGAAGAGCCGCTCGGCCTCTGCCCGGTCGGTGGCCGCCAGTTCGTTGCCCCTGTCTATCATTTCATCGAACTCGGGGTTGCAGTAGTAACCCAGGTTGAAGAGGATTTCCTCTTCGCAGTGGAACATGTTGAAGAGATAGGTGTAGGGGGTGATGTAGTCAGGCCACCAGTAGAAGACGAGAATGTCCTGTGCTGCCAGCGGATCTGACATGGCCAGGTCCCACTGGGGCTCCCATTCCATGCCTCGCACCTCCAGGTTGATCCCCAGCTTGGCCAGCTCCGCTTTCCACAGTTCACCCACCTGCTGCTCATCCAGATCGCCGGTGGCGAAGGTCATGAGCAAGTCGAAGCCGCCATTAGGGTAACCGGCCTTAGCCAGGAGCTCCTTGGCCTTGTCCAGATCGTAGGTGTACTGGAACAGGTCTTTACTGTGGCCCCACATTCCGACAGGAACGGGCCCATAGGCCTGCGTGGCCTGGCCCATCATCACACCCTCGATGAACTGCTGGTAAGGGAACGCGTAGGAAAGGGCCTGCCGAACCAGTTTATTATTCGTGGGCTCCTTCTTCATGTTGAAAAGGCCCAGCAGGTTCTGGAAACTGGGGTTGAGGTAGACGGTCACGTCATCGCGGGCGTCCAGAGTTTCGAGGTTCACCCGTGGTAGCGCGAAGGCGGCGCTCGCCTCACCTGCCTCAAGCATCTGCTGCTGCACCACGGGGTCTACGACGATCTCGAAGACGACTTTGCCGAACTGGCCTTCCTTCCAGCCGCCCCAGTAGTCGTCGAAGTAGGTCATTACCAGCCGTGTGCCCCGCTCGTAGCTCTCGATCATGTAGGGGCCACTTCCACAATCATGGCCCCCATTGAACCACTCGCTGGCCTTTTCTCCCTGAGCCTTGGCGCAAGTGGGGCTGAAGATCCAAGCTCCATACCCTGAGGCGGCGACGAGGTCCAGAGGCGCAGCGTAGCTCAGCTTGAACTCCACGGTGTAGTCGTCTATGACGTTTACCTCCTCCACCGCGCCCCAGATGAAAGCAGCCCCCAGGCCCAGGTTGATGGTCCGCTCGACGGAGTACTTCACCGCCTCGGCATTGAAATCGGTGCCGTCGTGGAATTTGACCCCCTTCCGCAGATGGAAGGTCCAGGTCAGGCCGTCCTTCGATGACTCCCAACTGGTAGCCAGCGCTGGGTTGAGCACCTTCTTGCTCCCAGGCAGGTTATAGAAGACCAGCGTCTCATAGGCATTGCCCATCACGACCGAGTCATTGGAGAAACTGATGCTGGGGTCAATGTCGGGGAAGGTGGGCCCGTGGGCGTAGACGAACACGTGCTCCGGCACCACGACAGGAAGCTCCTTAGCTAGGAGTTTGGCCGCCTCTTCGGCGCTAGGGATGAGGAGCTTCCAGCCGGGATGGATCAGGTTGGGGTTCTCGATGTGGGCGAAGCTGGTATCCTCATTGTATTTGGCGTTGGTGGCGTGGAAGATGGCCCAATAGGCTGGGCCGCTGCCCAGGTACTTCTCCGCCAGGGTCCAGAGGTTATCCCCCAGCTTAACGGTATAAGTCATCTCCTCCTGGGCCGGCGGAGCACCGCTGGCCGCGCTCACCCCCAGGGTCAGCAGCAGCGAAAAGACCAGTGTCAACTTCAGAATGTACCTCATTTTCTTTCCTCCTTCTTACTATAATCATAATAGGGACGCCCTCGCTTTTCTAGCGAGGTACGCACAGCGTAGACGCACGGGTTGTCGGCTTCGCATCACCTCCTCTCCTACCTTTCTGGGCGTTCAGCGTTGAACTGAAGCAGCACCTGTAGAGCACGGTCAACAGCCTTCAGGTACGAACCAGATCCCCTCATGTTCAGCTCCTTTGCCACACATACAGACCCATTTTATTATAGCACGAACTCCCCGCCTATGCAAAGAGCCTCCAGTTCGATGGTGTATCCTTTATTTCAGGAAATTCCACGCTAACAAGGATGATGGTGTAAGGTTGTCGTTTTCCCCCCTGAAAGTGTCTCAAAATAGGGCGATTTCTCTATCCGCGTGAGGATTTAGGCTGCTTTGAGCACCTACACAATTTCCTGAGGGAAAGATACACGCGATTGCCCTATAAATTTGACAGGGGGAAAGATATGTGATACAATTTGCTGTAATTGATAAATGGTCTGACCAGTTATCCAGTTTACCAATAACGGGGGAGGATTCAGATATGATATTCGGGACATTCGAAAGGCATGTCCTCCCGGAGAAAATCGTGACCAGGATTCTTTCCCTGATCAAAGAGAAGCAGCTTGGCCCAGGTGACAAGTTGCCCCCTGAACGGGAATTGGCTGCTATGATGCAGGTCAGTCGTCCGTCGCTGCGAACGGCGCTCCGGGCCCTGTCGCTCATGAATATCGTTGAAATTCGCCAGGGAGATGGCACGTATGTGACCTCCCTGGACCCTGAGTCATTGATTGAACCCCTTGAGTTTGTTTTTTCGCTTGATGACTCTACGTTTCTGGAACTCCTCGAGGCTCGAGAAATCCTGGAAGTGGGTATCGTCGAATTGGCAGCGCAACAGATTACCGATAAAGAGATAGCGGGATTGGAAGCCTGTTTGGTCAGATCCGCTGAACTCGTGGAAGACCATGAGGCTTTCCTGCAAACAGACCGTGAATTGCACACAAGAATCACCGAGGCATCTCGCAACCCGATCTTAACCCGGTTTATGCAATCCATCAGCCAGCTCGATCTAGCCGGCCGGCGGCGGACTGCTGATATTCCTGGGATGACGGTGCAGAGTCTCGAGGATCATCGGACTATCGTGGCGGCGCTCAAGGCGCGCGATCCTGAAGCGGCTCGCCAGGCTATGCTTCAGCATTTGCGCAGCGTTGAACAGAAATTCAAACAGGTTGTCCCATCCGAAGACCTTGCGACTCCACCCCGTAAGACTGCTGCGGACGAACCCTAGGATGAAGACCTTTAGGGGTAACTGCTCAGCCCGTGTCATTGCGAGGAGCGTTTTTTGCGACGAAGCAATCTCCTCCTTGCGGCATGGGGATTGCTTCGCTTCGCTCGCAATGACAGGCTGAGTAGTCACCTTTAGGGTTTCTAAAACCCTAAAGGTCTGGACTAACTCGAAAGGAGATTAGGGAAATGGCACGGTTCAGCAGACTGGAAGTATTGAACACCATCGTAGATACCGGGCTCGTACCAGTCTTTTACCATGCCGACGTGGAAGTGGCCAAGAAGGTGGTGCAAGCCTGCGCCGCAGGTGGTGCCAGGGTCGTCGAGTTCACCAATCGGGGCGACTTTGCGCCGGAGGTCTTCAAGGAACTGTCGCGACATGTGGATCGGGAGGGTCCAGACGTCATCCTGGGGGTTGGCTCGGTGATTGACGAGCCGACGGCCGCCATATATATCGCCTACGGGGCCAATTTTGTGGTCGGCCCTGTTCTCAATGAAGCCATCGCCAGGCTGTGTAACCGAAGAAAAGTGGCTTACTCGCCCGGCTGTGGCAGTGCTTCTGAGATATCCTACGCTGAGGAGCTCGGAGTCGAGATCGTCAAGATATTTCCGGGCAGCTCGGTGGGGGGGCCTGATTTCGTCCAGTCGGTGTTGGCCCCCTGCCCGTGGACGCGCATCATGCCCACCGGCGGAGTGGATGCCACAGAGGAGAGCATCAAAGCCTGGTTTGAGGCAGGTGTGGCGTGCGTGGGCATGGGCTCAAAGCTGGTCCGTAAGGATTTGGTGGCGGCTGGCGACTGGGCAGAGATCACCGCTAAAATACGCCAGGTGCTGCAGTGGATCAGGGACGCGCGGGGGACGCCGGTTTTCCTCGGCGTGGAACACGTGGGGCTCTATCCCACAAAAGAGGCCAGCGCCCAAGCTATCGCCGAGTGGTATCGAGACCGGTTCGGGTTTGAGCTAAAAGAAGGCAATACGAACTTTTTTGTCGGCGGTACCGGGGGCGGCCGGATCGAGGTTGTGAAGGAGGCCATCACCGACAGGTGCCACCTGTCCGTGCTAGTGTCCAACTTTGAGAAAGCTGTGGCCAGTCTGGAAGCGCAGGGGGTAGCCCTCGAGGAACCGCTGAAGACCCAACCCGGCATTAAGGCGGTCTTTCTCAAAGAACCGGATCCTTCAGGGAACCTCGTCCACTTGTTTTGGATAGGCTAAGCGTGCTGACAGCGTGTGGAAGGTCCTGGGGGTAATTTTCAATGGGGAAAGTCAACCAAAGCGGTTCGCTCAGGAGGCACTGATAATGGCAGTTGTTGCAAGAGAGTCTGGCATCGCTCGCTTCCTTCGTCTGCTGAACCGGGTAGAAGTGCTCGGCCCGGTATTCATGGCCCCCGCTATCTTGTATATGGTGGCTTTCTTGGGACTGCCCTTCGTGCTGGCCATTTACTTTAGCCTTACCAACCTTACCATCAACAACATCCAAACCGGCTTCTCTTTTGTGGGGCTGGAAAATTTTATTGAGCTCTCCCGGGACAGCATCTTCCAGCAGGCCTTGCGCAATACCCTCATCTTTGCCATTGCTTCACAACTCCTGTCCATAATATTGGGCCAGGTTACGGCGCTTGTTCTGATGAAGAATTTCCGGGGAAAGGCGATTGTGCGGGTGGTAATCCTGCTGCCCTGGGCTGTACCCATTGCCTTGGGGGTGCTCGGTTGGAAATGGATGTATGATTCCCTGTACAGCATTATCAACTGGACCTTGCGGGCTTTTCACATCCTGGGACCCGATCAATGGCCGAATTGGTTGGGGACATCCGATTTAGCCATGATATCCGTCATTATTGTCCATGCCTGGAAGGCATTTCCCTTTGCTGCGGTGGTCTTCATGGGAGCGCTGACAGCCATCCCCCAGGATATTATTGATGCGGCCAAGGTGGATGGGGCTGGCTTCTGGCGACGGACCTTTCAGGTCAACCTGCCCATCATTGCCCCCATCGTCTCCATAGGCTTGATTTTCAGCACTGTCTTCGCTTTTACGGACATGAGCGTGGTTTGGCTGTTAACCAAGGGCGGGCCGATGAACAGTACCCACGTCCTGGGTTCCTACGCCTTTCAGGTGGGTATTATCTCGGGCGATATCGGTCAAGGGGTGGCAATCTCCCTCTCCCTTGTCCCGATCCTGATGGTTGCCATGGTCTTGACCCTAAGGGCCATGCGGCGAAGGGAGATATGAGATGAGACTTGAGCGATTCCTAAAACAGATGGGTTTCTATACTTTGGTTACAGCCCTGGTCATTTTCGCTGTCTGGCCCTTTTACTGGATGTTCGTCACCGCCTTCAAGACCGAGCATGATCTTTATAACCTAAAATCCATTCCCTACATTTTTAACGAGCCGCCAACCCTGCAGCACGTGAATTGGCTCTTCAACAATACCGAGTTCGTCCGCTGGCTCTGGAATACCCTGACTATCGGCGTCCTGGTGGTGGGGATTACCCTGCTGGTGGCAATCCCAGCCGGCTACGCCCTGGCCCGGATGGCCGGCCGTTATTCGGAGAGGCTTGGTATTGGTATGTTCTTGACCTACCTGGTGCCGTCTACCCTACTTTTCATCCCTCTCTCACCCATTGTTTCCCGGTTGGGGCTGCAAGACTCTCTGTGGGCCCTGGTCGTCATTTACCCCACCTTCACCATCCCTTTTTGCACCTGGCTGATGATGGGCTTCTTCAAAACCATCCCCATTGAAATAGAAGAAGCAGCCTTGATAGATGGGGATAGCCGCCTTGGCGCCTTGGCGCACGTGGTGATGCCGCTGTCTTTGTCGGGCACACTTACGGTAGTTATCTTTGCTTTCACCCTGTGCGTGCAGGAATTTGTGTATGCGCTCACCTTTGTCTCGAGCACAGATCAGAAGACGGTCACCGTGGGGGTGCCGACGGATCTCATGCGGGGAGACCTTTTCTTCTGGGGCTCGCTGATGGCAGCCGCCCTGATCGCCGGTATTCCCATGGCCATCGTGTATAACCTATTCCTGGATCGCTTTGTGGCTGGCATCACCGGCGGGGCCATTAAATAGTAACGACATGCGGCAGTCTAAACCAAAAACAAAGGAACTTTGTAACTGCTCAGCCCGTGTCATTGCGAGGAGCGTTTTTTGCGACGAAGCAATCTCCTCCTTGCGGCTTAGGGATTGCTTCGCTTCGCTCGCAATGACAGCCTGAGTAGTCACGGAACTTTATGGCAAGGAGGTGGTTGGTCAGGCGAAAGCACGGTGTGGAACCTTCGAGAAAAGTTGAAAGAGGAAAGGAGGGAAATAGCGAAGAATAAGGCCAACGTTTAACTCAACCCTTAAGATCGAATCTATGAAACCTATAAGGAGGAGGTAATGATGGTTCAGAAAAAGATTTCCCGACGTGAGTTCCTGAAGACGGCCGGCATAGCCGGGGCAGGTCTGGCTGCAGCCGGTCTGGCTGGTTGTGGCCCTCAGGCAGCGCCGACGGCTGCGCCAACGGTAGCACCAACGGCAACTCCTACCGTTGTGCCAGGGCCCACCAAAACCGCCGCCTTGAAGTTGCAGCTCATCAGCCACTTCGTGAAGGGGTATGACGACTGGATCAAGAAATTCGCCACGGACTGGGGCCAGGCCAACGGTGTCACGGTCACGGTGGACTTTATCGGCAACGTGGATTTGGCAGCCCGCGGTGCTGCTGAGGTCGCCGCCCAGAAAGGTCACGACATCGTGCAATGGGACCAGGCCGTCTCCAGCCCGTTCCTGTGGAAGAATCACACTGTGAATCTGACCGATCTCGTCAAGGAGGTAGAAGCCAAATACGGCAAGTTCTCCACCGTTGGGATGCAAGCGGGCTTTGACGCTGCGCCGGGAACCTGGTTCTCTCTACCCATCTTCTACATGGCCTTCGCCGCCCTTTACCGCAAGGACCTGTGGGATCAGGCCGGCGTGTTGCCCGACACCTGGGACAAAGTGCTTGAAGGTGGGCGCAAGCTCAAGGCCATGGGCAACCCCATCGGCATCCCGTTAGGGCACTCCTCCGACCCCAACGTTCAATGGCGGGGGCTGATCTGGTCCTACGGCGGCTCCATTCAGGACAAGGACCAGAACGTGGTCATCAACTCCCCGGAGGTCCTGGAAGCCGTCAAGTTCGCCCGGACCCTTTACCAGGAGACTATGACCGACGAGGTGCTGTCCTGGGATGACATGGGGAATAACCGCTTCCTGGCATCAGGTAAGGGGAGTTTGATCTTCAATCCCATCTCCGCCTACCGCAGCATCCAGGGTTCGGATGCCGCGCTAGCAGATAAGATCTTTGTCGCCAAGCCTCCGCAGGGCCCCCAGGCGCGCTTGATGGGCGTGACGCCACATTCTTGGACCATCTGGAAGTTTGCCGAGAACCAGGTGAACGCCATGGAGTTTATGCGGTACTTTGTGGCCAACTACAAGGGCGGTTTTGAAACGAGCACCGGCTACAATATGCCCATGAACCCCGGCTGGATACCCCAGCCGATGCCCATCCTGTCCAACGACCCGACGTCCAAACCGCCGGACAAGCTGGCTGTGCTGCAAACAGCGCCGGAGTGGTGCGTCGGCTTCGAGTATCCGGGTCCGAACAGCCCGGCCATGGGGGAAGTGATCTCAACCTTCATCATCCCCGATATGATCGCCCAGGCTGCTACCGACAAGTTGACGCCGGAAGATGCCGTCAAGTGGGCTGATGAGCAGGTTAAGCGTATCGTCAAAAAGTGGCAGGCCTAACCTGAAGCGCCCTACTTGGATCTAGCTCGTCCCGCCTTTCTGAACCCTGCGGGCCGAACGGAACGAGGCCTGGTGCTAGGGCCACCCTGAGCTGTTGAGGGGCGGTGAGAGGCTGTGCAACACGAGAAAAAAGGAGAGGCCCCGTATCTGCGTACAGGGCCTCTCCTTTTGGTAGAAATGAAGCGATCCCCAACCGGGAGGTGGTAAAGGATGAAAGTGCTCATCACCGAACTACGGCATGGGAGAAGTCACTACCCATGCCCTATGGATTTGGTGAGCCGCGCAGGACTCGAACCTGCAACCCACTGATTAAGAGTCAGTTGCTCTGCCGACTTGAGCTAGCGGCCCATGTGGGAACACCGATTTCTTCAATCCACGCTGGATTAATTATACATCAGCTTAATTCTTTCTGCAAGTAACATCGCCGCTATGCGAGTTGTTTCTTAGCAGATAATTCCCGGTGTACGCTTCAACTGTTTCGTTCGGTTATACTGCTCTCTTCTATATGACCTTTCTAGCAGTTACAAAACACCCGGTATGGATGGTTAGCCCCTTCGGGCTGAGCCCTTCGACTTCGCTCAGGACAGGCCTCAGGGCAAAGCCTTACCCAGAGGGGACTTTCACCCCTCAAGAAACGTCAGGTTTCTCCTGGCGCATTAACGACCTGCGGTTCAGCCGCCGTGCAGGTCTGGCAAGGCACTCTTCAACAACCAGCACCTTCGCTGGCAAGACTACTTGGAATTGCGCGCGGTAGCACGGTTGGCTGAAGCGCTTGTTAGGTGGCGGCTTGGAGATGGGGTTGCTTCCGCCTCTGTAACCATCGCTCGAACGAGGCAAAGCTCTCTGTAGACTTTTTGCCTAGTAGCAACCCCTCTACGCCAATATCTTCATCGAGATCGGGCCAATGGATACCGTAGCCTGCGCTACTGATTTGAAAATTGGCGCGCTCTGCGGGTGTGCCGTATGCTAGGCGTGGATACCATCCGATGGGTGCCGAGACAGTGCGACCATCGTCCAAGTCTACGGATAAAGTATCATCAGTAGTTGTAACATTGACTACTCTAGGCAGCGCGAGTGCCACCACTGCAAAAGGTGTCCCATTCATTTCTCAATCTTTCCAGGTTTTCTCCTGCAATTCGCTCAACATCGCGTAATTCTTTGCGGCTGTAGCCGTGGTTTTCAGCGAGCGAGACAACAGGGTCAAGCCAGAATTTCGCGCTCTTGTTCTCTCGATCCACGTGCATGTGTCGTGGCTCACCACAGTCATAGGAATAGAAGTAAAAGCGATATGGTCCGATGCGTAAAGCAGTTGGCATTTTTTAACTTCCAAGATGCTCAGTTACACCAAGTTGAAAACCCTGTATCAAGCTTCAGGGAGGGCGGTCTCCCCTACGGGCTACGTGATTCCCTGTGTACGCTTCACTGATGTCGTTCGGTGGCTGATTCCAGTCCTTTGTGCCCTTTCTTCAAGCTCGCTGGGTACGCTGGAATCCCATCTCCCAGCGCCGAGGTTTTCCATCGGTAACTCCTCAAACCGACCTTAGCCCCTCCTTCATCACTGCAACACTCGGTATGGGTGGGTGGTTAGCCCTTGCCCAACGGGGACTTTCACCCCGTAAGAAACGCCAAGTTGCTTGGCGCACTAGCAGACGACAGCTTCAGGACACACCAACGGATGTTGGGCAGCGGCTACTTGCAAGCCCAACCCCTCCCACCGCTCAACGCGAGCAGGTGGCAGGTAGCAACACGCCCCGTGGTCCCTCTACGGCCATTGTCGAGATCACCGCCGTAGTGCCTCCACAAGTACTCCGGCCGGGGCTGGTGAAACTGGCTGACGAGCGACTCTTATCTACCCCTTCGTGGTGCCGGAGGAGGGCTGTCCACCTCCTTGCCCATAACCACCCTGAGACTATCCCCTGGTCCCCGCTTTCGAGCCGAACGCTGCCTTGTAAACCGTAAACAGGACGATCAGATATGCCAGCGTCCTCACCACGATCAGCGGCACTTCCAGCGAATCCTTCAGGCCTAGCAGCGTCGCCAGGTGTGATAGACCAAAGAGAGCGAAGGCTATCCCGATGTAAAGAGGAAAAACGCTCCGCGACTTTCGATAACCTACCACGCCGAAGGCCAGAATGATAATGCACAGAATCAAGTTGAGCACATATATCGGATCCCACACTATGTTCATGATTTGCCTCCTTGTACAGAATATATTTTGGTGGCAAAGCCAGCCCACCGCCGCCCAACGGCTTCGAGCACACCCGCCCGCGCCGGGTGTGCAAAACTTACCTCACCTCAAGACCACCAACAAATTCAAGAACTGCCGATACAACAGAGCGCCGAAGGCGCGGGTCGGCTCGTAGGGTCAGGGGATGGCGTCTGGGATATCACCTCCTGGTTTCCATCCCCTGCCACCTCGAACCGTACGTGAGGTTTTCCCTCATACGGCTCTCCGACAGCCTTCTTCCTGAGGCTTTCGTAGTGCCCGTCACTGTTGCCTTATCAG
>JBAWAP010000058.1:0-2033 GCA_049589355.1 Anaerolineae bacterium
CTCCAGCCCGGTGGCTTGCCAGCGACTGTCGCTACCCTGCCAGGCCACCCAAACCACACGCCACTCGCCCACATCCAGCCAGACGAATTCATCTCGCCCGTCGTCGTCCAGGTCGGCCCAGATGCCCTCCGCGGGCAGGCCGTGATCCTGCACTGCCGCTTTCAGCAGAGCTGGATCGCGGTTCAGCAAGATCAGCTCACTGTAAGGCTGAGGATAGAGGCTCCACATCCCACCACCTATCTGGGGTTGTTCGTCGGACTGTGAGGTTGCAGCTATGGCCTTTTCGTAGGCGGCCAGGGCGGCGACCAGATCCGCGCCCTCACCGTAGGCTGTCAGGAAGGCTGCGACCAGGTCGGCCAGTGGAGCGCTTTCAACGGCGGACAGCACCTGGCGAGCGGCGGTTGGCTCATCCAGCGCCGCATGGCACAGGCCGGCATGCAGCCGGGCCAGGTCCAGCCAGGCGGCCAACTCCCGCTCTCCGACATCCCGCTCTCCGACAGCTATTCGATAGTTGTGCAGAAAGTCCTCCTGCCAGGTCTCGTCAGACAGGAAGGACTCGTAAGCAGTCAGTGCAGTGTGGTAGTCACTGGCCTGGAAGTCGGCTTCCGCTGTGGCCAGGTCTCCCACCCCGGGTGACGGCGTCTGTACTGCTGTGGCCCACAGCACGTAGCGGTCGGCGGCCGGGTCGTAGCGCCAGCGCTGTACGCCCTCAGGGTGGGGGTCGAATTTCTGGGGACGAGAGGGCATAAAGATAGGATAGGTGATCACGATGTCCTGAGCCGATCCATGGGGCACAAAGCGCCATTCTGACTGCCCCGCCCAGTTGACCAATTCGGCCCGGAAGAGGACATCGAACCCGTCGCCGTTCCAGCGCAGCACCTGGGGATGCTCGCGCCAACTGCTGCCCCCCGCGAAGGTATGTCGGACGATGGCCTCGACCTGACCATCCCCTGTGACGTCGCGGGCCTCGGCCGAGGCGGGCCAGAGGTTGGGGGCGTTGGCCACGGCCTTGCCCCCTCCAGGCGGTACCACAGGCACCGGGAATGTTTGCCAGCCAGCGTCGGCGTAGCGCACGTAGAGCATAGGGCCACCAATAGCTCTGAAATTGGGCAAGACGAATAGCTCGGCTGTCGCCCCGCTGTCCAGTTCCACCGGAATTACCTGTCCCCCCTCAAACAGCGGCAGATCGGCGGCCATCTGCGTCAGCGAGGGTGATTGCGATACCAGAGGTAGCGTTGGATCTATGGTTTTCTGCAAGTAGGCGATCACGTCGGCAGAGAAGGCATCTACCAGTTGGCGCAGTTGCTCATCGGTAGGGTACTCGTTGCAGTAGGCGGCGAACCAGGAATTGGTGCGCGGAAAGGCGTCTTGTTCGGGCGTCGGGGAAGGAAGCTTCTGTAGGGAAGGCGTAATCACCGCTGTGGCGGTGGGCAGCGGCGTGGAGGTGGATTGTGGAGGCGTGGGAGTTGGTGATAAGGCTGGCAAAGTGACACTCGTCGAGGCGGGAAGCGCTTGCTCTGGATGGGCACAGCTGCTCAACAGCAGTATCAGCAGCGCGAAAAGCAAGATTCGTCGTTTGACCTTGCCCATTGCTTAGCTCCTTTGTGCTATGGTACGCTGGTCCCCCAGTCTGGCCCTTTCTCCGTCGAGAGCGGGAAGAGCTTCTCCTGACGCTCGCCGTCCAGCGTCCAGGCGAGGCGAATCTGGGCCTGGTCGAGCAGCGCGCTGATCTCCTCTTTGGAGCGCTCTGTCCCCCAGACTATCTCTCCCTCGTAGACGCGACCGTAATTGGGCTTCACCACGACGATGGGGAGAGCTTCCGTCTGCAATAGGACCTGGGCCGGAAGACCTTCTGCTTTGGGGAGGATCAGCCAGGCGGTCAGATCCTCGACGGGACGGTTTCCCCAGTGAACGACCATGACCCGATATCCTATCGTCTGTCGCCCCGGTTGGCCGCCCACCTCGATGAGGGTGGAGGTGGCGAAGTCCACCGCCGGCCGCTGGTAGTAGGCTCGACAGGTCTTGGCCACACC
>JBAWAP010000059.1:0-2886 GCA_049589355.1 Anaerolineae bacterium
GTACCGGGCTGAGCGGATGGCAATTTCGACAGAAACTGGGACGACTTCGATGTTATCTGTTTCTATCATGAGGGCAACCCACTCTTGCCCCTTGTCACTGTCGCCACGCTGATAGAAGTAGACGAGGATTTCGTTGATCGTCAATGTTGAAACGACCAGTGTATGTAGCCCGTCTATGAGTTCGTGCCAGATTGTCAGGGCGCGTGGATGGTGGTTGGCATACGAAACGAAAAAGCCGGTGTCTACGCCGAGAAGCATCGGTCACGCCTCCCGGCCTCAATCTCGGACCATTCGACGCCTGCCAGCGCAGTGCGAAGAAGGTGGCCAATCCGGTCCAGGTGCTCTTTGCGAGCCTGCACTGAGCCGGGTCGAAGTGATGGCACAAGCAAAAGAGCATCTTCCTGCGTCTCAACTGTGATGGTTTGGCGAGGCGAAAGTCGCAGTGCACGAACGAGGTCAACGGGAATGATGAGCGTGCCATCATCGGCTATCTCAAGAGTGACCATTTTCGAGTCCATCTCTTCCAACTCCTTTCAACGAGCTCAAGACAAGATTTTTGGGCAGGAACCTGAGTAGATTATAACGCAACCTTGGGGCAAAGTCAAAACTACAAATTGCGAATTGTGAAATCCGAAATTCGAAATGTAAACTGGTAGGACGGGGATGGACAAGAAAGAGTTAGAACGGCGCACAAGAGCCTTTGCCTTGAGAGTTGTTCGGTTTGTGAGTAGTTTGCCGAAGAGCAAAGTATCGGACGTGCTGGGCTATCAGTTGCCTGTCCTGAGCTTGTCGAAGGGTTGAAGTCGGGAACCTCAATTGGCGCCAACTACCGTGAAGCCAATCGGGCCGAGTCCCGTAATGACTTCATCCACAAGATCGCTATTGTCGAGAAGGAAGCGGCTGAGACCCAATACTGGCTGGAACTCTTCGAAGATGCCGGCATAGGTGATTCTGCCGAGCGTCGTTGGTTGCTCAAGGAATCCAGCGAGCTATTAGCCATCTTTACCGCCTCAGGCAGAACCGCCAAAGCGCGCCGAGACGGAAATCGTTGAAAGACAATTCGCAATCCGAAATTGGAAATTCGAAATTGCTATGAGTGACATCGCCATTCGCGTCGAAAACCTGAGCAAGCAATACCGCATCGGCGGCCGGCAGGCGGCCTACCGGACCCTGCGCGAAGCTCTGACCGACACCGCCGTTGCTCCCTTCCGTCGCCTGCGCCGCAATCCGCAATCCGAAATCCGAATTCAGAGTACATCTGGGCGCTGAAGGACGTCTCCTTCGAGGTGAAACGCGGTGAGGTGGTGGGCATCATTGGGCGCAACGGAACTGGGAAGACCACTCTGCTCAAGATCCTTTCCCGCATCACCGAGCCGACCGAGGGCTACGCCGAGATCCACGGCCGGGTGGGCTCGCTGCTGGAGGTGGGCACCGGCTTCCATCCCGAGCTGACCGGGCGGGAGAATATCTACCCTGTCTGCCGACAGGCAGGCTGAACGGCGCTATTCCTTCGACATGCTCAGGACAAGCCTGGGCATGAAGAGGGCGGAGATAGAGCGCAAGTTCGGCGAGACTTGTCCTGAGCTTACCGAAGGATCGTAGCCTTTGCCGAGACGCCGTCCTGAGCCTGTCGAAGGATCGAGAAGTTTATTGACACCCCGGTGAAGCACTACTCCAGCGGCATGCGCGTGCACCCGGCCTTTGCCGTGGCTGCTCAGTGGTAGATGGAACACTACAGGAGAGACTTTCTTGCCTGAAATCTGTCGCTTCTTTGGAATTATCATCACGATGAACTATAATGATCACGCGCCACCGCATTTTCATGTACGGTATGGCGGTCAAAAAGCGCTGATCAGCATTCAGACCTTGACTTTGTTACAGGGACGACTACCTCCCAGAGTATTTGGCTTGGTCATGGAGTGGGCTTCTCTTCATCAGGCCGAACTTATGAGAGACTGGGACCTGGCTCGTCAGCAAGCCGGGTTGCAGAAAATTGAACCACTGGAGTGAATCTATGCTCAAAGATATCGTTCAAGTGCAGCTTCTAGATGGCTATCGTCTCTGCCTGCGTTTTGAAGACGGTGTGGAGGGTAGTGTGGATGTTGCCGAGTTGATCAGGTTCACCGGCATCTTTGCCCCCCTTCGGGACCGTGACTACTTTTTGCAAGTACGCGTGAACCCGGACCTCGGCACTATCTGCTGGCCGAATGGCGCCGACCTGGACCCGGACGTACTCTATGCCTTGGTCTCAGGTGAGTCGATTCTTGTTTCTGAACCCGAAGCTATGCTTGTAGCCTGATCTGAGATATGAATGACATTGCTATCCGTGTAGAGGGTCTCAGCAAACAATACCGTATCGGCGGCCCCCAGGCGGGCTACAAGACGATTCGGGAATCGCTGACCGAAGCGGTACAGGCGCCTTTCCGCCGTCTATCGTCCGTCATCCGTGGTCAGTCGTCCGCCGTCTCCAACGAGACGATATGGGCACTGAAAGACGTCTCCTTCGAGGTGAAACGCGGAGAGGTGGTGGGCATTATTGGCCGCAACGGGGCGGGGAAGACGACGCTTACTTCGACAGGCTCAGTACAAGGCTCAAGGTCCTCTCCCGCATCACCGAGCCGACGGGGGGCTACGCCGAGACGTTGTCCTGAGCCTGTCGAAGGATCCACGGGCGGGTGGGCTCCCGGCACGTGCTGTGACAAGGAGACAAGGGGACAAGGAGACAAGGTGAATGGGTGGAACGATAAAGACGCACCGTGACCTCGATGTGTACCAGATGGGATTTGACACGGCGATGCGGATCTTTGAGTTGACGAAAAGCTTTCCCAAAGAAGAGACGTACTCGTTAACGGATCAGATTCGCCGCTCGTCGCGCTCCGTGTGCTC
>JBAWAP010000060.1:0-33487 GCA_049589355.1 Anaerolineae bacterium
GCCCGGCACTTTTGGCCGAAACTTCAAATGCAATGCGGTCTGGAAGGCGTATGAGCGACTCGCTCCAAGCGACATTGGCAAGTGCCGGGCACCTCAGCGTTTCTCTCCTTACCATCACTTGAACATCCACCCTTTTGGCTCCAGTGGGAACAACCAGAATTATACCACATTCTTCTCTAGCAACCAACTTTACACCAAACGAGAAAAGACCTCGGAGGTCTGGGGAGACCTCCGAGGTCTTGTGATTACGTCTTCGCTGTGCCTGCCATTGATGGAGATTACTCCCTCCGCCGCCGTGCCCACCGCAGCAGCACACCCCCAACCGCACCCAAGGCTGCCAGCGCGCCCAGACCTGACAGGTTTCGGAAACCTGTCAGGTCTCTCCCAGCCGGGCGGGCCGTGAAGCCTTGCAGGGTGACTGCGGTGGGGCTGCCTCCAGAGAGGATAAAGGGCGAAAAGCTGTTCACCCTTGTGACTTCTACGTAATTGTTGGTCGAGTCCCGAGTGTAGGAGCCGGTTTCCTCTACCCAGCTCCCGCTTTCGCAGTGGTAGATCTTGAGGCTGCTCTCGGTTTGGCCGTTGAGTTCAGCGTCGTCGTAATAGAGGCGTATGGTGACATCCAGGCCAGTGCTGGTATCTGCCGTGACGTTGTAGTAGCGCTTCACTGAATTGGCGGCAGCGGGACAACTGGAACCGAAGGCGTTGGCCGGGATGGTGCTGCCGATGCTGGTGGCGACGACGGTGGTGCCTGGATTAGTGGTAGCGGGAGTGATTGCGGCAGCGGGGCCGTCTAAGCCGTCGCTAAAAACCGTCGTTGCATCCAAGGTAAGCGCATAAGCCTCGTTGTCCGACAGCGTGCCGTTGTTGGTGAGGTTGCCACCGATGCTGCTGATTTTGTATGCCCCCACGTCCAGCATCCCCCCGCTGGTGATGGATAGGTTGCCGTTCACCGTGAGGTTGCCGCCGCAGGTGAGGGTTGCGCTCGCGGCGATGCCCACATGCTCGACCGTGGTAGCACCACTGGTGGAGGGTGAATTGCCGCCGGTATAGCTATAGACACCCACGTTGTCCGTTGTGGCTGGCGCTGACCCTTTGCTCCAGTTGCCCGCGGTAGACCAGCTTGTGCTCTCGCTGCCGATCCACGTGTTGAACGCGCTCGACGACACCCAGTCGGCGGTGGCATCCATGTTGTTGGTCAGTGTGCCGGGGTAGGAGTTGCTGACCAAGTTGTAGAGTGTGGTCTGATCGCTGGCATTGTACTGGTCGAAGCGATAGTAGGCTACCAGGCCGGTCTCGTCACCATCGAGGGTGCGGAACATGTTCTCGCGGATCTCGTCAGCGGTGCGGCCAGTATTCCACAAACGCACTTCGTCAATTTTGCCAGTCCAGGGAGTATCGCCCGTGTTATAGGCAATGCCCATATCAGCGCCGGAAAAAAGGGAGGTCGAAGACGTTGAAGAGCATGCCAGCACGCCATCCACATAAACGGCATAACTGGAGGAACTGTACCTGACCCAGGCAATGTGGTACCAGCGGTTATGCTGCAAAGTTGATGAAGCTATGCAAGTATTGTAAAAAGTCGGGTATCCGCCGTCCAAACCAAAATACGGCGCGCCTTGACCGAATTCGACGATGGTGTGACAACCGACGAATGTGGCACCCGAATGATAAACCCAAGCTTCGACCGTGAAAGCTGTATAGGACGAAACGGTGTTGGACGTCGAGACATAATCGTCCCCGCCGTCAAAATCGAGCGCATTGCAGGGTCCGGCGAACGCGCCCGAAGCCACCCACGTTGGTCCATTGGTCAACGTGCCGGTGCGACTGTTGCCGCTGTTGTCGGTCAGAGTCGTGCCGGAGCCGTCGGACATTTTGTAGTATGCGACCAGACCGGTGGTGCTGAACGGTGTGCGATATATATTCTGGCGAATCTCGGCTGCGGTACGGGCGGTGCTCCAGATGCGCACCTCGTCAATCAAGCCGTCAAAGTAGCGAGGATCGTCGTCATAGTCCTGACCGATCCGAAGTGGATTAGTATTGGCCGCGGTCGTGAGGCCCGTACCGCTCAGGGTCTGACTGACGCCATTCACGTACAACGTGTGCGTGCTGCCCGATTTGACCGCCGCCACGTGATACCACTGGTTGGTCGAGAGAACCCCGGCGCTGGTGGACATCTCGTCAAAGTTGATAGCGCCATTGGCCATTACCCGCAGCATATAACCGTTGGCGGAAGCGGTGTGATACTTGGAGATGATCCCCTCATAATCTCCAAGGCTGCGTGGGTAAATCCAGGCCTCCAACGTGTAGTTGGTCGTCAGATCGAGGGCGTCATTGTCGGGGATGTCAACGTAATCGCCTGCGCCGTCGAATTTGAGGGCATAGACCGCCCCCACGTAAGCAGCGCTGGCAGGCGGGGCGGGCAGCGCGCTCCACAACGCGGCGCCCAGGGTGAGGGCTAACAAAACACGATAAAGACCATATCGTTTGGGATGAGTGGTTTGCAGGTTCATCGAGACCTCCTTTCATTGCTGTTCAGTTCGTCGTCAGTGGTGTCCACAGTAATGGTGGTGCCGGCACGGGCCACGGGAATAGGGTGAATGCCCAGCGCGGCGGCCAGGAAAAGACGAAAGGCTATGGTCGCACGTTTCTGCTGTTTGCTGTTCATGGTTTTCTATCTCCTGAGTAGCCAGATCAGCCCCGTCAGGTTGTCGGTTACCGTGCCGTTGCCGTTGTCCGTAAAGCGCGGGCTGGGCCAGGTCACGCCTTTCAGCAACTCACCGTCCTCCCCCGTGACACCCCCGTCGGTGTAGGTGTCCCCGGTCTTGGCTGGCTGGGAGCGTTGCCCTGCCAGGTCGTAAATCTGATCCAGGGTGACCATGGTACTCCCCGGCGCGCTGCTGGGTTCTGTGAAGGTGGTCATCTTGGTGGCTGCCGTACCATTGTTGATGCGGTCGTAGACCTGCTGCAGGGTGTACATCTGCGAGGCGGAATCCGTGGGGCCACTGGGGGAATCTATGCTCCCGGCCAGCACCACTGCCACCGATGCGAGCAACACGCCTACCACAATTCCGACTCCGATTAGCATGTACTTCTTACGCATTTTGAACCTCCTTCTGTCATTTTGTGCCAGGCCAATAAAAAAACGTGCCGTCGGCCGACCTGCTTCCGAACAGCACGCTTCTCAGCACCTGTCTTCGGCAGCCCGGCTATCATATCAGTGATCAGGGAATCAATGACCAGGAAACCTGATTGCCTGATCCCTGATCACTTCTCACTGAAACAGACCCGTGGCTTTGCGTCCCCACCTTTCGATGGGTTTGCCTTTATCGGACCTTATGCAACTGAAGAGAAACCTTTGCCCCGTGCAATTACATCATATCAGATTTCCCTGCCTTTGTCTATGGGGTATTACCCTACCTTTGAGCAAAAAAGGACCCCATTTCTGGCCTCAGGGGTAAGTAGTACCGATCCCGGCCGACATTGAACACGTCGGCCTTGCACCTTAGCGGCGGCTATTGTTGAGGTATCTGTTCAACATCTTGAGGCTGTACCTGCGGTGTCCCCCAGGAGTGCGATAGGGCACCAATCCGCCCTCGCTCTCTATCTTGCTCAGGGTGAACATGCTCACCCGTAGGTACCTTGCAGCCTCCTTCGCAGTCATGACGTTCGTCCTATTCTCTGCCATTTTTGCGCCTCTTTTCCGAGAGAACTTGATCGCCGAAGAACCTGCTCCGCAAGTCATTCGACCTGGGACTCGTATGTCCTGTGTGATTTATATCATATCAAATTTCTCCGCCTTTGTCTATACGGTATTACACTAATTTTGACTCCAAAAAAGCAGTATTTCTGGGCTTAGGAGTAAGTAGACCGACATTGAGTACGTCGGTCTTTCAGTTGAGCAGACCTGACAGGTTTTGGAAACCTGTCAGGTCTTCCTAGCCAGAAAACGCGTTTTGCAGTATAATGGTGTACAGAGCTTTTGAAAGGGTGTTGATGGGAAAAGGAGCGATTCTGAGCTCGATTTTGGTGGGCATTCTGAGCTGGGTGTGCCTTGGTTTCCTGGTTAGCTTTACCAGTCCTGGAACCCTCACACGCCCTGCTTTTCTCCTCCTGCTTTTCGTGGCCCTGACGTCAACCTTTATTCCCATTGCCTTCTACTTCAATCACCGCTTCGCCAGCTCCAAGAGCGGCGAGGATAGCGTCCGCGCTATTCGACAGAGTGGCCTGGCAGCCCTGTTCCTTGTGCTTTGTGCCTGGTTGCGCATGATCCGCTCCCTGAATTGGGCCGTCGCCCTGCTTGTGCTGGGTTTGCTAGTCTCGATTGAGGTCGCAATCCTGACCAGGCGCTGATGTGGCCGTGAGTGAATTCTTCCAGCAAGTCTACGAAATCGTTGCCCGGATACCCAGGGGCAAGGTTGTTACCTACGGCCAAATTGCCGCCGCCTTGGGTGACCCAAGGCAGGCCCGCACCGTGGGTTGGGCTCTGCACAGCACTCCTGAGTGGCTGGACATACCGTGGCATCGCGTGGTTAACAGCTCCGGTGGGATTAGCACCCGCCACACCATTGGCGGGTTGAATACTCAGCGAAAGCTATTGGAGGACGAGGGGATTATCTTCAACGAGGATGGCCGCCTGAACCTGAAGAGGTATTGCTGGTGGGGAGTATAGTCTATGGACACCATCGTGAAGACCAAAGAATTGAGCAAGCATTTTGGCCCCATCCGCGCGGTGGATGGGATGGACATGGCAGTGCGGGCTGGCGAGATCTATGGCCTACTGGGGCCCAATGGCTCGGGCAAGACCACGCTGATCCGCTTGCTGATCGGTCTGCTGAGGCCCACTGCGGGCAGCGTCACCACCCTGGGCCAGGACATGCCCAACAAGGCTATCCTCGCCCAGGTGGGGTACATGACCCAGGCCAGCGCCCTGTACGAGGACCTGACCGCGCGGGAGAACGTGGCCTTCTTTGCCGAGATGTGCGGCGGGGCCAGCCGGGCCCGGATAGACGAGGTGGTGGCGCTGATAGACTTGCAGGATCGGGCCGATAGCCTGGTACACACCCTGTCCGGGGGCATGAAACAACGCACGTCGCTGGCCTGCGCGTTGGTCCATCGTCCCCGACTTCTCCTGCTAGACGAGCCCACGGTTGGCGTGGATCCCCAATTGCGGGCTACATTTTGGGAGTATTTTCGCCAACTGGCCGACGAAGGGGTGACACTCATCGTCTCCAGCCACGTAATGGACGAGGCCGAGCGATGCCACCGGCTGGGCTTCATCCGCCAGGGCAAGCTGCTGGCCGAGGGGTCGGCTGAGGAGCTCCGCGCCCAGGCCGGCACGGCTACGCTAGAAGAGGCATTTTTGCGATTTGCCGAAAGCGGTGCAACCGGAGGCGAGAGATGAATCCACGGCGCATATTCATCCTGGCGCGCCGCATCATGCGGCAGGTATCGCGTGATCGGCGGACGGTTGGGCTATTGGTGTTCGGACCTATGCTCATGCTAACACTGGGTGCGATCCTGTTCCGCGCCAATCCGGCCGCCATTCCGTTGGGCGTGGTCAACGAGGACGAGGGACTATCCATCCCGATGGCAGGCACGATCAGCCTGGGAGAGCGCATCGTAGAGGAATTGGTCGGCAGCGATGTCTTTGGTGTGGTGACGTTGCGCCCTGATGAAATTGACGACCGGCTGCGCGATGGCACGGTTCAGGCCGTGGTCGTTTTTGCGGAGGATTTCTCGGCCGAGTTTCGCCAGAACCAGCAGGCGGTCATTAACTTGCGGCTGGAGGGCTCCAACCCAACCCGGAGTATGGCGATCACCGCCCGCGTGAGCCAAACTGCGATGAAGGCGCTGGCGGGGCTAACCTCAATGGGTCTTGGGATGGCCAGCGTGCCCCAGGATGATGAGGGCAAGGCAAAACTGCCCGTTACTATTGAGGCGACTTATCTTTATGCCGGCGAAGAGTTCGATACGATGGACTTTATCGCGCCGGTCTACATCGGTGTTCTGGCCATGTTCTTTGTCTTTCTCCTGGCTTGCGTGTCTTTTCTGCGCGAGCGTTCACTGGGCACGATGGAGCGTCTGCTGGCCACCCCGGCCACCCGGCTGGAGATTGTCCTGGGCTACATGGTCGGCCTGGGGCTCTTCGCTCTGATCCAGGTGACGGTGATCCTCTCTTTCACCATTGGGGTGCTCAGCATCCACTACCTGGGCAACCTCGGCCTGCTGTTCCTCGTCGTCGCTTTGCTGGCCGTAGCGGGCGTCAGCATGGGTATCCTGGCCTCGGCCTTTGCTCGCAATGAGTTCCAGGTGGTGCAGTTTATCCCCCTGTTTGTCATCCCCCAGGCGCTGCTGGGTGGAACCTTCTGGGCCGTGGAAGAGCTGCCCAGGTACCTGCAACCATTCGCCTATCTCATGCCGTTGACTTATGCCAACCGCGCGCTGCGCGACGTGATGCTCAAGGGCTGGGGGCTGGCCGAGATCTGGCCTAACCTGGTTATCCTGCTGGGCTTTGCGGCGTTGCTTATCGTGCTAAGTGCATTGACGATGCGACGAGAGGTAGGATAGGCATAGCAATAAATTCATTACGGGCATTTGAGGAAATAGCAAGATGCGAGAGGAACTGAGGAAACTACCTGGCGTAGACAGGTTGTTGCAAGAGAAGGCTGCCCAAGCCCTGGCTGAGGAGTATGGGCACGACTTGACCGTAGAGGCCATCCGTCAGGCCCTGGACCTCGCTCGGCAGGCCATCATGGCCGGCCAGGATTGCCCCTCGACAGATGAACTGGTCGGGATGGCAAGTGTTAACCTGGAGGCTCAATCGCGTCCCACTTTGCGCTCGGTGATCAACGCCACCGGGGTGATCATCCACACTAACCTCGGCCGGGCTCCCCTGAGCGCTGAGGCTCGGGCCGCGATGGAGCTGGCAGCGCGAGGTTATACCAACCTGGAGTATGATCTGGAGGCTGGAAGGCGTGGCTCCCGCTATATCCACGCTGAGGAGCTTCTCTGTCAGTTGACGGGAGCTGAGGCTGCTCTGGTGGTCAATAACAACGCCGGGGCGGTTCTGCTGATCCTCACGGCTTTGGCCCAGGGCAAAGAGGTGATCGTCTCGCGGGGACATTTGGTGGAAATCGGTGGGGGCTTTCGTATGCCTGCGGTGATGCGCCAGAGCGGGGCGCGCCTGGTGGAAGTGGGTACCACTAATCGCACCTACATCCGGGATTACGAGGAGGCCATCACCGAGGAGACGGCTCTCCTCATGAGCGTCCACCGCAGCAACTTCCGCCTGACCGGCTTCGTCCATGAGCCAGAGTTGAGCCAGTTGGTGGAGCTTGGCGAAAAGAGGGGCTTGCTGGTAGTAGACGACCTGGGAAGCGGTGCCCTCCTTGACACCTCGGCCTACGGCTTGGCCCACGAGCCGACGCTTCAGGAGAGTGTCGCTCAGGGGGTCGCTCTGGTATCGGCCAGCGGTGACAAACTCCTGGGAGGACCTCAGGCAGGCATCATCGTCGGACGGAGGGATCTCATAGCCAAACTGAAGCGCCACTCTTTGACCAGGGCCCTGAGGGTGGACAAGACGACCATCGCTGGCCTGCAGACAACTCTGTTCCACTATCTGAAGGGGGAGGCCGAGGAGAAGGTTCCTGTCTGGCAGATGATTGCCGTGCCCACCAAGACCATCGAGGGGAGAGCGATGGATTGGGCGGGGAAGCTGACGGAGGCGGGGATTGCCGCCAGGGTAGTGGATGGTCGGTCTACCGTGGGCGGCGGCAGCCTGCCCGGCGAGACCCTGCCCACTAAGCTGGTAGCCATCAAAGTGGACTCTCCCGACGAGTTAGGGCGCCGTCTGCGAACTGGTGATCCTCCCGTCATCGGCCGCATCGAGGATGACCTCTTTCTCCTCGACCCGCGTACAGTTTTGGCCGAGGAGGACGAAGTGTTGGTTGAAGCGATAAAGAGGGTTTTCTAAGACCTCGGAGGTCTCTCTCTAGACCTCCGAGGTCTGGTGGCTCTCTTCGGCAGGATAGCTATATGACCCTTATCCTAGGCATCGAGACATCGTGTGACGAGACGGCGGCAGCGGTGGTGGAGGATGGGCAGAGAATCCTCTCCAACGTTGTCGCCTCCCAGGTAGACATTCATCGCCGCTATGGTGGCGTCTTCCCAGAAGTGGCCTCCCGCCAGCACATCCTCTCCATTACCCCCGTCATTGAGGAGACCATGAATGAGGCAGGTGTGTCTTGGGATGACCTGGAGGCTGTGGCTGTAACCTATGGGCCAGGCTTGGCGGGCTCCCTCCTGGTCGGCGTCAACGCTGCCAAGGGGATCGCCCTGGGCTGTGGATTGCCCATGTTGGGGATCAATCACATTGAGGCCCACATCTACGCCAATTGGCTGGGGAGGAAGGAAGCGGATAGCATCGTTTTCCCCGTGCTCTGCCTGGTGGTCTCCGGCGGCCACACGGAGTTGATCCTCATGAGCGGCCACGGCCAATATCAACGATTGGGTGGTACCCTGGACGATGCAGCCGGCGAGGCCTTCGACAAGGTGGGACGGTTGTTGGGGTTGGACTACCCCGGTGGGCCAGCCATCGAGCAGGCTGCTAAATATGGCGATTCTACTGCCTTCGATTTGCCCCGCGCCTGGCTGGGAGATAGCTACGATTTCAGCTTCAGCGGGCTCAAGACGGCGGTGCTGCGTATCGTGAACACGTGCAGACGTCAATTGCCCGTAGTTCATCTAGCCGCTAGTTTCCAGATAGCGATAGTGGACGTGTTGGTGGAGAAGACCAAACGAGCGGCCCAGGAATATCGCGTTGAACAGATTCTCTTGGCTGGAGGAGTGGCAGCCAACAATTTGTTGCGCCAGGAAATGGCCAAGAGGTCCGAGTTGCCCGTTCTCTATCCGCCCATATCCCTGTGCACCGACAACGCGGCCATGGTCGCCGGTGCCGCTTATTTTCGCTACCAGGCCGGCTATCGCTCCGGCTGGGACCTGGACGTGATTCCCAACCTGAAGTTGACGGGTGACACCTCTCCGACTCCATCCTCAGCCCGGCAGACGTAGATCTGGGGGACGATGCCGGTAGCCTCCTCGTAGGTTGCTGCCACCTGCGCCCGAAAATCCTCAATCGCACCCTCGGCCACCAGGCTCACCGTGCAACCGCCGAAGCCAGCCCCCGTCATTCGGGAGCCATAGACCCCATCCACTTTCCACGCTGCCTCGGCCATGATGTCCAGCTCCAGACAACTGACCTCGTAATCGTCGCGCAGGCTGGCATGGGATTCGTTCATCAGTCGGCCAAAGGCAGCTAGATCGCCTGCTTGCAGAGCAGCTACGCCCTTGAGGACCCGCTCGTTTTCGTAGATGATGTGGTGACAACGCTGACGCACCTTTTCGGGCAGTTGCCCCTTGTATTCTACGAACTGGTCAGTGGAGACATCGCGTAGGGCTTGCACCTGCGGCAGGTATCGCTGCAGGATGCGCACCCCCTCCTCGCACTCCTGCCGCCGGGTGTTGTACTCCGAATCCACCAGCCCCCGCCGCTTCATGGTGTCGGCGATGACGGCTGCTTCAGCCGGAAGGGGGACCGGCTGGTAGTGGAGGCTCCGGCAATCAATGAGCAAGGCATGATGGCGCTGGCCCAGAGCGGAGACGAACTGGTCCATGATGCCACAGTTCATACCTACGAACTCGTTCTCCGCCCGCTGGCAGAGGAGAGCCAGTTCCACTCGACTCAGCTCGAAGCCAGAGAGTACCTGCCAGGTGTAGGCCATGGATACCTCGACGGCGGCCGAGGAGCTTAAGCCCGAGCCAATGGGAACGTCGCCGACGACTAGAGCGTTCAAGCCGGGCAATTTAATGCCGCGCTCTTCCAAGAAGTAGGCCACTCCTCGCTGGTAGTTGCTCCAAATTTTCGCCTGATCGTGTTCGATATCGTCCAGAGAGAACGTGGCGCTCTCGCCGAAGTCCAGGGCGTGGATGACGACTTGCCGGTCATCACGCGGGGCCGCAGCAACTAAAACGCTCCTGTCAATGGCTACTGGCAGCACGTAGCCGTCGTTGTAGTCGGTGTGCTCCCCGATGAGGTTCACCCGCCCCGGCGCTCGCACGACAGCGGCCGGTTCCCCGCCGAAAATCTCCGCGAATCTTTGCCCGACGTCGGCCTGAACTTTAACGTTTGACGTTTCACGTTTCACATTTGACATTCGAAATCTCCATCCTCACTCCTCATCTATCTCGGGAAAATAGCCCAGCTTGCGCAATTCGTCCAACAGTTTGGGCCAGTCCTCCTCGGCTACTATGGCTGCCTTAGGCGAGATGATCTCTCGTAGATAAGCCCTGATTGGGGGCAAAGTGCTTAGCTCCTCCAGGGTCAGTTCGCTCTCGACTTGTAGCAGAAGCGTTTTCCGCAACCGTATCTGTCCCCGCTTCTTATCCCAATTCTGCAGGGCCGAAACCACGTTTCTGGGGACCTTATCGCCGCTAACTCGCTTCAGGAAGGCCAGGACCATCTCGATCTTGATGCCCTGCCGCAACCCACGGGCCAGGGAGTCCCGGGTTATGCGATACACGTAGGATTCTCCAGAGGACTGCCAGGCAGCAATCCTCTCCAGTTGGAAGCGGTCGTAGAGGCTGCCCTCGGCTGGGGCGATGATGGTGAAATCGGGTTGGATCATCATAGGGGATGGAATAGCCTCGACCGGCATCTCGCCGTGTAACCCTAGGAAGGCACTCCCCCAAGGGGTGATCAGAAACGAACGCGGGGTTCCCTCGGCGTCGTAACCCAGCGAGGTGACCCCCAGCCAATGAAGCAGCTTGGTCACGAGGTGGACGATGAGGGCTCCCTCTACCTGGTCCCAATGCTCAAAGCCCGTCAGATACTGCCTCGTAGCCAGCTCGCGGATGTACCAGGATGTGTAATCGCCATCGGGACGCTGAAAGTCGGGATCGCTCTCTTTGATGGAATCAGTAAAGGAAGCCAGGGAGAGCCACTGCTCGGGTGAGCATTTAGCGAGATGCTCCAGGATTTTCTTTCGAGCTAGCACGGGATCGTTGCGCCAGCCGGTGGGCTCGCAGCGCAAGGATTTGACCCGCCACAGTTCATTCCAACCAGGGTCATCGCGCCAGACCGTTTGTAGAGCCAGGAGTTGCTCCGCCCGTGTAGCCTTGAGCCAACGCTTTGCTTCAGGCGGATTGGGCTTCAGAAAGCCCTCATCAGATGTGTGTGCCAGTCCAAGCCATTGGCAAAAATGATGTAGGAAGGCCAGGCGTTCGGTTTCGTCCTCATCCTCCTTAATCAGAAAGCGTTGGTTAATGCGCTCTATATCGCGGCGAGCCAAGCTGCCGCCTTTGAGGGGTTTGACGTGCTCGTTTTGAAGGTAGCTAAGAAAAGCACAAGTGTCTTGGACCAGGGTCAGATCGCCTTCGCGAATGACCGAAGGCGTAGATGCGGCTTCTACGATGAAGGCTGGTGGTTTTTTCTCAACTCCAGGCAAGAGGGGCAACAGGTCTTGAGGCACGAAGATGAACTCGCTGGATTGGCTTTCCACCTCATCGAAGGCTCTGTAGATGAGCCCTGAGTACCAGAGCCCTTCGGCGGCGCTGGCAGGGTCCTCCCAGGGCCGCTCGCGTTCCAGGCTGCCGGGCCCAAAGGCTCGAATCTCGCCATATTGGCGGACGAAGAGGTGGAGTTTCTTCCTCCCTCCCTCGGAGACCAGAGATTCCAGGGCTTCCCGCTCCTGAGATTTTAATCCCTCTAAGACATTGGCTATGGACTCAGGCTTTGCTAATCCCTCGGCCAACTGCTCAACGACCTCGCGCTGGCGGTTGCTCGTCAGCTCGATCCCTCGCCTCTGGGCGATGGCCCTTAACATAGCCATATCGCAATCTATCAGGCATTGGCGCAGGTTTTTCATCTACCCCTCAAACACGCTCTAGTAGCGCCACCGGCCGTCAACCTCTGCCACACTCACAAACTCAGACGCGCCTGCCTCGTGCATGGCTCTGACTATCAAGAAGGCGAAGACCTCCATCATCAGCCATCCGGACAGGATGGCTTGGTGCCCCGTACGACAATGGTGTGAAATGCAGTCGTTGTTCTTCTCCCCCAGGATGCTTGTCGAACGATTGTACATTTTCTTGGTCTCACCAAACATCACGTCAAATGACATCAAATAAAGATAACTAGACTAGAAGTGTGTCACGGTGATGAATTGTAACTTACTTTTAACGGTTCTCTAACCAAATTGTTACTCTTCGGGAGTATAATGATAAGGCTCCACGGAAAGAACTCTAGAATCCACTGACCTAAGGCAACTGAAACGGGTTCACTCCATGCAAATAGCCTCGCCATTGAGCCTCCCAAGAAGCAGAAAGCGTTTGCTGCCGCACATTCTGAGAAAGGTGATGAGAGCAGCTCTGCCGGCTGTCCTTGCCGCTCTTTTTATCAGAGTGTTTGTGACTCAGGCGATGGTGGTGCAGGGGTCGAGCATGAAACCCAACCTGTCCTACAATTACAGGGTAATGGTGGAAAAGGTCACCTACCGCTTCGTCCACGGCCCGCGCCGTGGAGATGTGGTGGTTATTGATATGCCGGAGGAAAACACGTTACTGGTCAAGCGAGCGGTGGCTCTGCCTGGTGAGACGATAGCAGTACAGGATGGGCAAGTGTTTATCAACGACCAACTGCTCGAGGAACCGTGGGTGATCCGCCGGGGTGGAATGGACTATCCCCCGACGCTCGTGCCGCCGGGGCACGTCTTTGTCCTGGGCGACAACCGGGAAGAGTCGCGGGATTCCCGCCACTTTGGCCCCGTGCCAATAGACGAGATCGACGGGCAAGTCAGGTTCATCATCTGGCCGCCTAACCACATCGGAGAGCTCCGCTAGTCCGTACTCAGTCGAACACCCTCCCTCGCTGCGCTGCTTTGCCCGACTTCCTCCCGCACTAGTGTAGTATAGCAGGTTTCAGCTCGTTTGGCAATAGGGAAAAAGCCACCTGTGCGTTTGACGCAGGTGGCTTTTGTACTGCCACTTGTCGGCCCGTCCGAAGCGGCTTGCTCACGCCTGTAGCCCATTCTACCACGTCCGGGCTATTTGCGCAATCTTGTCCACTGTCTTGGTACGAAAAAGCCACCCGATTGACGCAGGTGACTAAAGGGCCTCCTAAGTTTTGAGCCAACACCTAAGCCCGAACTCTAGCGCGGTAGCATGGCCATAGAGGGGGAAAGAAAACCCACTCGATCAGACTGAGTTTCAGCCACGGCCCCAGACCGGGCTATCTCAACTACTCTCTTCGATTCCAACCAGCGAGATCCTCCTATTGCTCCTTGGGTAGGAATTTGAACATCCCGGCGACATAGTCAGGGCAAGTCCCCTCGGCTGCCAGTCTTCATGGTCACCTCCTTGGCATCTTTCACCACTTTTTAGCCCCGCACTTAACGCAATGGCTTTCTATCCCCACTTCATTTCTGTGCCTCCTATATTGTTCTAATGTTATTATATCATAAAATGATTGCTTTGTCAAGTTACTTAGCATTTTGCAGTTCGAATTCACGAAACGAAGGAAAACTGGTCACCTTCAACGCCGGTTCACGCTTCCCCTACCTATGCCAGAACGCGAGTTAGACGAACCAAAAACGATATTCCTGGATTACCAAGGTTTTTGGGTTTGACATCAGCCCTTTTCAGTGTTACAATTATGAGTGAGGGTGAGTTCACAAAAGTCGTAGCTTAGGGCTAATAAGCTATAACCGAAGAACGGCTGGGGGAGCCTGGTGAGCCAGGCTGAGAAGAGGCCCAGGCTGGCAAATAGCCGATAGCAGATGGCGAATAGGATTAATCGTTTGCGAGCCATCAGCTATCAGCCATCGGCCACTAGCCAATGCCTCGACCCCTTGAACCTGACCTGGATAATGCCAGCGGAGGGAAGCGATTTGGTTTTCACAAGGCCGCTAACCTTGTCCGAGTTAGACGGCCTTGTTTTTTGGGGGGTGCTAACTGGGGGAGGATAAATGAAGGCGATCATCATCGCCAACGGCCAAATCCACGATAGCGATTTCTATCGGAGCCTGATCGCCCCAACGGATCTGGTTATCTGTGCCAACGGCGGAGCCAGTAACGCCCTCGCTTTGGGCCTGCAGCCCAAGGTGGTCATCGGCGACCTGGACTCCTTCGACGAGAACCTGCGCTCTCGATTGGAGAAGAGGCATTGCCAGTTTATCGTCCACCCAGCTCGCAAGGACGAGACAGACCTGGAGTTGGCCATGAAATACGCCGCGGAGCAAGGAGCCCAAGAGATACTCATCTTGGGGGCCCTGGGCGACCGGCTCGATCATACGCTGGCTAATGTCCTGCTTCTGGCTTTGCCGGAATTACGCCCCGTTAAGGTCAAGATCCTCGATGGCAGACAAGAGGTCTTTCTCATCAGGGATGAGGTCCTCATCGAGGGCCAAGTGGGCGATACCCTCTCCCTCCTGCCCCTGACCGAGGAGGTAACAGGCATCTACACCGAGGGCCTGGAGTATCCCTTGGAGAACGGCACTTTGTACCTGGGGCCCACCCGAGGGGTTAGCAACGTCCTCACGGCTCGGCAGGCACGAGTTCGAGTGGGTCAGGGATTGTTACTAGCCGTGATCATACGCAAAGGCAAATAGAGGAGGTTATTATGAAACAGATGACGCTTGTGTTCCTAGTGTTGATACTGATGGTGGCAGGCTGTGGGCCGAAACCGACGCCCGCCCCCACCCCAACCCCCAGTGGCCCGCGTACCCTGACGGTAATGACCCACGACAGCTTCGATGCCAGCAAGGAGGTCATTGTCCAGTTCGAAGCGGAGACAGGAGCTACGGTCAAGTTCCTAAAATCGGGCGACACCGGCACGGCTCTGAACCAGGCCATCCTCAGCAAAGATGCCCCCCTGGCCGATGTGTTCTACGGGGTGGACAACACTTTCTTCAGCCGGGCCATCAACGCCGACATCTTTGAGCCCTACGCCTCACCCGCCCTGGCCGACATCCCCGACGAACTGGAGCTGGATCCCCAGCACCGCCTCAGCCCGGTGGACTTGGGCGATGTGTGCCTGAACTACGACAGGGCCTGGTTCCAGGAGAAGGGCCTCACCCCACCGGCCACCCTGGAGGATCTGACCAAACCGGAGATGAAGGGACTGCTGGTGGTGGAGAACCCGGCTACCTCGTCGCCGGGGCTGGCCTTCCTGATGGCTACCGTGAGCCACTTTGGCGAAGATGGCTACCGTGACTTCTGGGCCCAATTGCGCAGCAACGACGTGCTGGTCACAGCCGGCTGGGAGGACGCCTATTGGGGTCAGTTCAGCGCAGCCAGCGATGGCGACCGTCCCATCGTGGTCAGCTACGCCACCAGCCCGGCCGCCGAAGTTTACTTCAGCGAGGGCAAGTACACCGAGCCGCCCACCGGCAACGTGCTGGGCGATGGGGCTTGCTTCCGCCAGATCGAGTTCGTGGGCATCCTGAAAGGCACCACCAACCGCGACCTAGCCGAGAAGTGGGTGGACTTTATGCTCAGCCCAGCCTTCCAGGCCGACATCCCGCTGCACATGTGGGTCTTCCCGGCCAATCCCAAGGCCGAACTACCGCAAGTCTTCCAGTTCGCTGAGATACCGCCCAAGCCCGCTCAGGTCAGCCCAGAGACTATTGACCAGAACCGGGAGAAGTGGATCGAAGCCTGGACGGAGACGGTGTTGCACTGAGGACTCGATGACAAGGAGACAAGGAGACAAAGAGACAAAGAGACAAGGAGACAAGGAGACGGGGAGAATTCACCGTGTCTCCTTGTCTCCCCTTCTCCGTGTCTCCCTGTACTTGATCCCCCTCGCTTTCCTGGCTCTGTTCTATTTCTACCCCCTCCTTTCCATCTTCCGGCTGAGTCTGGCCCCGGAGGGACAGCCAGCCCTGACGGCGTTGCGGGGACTGGTCAGCACGTCGTACTACGCCCGGACACTGTGGTTCACCACCTGGCAGGCAACCCTTTCGACCCTGCTGACGCTGCTGGCGGCCCTGCCGGCGGCCTACGTTTTCGCCCGCTACCAGTTCCGGGGCAAGTCGCTGCTCCAGGCGTTGACTACCATCCCCTTCGTCCTGCCGACCATCGTGGTGGCGACGGCTTTCACCTCACTGCTGGGGCCTAGGGGTTGGGTCAACCAACTCCTCATGGCCGCCCTGGGCCTCGACCACCCGCCCATTAACCTGTTGCACACCCTGGCCATCATCTTGCTGGCCCACGTGTTCTATAATTACACCATTATCTTGCGAATGGTGGGCGGCTTCTGGGCCAACCTGGACCCCCAACTGGAGGCGGCGGCGCGGATGCTGGGCGCTTCGCCCTGGCGGGCCTTCCGGGAGGTGACCTTGCCACTACTGCGCCCGGCGCTGACCGCCGCCTCGCTATTGGTCTTCCTGTTCGATTTCACCAGCTTCGGAGTGATCCTGATCCTGGGCGGCCCCCGCTACGCCACGCTGGAGGTGGAAATTTACCGCCAGGCAGTCAACCTGTTCAACCTGCCGGTGGCGGCGGCCCTGTCGCTGCTCCAGATTGGCTGCACTTTTGGGCTCATGGTAGCCTACACCCGCCTGCAGAAGCGCATCACCGTGCCGCTGGAGCTGCGCCCTCGCCAGATCACCGCCCGCCGACCCCGCGCCTGGCGGGAACGCTGGCTGGTGGGGATCAACGTGGCGGTCATGATCCTGTTGCTGGTGGTGCCGCTGCTCTCCCTGGCCGAACGTTCCCTCTCCACCGGACAGATGGGTTACAGCCTGGCCCATTATCAAGAGTTGAGCATCAACCGGCAGAGTTCCATCTTTTTCGTGCCACCGCTGCTGGCGGTACGTAATTCGCTGCTCTTCGCCGCGGCGACAGTGGGGCTGGCCCTGACGTTGGGACTGATCAGTGCCTGGTTGCTGGCTCGCGAGCGGGATCGGCTGGGCCGGCTGCTCGACCCTGTGTTTATGCTGCCGCTGGGCACTTCAGCCGTCACGCTGGGCTTTGGCTACATCGTCGCCCTGGCTCGACCGCCGCTGAACTTGCGCACCTCACCCGTGCTGGTTCCGCTGGCCCACACCCTGGTGGCGCTCCCTTTCGTGGTGCGCTCGTTGTTGCCCGTCATCCGAGGCATCCACCCCCACCTGCGGGAGGCGGCGCGAGTGCTGGGAGCCTCGTCCTGGCGGGTGTGGCGGGAGATAGATCTACCCATCGTGGGGCGGGCACTGCTAGTAGGGGCGGTGTTCGCCTTCACCGTCAGTCTGGGCGAGTTCGGGGCGACGGTGTTCGTGGCCCGGCCGCAGATGCCAACGATGCCGGTGGTCATCTACCGCTTCCTGGGGCAGCCGGGAGCCATCAACTACGGCCAGGCCCTGGCCATGAGCACGTTGCTGATGCTGGTCTGCGCGGCCGGGTTCCTGGCCATTGAGCGGTTCAGGTATGGGGAGATCGGGGAATTCTGACCTTGACCGCTGATGGGTTATGTGTTATCATTATGGCAAATAATCATGATGGAGGATTGTCATGATCCGAACGCAGGTGCAATTGACGGAAGAGCAAGCACGAGCTTTGAGAGATTTAGCCTCCGCTCGTCAGGTATCCGTCGCTGAATTGATCCGTCAGAGCGTGGGTGACTTGCTCCGGTCAGCGGGGGAAATTGACGTTGAGGAACGCCGTAGACGAGCTATCGCTGCTGCAGGCCGATTTCACTCAGGAGCATCAGACATCTCCACGAAGCACGATGAATATTTGGTGGAGGACTTCCAGGGATGAGCGTATTTGTTGACACTTCGGCCCTTTTCGCCGTTCTGGATGCTGACGATGAGAACCATGATGCGGCAAAGCAAATATGGGAAGATTTGCTGACTCAAGAAGTAGTTCTGGTTTGCAGCAACTACGTGCTGGTGGAGACTCTGGCTTTGGTGCAACGTAGACTTGGTATCCCCGCCGTTCGAGTTTTTCAGGAAGACATCATGCCTACGCTGAACATTGAATGGGTTGACGAATCCCTCCACCAGGTAGGCATCGCCGGTGTCCTCGCGGCAGCACGTAGAGAGCTCAGTTTGGTTGATTGCGTCAGCTTTGAGATCATGCGGCGATTGGGGATCAAGACGGCCTTCGTTTTTAACCATCACTTCGATGAGCAAGGGTTCGAGTGTCTTCCATAAGCTCAAGACGGAGCCAGCAGGATTATCATCTAGCGGCTATGAGTTTACGATGTCATTGCTTGAGGTCCATCACCTCACCAAATCATACGGCGATGAATACTTCCCGAACGACATTAGCTTCGCCGTGGACGAAGGAGAGATCGTCTGCCTGCTGGGCCCTTCCGGCTGCGGCAAGACCACGCTGCTACGCCTCATCGCCGGGCTGGAGACCCCCGACAGCGGAAAAGTGCTGTTCGAGGGCCGTGACATCCGTGACGTGCCGGTGCACCGGCGCAACCTTGGTCTGATGTTCCAGGATCAAGCCCTCTTTCCCCACAAGAATGTCTTCGAGAATATCGCCTTTGGCCTGCGGATGCAACGCTTGCCGAAGGAAGAAATTCAAAAGCGGGTAACCGAGGTGCTGAACCTGGTAGGTATGGTCGGTTTCGAGAAACGGGACGTGAACGAGCTATCGGGGGGCGAGCAGCAGCGGGTGGCCCTGGCCCGCAGCCTGGCCCCCCGCCCGCGCCTGCTCATGCTGGACGAGCCTCTGGGCTCCCTCGACCGTACCCTGCGTGAGCGGCTGATGAACGAGCTGCGAACCATCCTCAAGGGCGCGGGCGTCACCGCCATCTACGTCACCCACGACCAACAAGAAGCCTTTGCTGTAGCCGACCGGGTGGTCATCATGGATCGAGGGCACAAGGTGCAAGAGGGAAAGCCGGAGGAAGTCTACCGGCGACCGGCGTCAGAGTTTGTGGCCCGTTTCCTGGGGCTGGAGAACCTGCTGCCCGGCCGAGTGGTGGCGGGCCCGCCATTGGCCGTGGAGACGGCTCTGGGCCGGCTGACGACGACCGATTCGTCCGCGCTGCCCGTGGGGCTGGCGGTGACGGTGCTTATCCGTCCGGAAGGGGCACGCTGCCTGAAGACCAACACCCCAGCCGAAAATATCATCGTCGGGCAGGTGCAGACCTGCTCCTTCCGGGGCGGGCACTACCAGATCATGATGGCAACGGCAGGCATGTCGCTGCGCTTTGAGCTGGATGTGCTAAACGGGCCGGTCCCGGAGCCGGGCGAGCAGGTAGCGTTGTGTCCTCATCACGTACAGGTGTTGCCGGAGGGATGAGGGCGGTGTGTGCCATGTTGACAATTTGCGCTTTATGAAGTATCATTTGGGGCAATCGGGGCATTTTTAGTCGGCAAAAGTGCCATGAGGATATCACGCTATCGAAAGGAGAAAGAAAATGTACCAAAAAATCATCATAGTGGGAAACCTGGGACGCGATCCAGAAATGCGCTACACCCCCCAGGGCACGCCGGTCACCAATCTCTCGGTGGCCACCAGTCGCAAGTGGACCAACGCCGATGGCACACCAGGTGAGGAGACCATCTGGTTCCGGGTCTCGGTCTGGGGCAAGCAGGCGGAAACCTGCAACCAATATCTGGTCAAGGGGCAACAGGTACTGGTGGAAGGGCGGCTGAGGCCGGACCCTGCGACCGGTGAGCCGAGAATTTGGACGGGTAACGACGGCGTCGCTCGTGCCTCGTACGAATTGAGCGCCTCGACGGTGAGGTTCCTGGGTAAGCCCATGGGGAGGGCTGAGGTGGGCCCAGAGGAGGCGATAGAGGAGGCGATAGAAGAAGGGGAGATTCCCTTCTAACGATTGCCCCCGTCTAGCGCGGCTGCCCTAAGCCGTCTGCGCCCCTGGTGCAGACGGCATTTTGTTGCTGTTGACAAGGACGGTATTTTGGGGTAGTATTCCAGGTGCTCAGAAACCAGGTTTTTGGAGCCTTCTGCATCCACATATCCGTGGTTAAGGGCGTTTTCAGTGCCTCGACAGATACCTCAAGCGGAAAACCTGGTTTCTCCCGCTTTGTCCAAAGTCCAATACTGAAAAGGGGGATAAAAATGAACTCGCGAAACAAAGCTCTCATCATCGGTGGGCTGGTGGGAAGCGCCTTAGGGGTTCTTGCTGCCTGGCTCTACATACGGGCTGCCAGAGAAGAGGAGGCGGTGCCGCCCCAGGCCGTCCCACCGGGCAAGATGTTTAAGCTTGGCCTGGCCATCATGGAGGTCTTGCGTCAGGTAGCTACCTTGGGCGAGCGAGAGGCGGAAGGGCAAAAGCGAGGCCGGCTTCGCAAAAGGTAGAACATGATGTAGGGATTCGTAGTAACGACTTTAGTCGTCTTGGCTCCGTGGTGGATGACTGAAGTCGTCACTACGAAAAAAGGTAGGGCATTTTGACAGGCGCATCGTCTAGATATATAATGCTGCGGGAACTCTATCAAGGGCCCTGTTGCGAGGTCGTCTAATTCTCAAGGGCTCTTGTCTGGATTGCTCTGTTGTTTGGAGGACCTTCTCCAACGCAATCTTCATCACAAGAGCGAGGAGGCTAAAGCGTGTATGAGATATTAGCCAAGGAGGACTTGGCGCCGGTTATCAAGCTGATAGTGATTGCTGCGCCCGACGTGGCGCGCAAGGCCAAGGCGGGCCAGTTCGTCATCGTCCGCGCCTCGGAGGAAGGCGAGCGCATCCCCTTGACCATTGCTGATTATGATCGGGAAGAGGGCACGATCACCCTGGTCTTTCAAGAGGTGGGCAAGACCACGATGCATCTGGGCGCTATGGAGGTCGGCGATGAACTGGCCAGCCTCACCGGCCCCTTGGGCAACCCCACCGAGATCGAGAATTACGGCACGGTGATCTGTGCGGCCGGCGGTTTGTGCATTGCCCTTGTGTTCCCCATCGCCCGTGCCTTGCGAGAGGCCGGGAACTACGTCATCTCCATCATCGGCGCTCGTAACAAGGAGCTTCTCTTTTGGGAAGACAAGATACGCTCCGTCTCCGATGAGCTCATCGTCTGCACCGACGATGGTTCCTACGGACGCAAGGCATTTGTCATGCAGCCCCTCAAAGAACTGTTGGAGACCCGCGGCGGCATCGGTCACATCTGGGTCATCGGGCCGGCCATCATGATGAAGTTCACCGCGCTCGCCACGAAACCTTTCAACGTGCCGACCACTGTTAGTCTCAACTCCATCATGGTGGATGGCACAGGAATGTGTGGCTCTTGTCGCTGCGAGGTGGGCGGAGAAACGCGCTTTGCCTGCGTCCACGGCCCCGAGTTCGACGGCCACGAAGTGGACTGGGACCTGCTGCTGGCCCGCCAGCGCATCTATCTTGATGAGGAGAAGCAGGCGCTGGAGCTTTTCAAGCGGCAAGGGATACATTAGACCCCCACTGCCACGGAAATGCGGGATATGATCCGCAACTTGGCTGAGTTCATCGAACAATGGGAATGATCCGATGAAGTATGGCTTCTTGGACGAATCAGGCGATGTGGGACACGCTACGGGCTCTTCCCACAACCTGATCATCGTCGTCGTAGTAGCTGATAACCCCGCGCGTCTCAGGAAAGTAGTGGCCAAGACCAGGAAGAGATTAGGCAAAAGGCGAAAGGACATCCCAGAGTTCAAAGCGTTTAAGACGGATGTTAGAATCACCAATAGATTATTGAGACATGCTGCCAAGACCGAATGCGAGATCGTAGCCCTAGTAGCCGATAAAAAGGTGATGGGCGATTTGGATGACCCAGAGGCTCTCTATAGGCAGCTCTGCGCTTTGGCTGTCAGGCGATGCTTGGAAAGACATCCTCAGCTATCTTTGTGCGTGGACAAGCGTTACACTAATCCTCATTTGCGCGAGAAGCAAAACAGGGTTATCCTAAAAGAAATTAGCTCCGTGCAGCAAGCGGTGCTGGTTGTAGAATACTCCGAATCCAAGAGCGAGAGTGCTTTACAGGTAGCTGATGCGGTAGCGTGGGCGCTGTTTCAGAAGTACGAACGAGGCGATGACAGCTTCTATACGCTGGTGAAGGACAAAATCATCATAGAGGAGCTTTGGGAGTCAAAATAAAAACTGGCTCACCCTGGGGGCTGATTCTCACCGTTCACGCCAAGGGCGGGCTTAAAGCCAGACGGAGTATCACCTACTTACGCAGGAGCAGCCTCATCCAGGACTTACGAGTCCAGTTAATACAATTATACCAAATGTAAGTTTTTTTGTCAAGGAGACAAAATGCCAAAAGTGATACCCGACCGAGTGGAGATGCCTCGGCAGGACCCCGAGGTGCGTCGCCATAACTTCAACGAGGTGGCCTTGGGCTTCGATATGGAACTGGCCAAGGCTGAGGCGGAGCGATGCCTGCAATGCAAGAAACCGAAATGCATCGAGGGCTGCCCTGTCGAGGTCAGGATCCCGGAGTTCATCCTCAAGATACAAGAAGGGGACATGGCTGGCGCGGTGGAGGTTCTCAAGGGCGATAACAACCTGCCGGCCATCTGCGGGCGGGTCTGTCCCCAGGAGACCCAGTGCGAGGAGGTCTGTGTCCTGGGCAAGAAGCACGAGCCGGTGGCCATTGGGCGGCTGGAGCGTTTTGTGGCCGACTGGGACCTGTCCAGGGGGATGGCGATACCTGAGCTCCCCCCATCGTCGGGCAAGAAGGTGGCTGTCATCGGGGCGGGCCCGGCCAGCCTGACCTGCGCCGCCGATTTGGCTCGTTACGGCCACGCCGTGACCATCTTCGAATCGTTACACGCGGCGGGCGGCGTGCTCATTTATGGCATCCCTGAATTCCGTTTGCCCAAAGCCATCGTCAAGGCCGAGGTAGACTACGTGCGCCAGTTGGGGGTGGACATCCGCCTCGACTCCGTCATCGGCAAGCTCTTCACCATTGACGAGCTCCTGGGGGAACAGGGCTACGATGCCGTTTTCCTGGGCACGGGGGCCGGGTTGCCCCTTTTCCAGGGCATCCCCGGCGAGAACTACAACGGCGTCTATTCGGCCAACGAGTTCTTGACCCGCACCAATTTGATGAAAGCCTATCTCTTCCCCGAGTACGACACGCCCATCAAGGTCAGGGGCCGAGTGGTCGTGGTGGGTGGCGGTAACGTGGCCATGGACTCCGCCCGCTGCGCCTTGCGTCTGGGGAACGAGGAGGTCACGATCGTCTATCGCCGTTCGAGGAAGGAGATGCCTGCCCGGGCAGAGGAGGCGGAGAACGCTGAGGAGGAGGGCATCATCTTCGAGTACCTCACCAACCCCGTGGAGATCTATGGGGATGACAACGGTTGGGTATGTGGCATGAGGTGCATCCGCATGGAGTTAGGCGAGCCCGACGCCAGCGGGCGTCGGAGGCCCGTCCCTATCCCAGGCTCAGAGTTCGACATAGATGTGGACATAGTGGTCATCGCCATCGGCACCAGGCCGAATCCGCTGGTCTTCACTGAGGCTGGGGGCCTGGAGCGGAGCAGACATGGGACGGTAGTGGCCAATGAGGAGACGGGCCAGACGACCAAGGCCAGGGTCTGGGCCGGCGGCGACGTCGTCACCGGCGCAGCCACCGTCATCAGCGCCATGGGCGCCGGCAAGCGCGCCGCAGCGGACATTGACCGCTTCTTGAGGGGGGAGATAACTGTCGAGGGTTGGGTTTAGGCTAGGGAACCGATCAGTGCACCAAAAAAGCGGGAGGTAATTTAGACCTCCCGCTTTGCTTTCAGACAAGCGATCAAGAGTTCGCTGGCTTGTAGACGACAGCTTTGCAGGGCACACCAGCGAGTGGTTAGCTGGCGTGGACGTTAAGACAGAAACTTGTCCAAATCGTAATTTCCGCTATTAAACCCTACAAGTTTGACCCAGTCTATCGCACCCGTGTCATCGCAAAACCTGTCAATGAACTCTCCAGTGAATCTATTAACAACTCTCGCCTTCTCTTTGTCGAATGCATCATTGTGTTCTTTGGCACGATAGCCGATGGGTTCAATGATATCGGTATATAGATCCTCGTTTTCGCTAATCAGGTACCAGAAATTCTGTCCTACCACTTTCAAGTACCCACGTAAATAGTCGGTGCGGGTTTTTCCATAACAAATGCCCAACACAGGTTGAACATTTGCACCATGTTGTGATTGCCTGACTCGAATAACAGCTTTTTGCAAATCCTCAGCAAGTTTGCTCTGCTGCGAACTGTTACCCCAATTTGGTCCCGACTTGACTGAAACAATGTAAGAAATGCCCTTGTTCTCGAATTCCAAATCAACTCCTGGGGCAGTCGATTTGTGCCCATTGCAGGTTTGGCTTGCGACAAAGATGGCTAGGTCTTCCAGGAAATCACCGAACAGTTTTTCTTCAGAGGATGAAAGGAAGGCATCAAGCAAACCGTTCATTAAGTCACCCGCAGTAGTGATGTTTTTGGCTCTGAAGAGATAGGGGTTTTTCTTGAGCAACTTGTTTAGCATCAAACTCTCCAGCGATTTAATCCTCTTTTGGTGGAAACTTACGATATTCTCATTTGCGTAGACATTCACTTTATCCAAGCGTAATGGATTCATTGTATGTCCTCGCTTCGTAGGTTGCAGGTTCTTCCAGCAATCGCGGTTGTATTTGCATAACTCTTTTTTTTGCCATTTGGCAGTATTCTTCACTAATATCGATACCTACATAGTAACGTCCAAGTTGTTTTGCAGCTACGGCGGTTGTCCCCGAACCAATGAATGGGTCCAAGACGGTGTCTCCTGACTGGGTAAATAGCTTTATAAACCAAGTTGGCAAAGACACAGGGAAAGCTGCACTGTGATTTCTATTGGAGCACTCTGTAGCCATATGAATCACATTAGTTGGATATACTTCATCACGCCCTACCCATTTTGAAACGTTCTTGCCGAATCCGCTTCTGACTTTAGATTCATCCCTTATTTTGTCAGTTTCACTAAGACTACTGAGGCGGTCTGTAGCCCAATCCCCGACTGGGACCATGACTGCCTCTTGGTACATATTGAACTTACGTTGTTTGTTGAATTGCAACAGTCTTTCCCAAGAATCTCGAAATCGATTAGGCCATTTACCTGGATAGGAATTCTTCTTATGCCACATGAATTCTTCAGTCCATAGCCATCCTTGTTCTCTCATCTTCAGTATCAGTTCAATGACATAAGTATGCCGTTCTCCATTTACAATTCTTTCCTTGATGTTCAGAATGAAAGTTCCAGTAGGTCTTAGCACACGTAAGAACTGTTCTGTTTTTGGCAGGAACCAGTCTACATATTCCCTTGGTTTTACACCACCGTACGTTTTCCTTCTTTGGTCTGCATAGGGCGGTGAGGTAAAAATCAAGTCAATCGAGTTATCAGGGAACCCTTTTAGCACTTGCTCACAATCGCCGTGAATAATCTTATCCACAAAATCCATGCTCTTTTCCCCCGTTACCCGAATGTTCATTATATTTATTACTCTACTTTCCGCTAAATTGGGCTTTTGAGCCATTTCGGACTACCCTGTCCCGTGTGACACTCTACATATAGTGGTTAAGCTGCTGATAGAGTCACTACGTGTGGTAGCCAAGCAAGTCGGCGGAAACTAAAGTATATACCATATTTGAACTCAAGGGATTGAATTGGAATGCATCAAGAATGCGACAAGCCGGCTAAGTATACGGAATTCTTCGGGATAATATCCCCAGACAAGGTCCTTTGCGGAAACCCGTGGAACATCCCTTGTTGTTCATTATTATACAGCAGAAGCCCCTGCAGGTCAACCACCAGTACGATGCCCAGTCCGAAAAGCAAGAGCGGGAGGCGTTTTAGACCTCCCGCTCTTGCTTTTGGACCCCTTTTGAGCGAGGGCAACTCTTCTTCATCGTCTAGGGTGTCGAACCAACTCGTCGCTGGCGGATATTGGCGCAGTAGGTCAATCATCACGTCACTGTCCAACAGAATCATAGTCGATGTCTCCGCGCCGTTGAGCTTGTTCCCTCAAGCGACGAGCATAGGCTGCACTATCTCGAATGTCGTCACGGTCTTTCCACAAGCCAATCAGCCCCGACTGCCGCAACTGACGCACGGTTAAGTGCGAACGTGGCGTGGTTTTCAGAGGTTGAGGCAACACAATAATTTCAACAACTTGGCCCTTCTTGTAAGGTATCCCTCTGACTAAGACCTCACCATCTTTGGCAACGACTTGTTGAACTCGAACAGCTTCCATAGATATCACCTCTAACATGCCCAAACATGGTCTTTTGCGGAAACCCTGCAAGCATCTCTTGTTGCTCGATATTATACAGCAGAAGCCCTTGCAGGTCAACCATCAATACGATGCCCAGTCCGAAAAGCAAAAGCGGGAGGCGTTTTAGACCTCCCGCCTTGCTTTTTATAGACCTATTTTAAGCGAGACCACAATTGGCCTGAGTGGATTAAGAAATACCAAGCAGCCTAACGTTCCGCTTCAGCCACGCTGAAAGCGTCGGCTGGAAGCGGAGGTTAGGGGGTCTTCTTTTCTCCAAAAATGCTCTCGTATTCTTCAACAGTGTGAATGTCTTTTCCCCTTGGAAAGCCCTCGACTACTGCCCTGGGAACATTGTGTCGCCGTCGCTCTCTTATTTTGATTGCGTCGCCGACGATCCAATTGTGTATGTGGTGCAGCGCACCGGTCCCTCTGTGGAAAACATACCAGTGGCATACATCCGGTCTTTCTTCCCATGTGACGCAAGCCTCGTCTCCAAGGAAGCTGCCGAGCAGCATTACTGCATCCCGATGGAACTTGGCCCTCAGCAATAACCAACTGAATGTAACCTGTACTATCAGGATTACGGCTGCAACAGCAAGAAATCGGAGGCCAGCGTGCGTGGTCCACCCCAATATTGCCAGCAAGACAGCAGCAACAAGATTTGAGGCAATGCTTAGGGAAAAGTTTTTCCAACGGCTTTCTTGGCCCATTTGTCTCCCCTAACATTGACTATATGGAATTTTTCCGCATAATATGCTCAAACAGGGGCTTTTACGGAAACCCGTGGGACATCCCTTGTTGCTTATATTATACAGCAGAAGCCCTTGCAGGTCAACAACCCAGTACCATGTCCAGTCCAAAAGCAAGAACGGGAGGCAGTTTAGACCTCCCGCTTTGCTCTTGTATACCTTTTCGGCGAGACCAAGACTGGACTTGAGGGGATCAACAATGTCAAGCGACCTAAACGGCTTGCGCATCACCTGCCCATGCGAACCCATGGAACGATAACCTTGCTACGAGGCCCGCTACAAATGCGAAAACGCCGCCGATACGCGTACGCGCCGCGCGGAGCGCGGGTCGAGTGCATGCGCTAAGCCGCTAAAGCTGGTTTCATCTCTGTCTTAACGGGCGGAATGTGCTTGGGAGCAAAAGAAACTTTCTTGCGTTGGCTTTGCTCTTCTTGCTCTTTCAACGCACGGTATATAGCCCACAAATCAAAGTCGAATTGTGCCGCGTGGGCTTCTCGTGCTTGACGCACTTCCGCGACGATCGGGTCTTGCCACATCTCCTATTCCTCCAATAGCTCTTGCGGCGTACAGATAATCGGTGGTTCATAGCCTGCCAGTCGGCAAACACGCTCGATTTTGTACCGCATTGTCGCATTCGCTATGTGTTTGAAGTTCCACGTGAGCAGGTAATCCATGCCGTTGAGTGTCGCCACTGCAATGTGTAAAGCATCCTCTACCGCCTTTTGAGGCATAGGCCCTTCTTTGACCAGTTTCCCAGCAAAGGCAACCGCTTCTTCGCTCAATTTCAGCAACGGGATGTCCGCAACTGCTTGCAAACGTTGCTGTGCTGCGTTTTCATCGCCTGCGCCCGCTTCTTGGATGACCAGTTGGGAGATGAACAAGTCGAAATCCTGACGACGCAATTCCCACCATTCCTGGGTGATCTGTTGATGGGCTGCAACAAAGCGTGGGTCTGTCTGCTCCACGCTTTTGCGATGTTGTTGATGGGTCTGAATTGGACTCAGAATTCACAGTTAGTAGAAGGTCACGTGTCTACCAAGCTTAACGGACCTACATGCCGGAGCCGTAGTCTTTGACGACGAGAGGCAGGTACAGACGCCAGGTTACAGTCGCCGTAGGGGTGGCGGTTGCTGTGGGCGTGGCCGTCGGCGTGCAGGGGCTTTCTAGCTCCCACTTCATGGCGTCAAATCCGATTTGTCGCCAGGTGCTGAGATCCTCACCTGTGGCATCGGTGAGGCGGACATGTTCCTCCGCGCTACCACCGAACCTGTAGGTGCCCAAGGTCACCCATTCGTCATAGTAAACAACCTGCTTTACCACCACCACTGTGGTGCCGTCCCAGTGGTAGACCTCGTAGCGGGCGTTCTGGGTGGTGGCGTTCTCGCGAGGCACGAAGACCGAGACTCGATAGAAGCCACATGGCAAGAGGCCAGGACGCCACTCAGCCCAGTTGTCAATGGTATTGCCATTGACATAGGTCCAGAATATATGATCCTCGTAGCCGATGGAGGATTCCTGCCAATACTCCGAAGTGCCGTGTCGAATGAATCCATCGTCCAGGTCGTCAACGATGATGGTGCCTGGAGGTGGAGTCCCAGTAGCCGTTGGTGTGCTAGTCAGGGTGGGAGTGCTGGTGGGTGTAGTCGTAGGAGTGTGAGTCGGCGGCACTGTGCCGGTGGGCGTCTGAGTAGGAGTCGGCGTGGGGGTCAGTGTGCGAGTGGGCGTAGGTGTCGGGGTGCCGGTGGTCGTCGGCGTGGCCGTTGGCGACTCAGCAGCACCAGAAGCATACTTGAGATCGAACGTCCAGGTCACAGACGATCTAGAGTCGTAGCTGATGTGAGGGTAATCGTTTGAGTCCAGCGCCAGGGAGGGGGTGGTAAAGCCACAGTCGGAAACTGTTGACCAATAGAGATCGGAGTGGGCCACTACCGGAGATACAGGGCCTACTATCAGCCCCATGGCCAAGAGCAGCAGCCCCACTAATCCCGTCGCCGCAAATTTCCAATCCCTTTTTCGCCTCATTGGACTCGCCCTCCTTCCTGAGTGTTGTGCATCATCTCACTCGCCAGGATAAGTTATGGCGCGAATGGCTGCCAGGTCCCACTGGCCCTCCAGGGTCAGGAGGATGACCGTTCGGTTGCCATCCGACCAGAGTTGCCAGGCCCACACGTGATCGTTGATCACGGAACGGTGCTCGCTGCTCAGAGCGAAGGCGTGCGGTCCCAGCATATCTTGTGCCTTTCGAGGAAAAGCGAGGTTCGGATCGAAGGGCACACTGGCCTCAGACCAGATCTTCTGGCCAGCCTGTGTCCAGTCTGCTTCCGTCACCGGTCGCCAGGGCCGCAGCTCTTTCAGGATGGGCCACAGGTTCTCGTTGGTGACCCCCGCCCGATAGATGCTGTAAAAGGTGGGGCGATACTTGGCCAGTTCGTTGGCCCAGATCAGGAACTCCTCCGGCGTCATGCGGATTTCGCCACGGGAATCATAGTACGCCCCCAGGATGGGATAGATGGCTGGTCGGTCACCCCAACTGGCCGGCCAGTTCTCGTATTCCCGATAGGTCATGACACCCAGGGTATGGTTAGCGGGCCAGCGGAAAGTGCCATAGCACTAAGGCACGAAGCCTCCCTGGCAAAAGGCGGCCATCTCCTTGTAGGGGATTCCAGAATGGGCTGAGATGTTGGGGAAGGAGGTGAAGTACAGGTGGTTGGGATCCAGCCCTTCGTCTTCAATGAGGCGACGTCCCAGTTCGGCAGCATTTGTCGCCTTGCCTGCGGATTGATCCTCGATGTCGAAGACGATGCCTTCGTAGCCCTCTTGCCAGGTGCGAACCGCGACTTCGGCCTCGCCGGCTGGATCGTCACAGAAGATAAAGGGCCAGGCAAAGGGGACGAACCCAGCATCTGTAATCTTCCGGAGCGAGGTTTTGGCCAGTGACTCGTAGTACTCCGTCCCACGCCCCGTCCTGAACAGAACGTGAGTAGCATCAATAGCTTGGGCCATGCGAATGGCCAGGTCTATCTCATTGCCGTATACGGCCCATACACCCTTGCCGATTAACATGTTACCCTCCCTTCGATCAACTATAGTGATTATGTGTGAGGCTGTCCAGAAGAATCAGAAAGGTTATATGCGGTAATTTCATTATACCACCGACTCCCCTCTTTGTCTAAAATGCACCCACCACGATTTGACAATTATCGCAAGTTGTGGTATAAAATAGGCAATCCGGAAACGGGAGCATGAATTCCATGGCGTCGTTCGGTAAGCGAAACTCCAAGCAGATCGTGGCCAAGCGTCCTCGAGCCAGGTGCTCGCTCTGGGGAGTTTCGCCCTGCCGAACGTTGTTGTTATGGAGGTAAAGCTCACGTAATTACTTTGGGCAAACTGCAACTGCAGGCCGACTCTCCAGACATACTGATGGGAGGGTCGGCTTTTTTGTTACCAAAAACTTAAGGAGGTATGGAGATGGTCGAATGTCCGGAATGCGCTGCTGAAGTGGAACTGGCCCCCGACATGGAGGTGGGGGAGATTGTGGTCTGTCCCGACTGCGGCGTCGAGCTGGAGGTGATGGGGATGGATCCCATCGTCTTAGAATTGGCTCCGGAAGAGGAGGAGGATTGGGGGGAATGACAAGATGAGGGTCGGTGTTCTCTGCTCTCGCGTTCGCGTCGAGGAGAAGTTGATCTTCGAAGCCCTACGCGACCGGGGGGTGGATAGCGAAAAGATTGATTCCAACGCTATCACCCTTGGCCTTTCGGAGGGCATCAACGGCTACGACGTGGTGCTCGTCCGCTGCCTGAGTCATTCGCAGGCCCTGTACGCCAGCAAGCTGCTGGGCGATAACGGACAATGCACGGTCAATACCTACGAGGTCATCGCCACCAGTGGCGACAAGCTGTTGACCAGCCTGGCGCTGGCCAAGCATGGTGTCCCCACGCCGCGCACCAAGGTGGCTTTCACCGCCCAGTCTGCTCTGGAGACCATCGAACAGATGGGATATCCGGTGGTGCTGAAGCCCCTGAATGGCTCGTGGGGACGGCTTCTGGCCAAGATCAACGACCGTGACGCGGCGGAGACGATTCTGGAACATAAACACACCCTCGGTGGTTACCATCATTCCATCTTCTACATCCAGGAGTACATTGAGAAGCCCGGACGCGACATCCGCAGCTTCGTCGTCGGTGGCGAGGTCATCGCGGCCATCTATCGCTACGCACCGCACTGGATCACGAACACGGCGCGGGGAGGGGAGGCCACGGCCTGCCCCATCACTCCTCAAATTGAGCACATTTCCCGCGCTGCGGCTGAGGCAGTGGGAGGCGGGGTGGTGGCCATTGACATCCTGGAGGCTCCAGATGGACGCCTGCTAGTGTCCGAGGTCAACCACACGACGGAGTTTCGCAACAGCATCGCCCCCACCGGGGTGGATATCGCCGGTCGCATCGTTGATTATGCCTTGGAGGTGGCCGCTATGGAACCGGGAAGGTAAGGCTGGGCATCCTATGCTCTCGCATCCGGCTGGAAGAGAAGCTCATATTTAAAGCCTTGCAAGAGCGAGGGGTCGAGTATGAGCGGCTGGACGAGCGACATCTGGCCCTTCAACTGCAGGCCAACGGCCTAGCTGAAGAATATGACCTGATCTGGTGTCGCTCCATCAGCCACAGCCAGGCCGCTTATGCCCTCAGCATTCTCAATGGCTGGGGGATCAGGACGGTGAACAGTTGCCAGGTGGTCAACACCTGTGGCGACAAGGTCCTGACCAGTATGGCCCTGATCCAGCACAACGTTCCCACGCCGCGCACCGTGGTGGCCCTCAGCGTCGAAGCTGCCCTGCGAGCCATCGAGGAGATGGGCTACCCGGTGGTGCTGAAGCCAGCCGTGGGCTCGTGGGGGCGGTTGTTGAGCAAGGTCAACGACCGGGACACGGCCGAGGCGGTCCTGAAGCACAAGGCTACCTTGGGTGGGCCGGTGCACAGCGTGTTCTACATCCAGGAATACGTGGACAAGCCCAGCCGGGACATCCGCACCCTGGTGGTCGGCGAGGAGGTCGTGTATGCCATGTACCGCCGCTCCGCTCACTGGATCACCAACACCGCCCGCGGCGGGGAGACGCTGTCCTGTCCCCTCAGCCCTGAGATCAGGGAACTATCGTTAGCGGCGGCCCAGGCGGTGGGCGGGGGAATCCTGGCCGTGGACCTCATGGAGACCGCCGATGGCCATCTATTGGTCAGCGAGGTGAACCACACGCCCGAATTCCACGGCGCCACGAAGGCGGTGGACGTGGACATCGCGGGCAAAATGGCCGATTACGTGTTGCAACAAGTCGTATAAATACATCAATGCGATTCTTTACCGCCAAAGTGACAAAGGCGCGAGCCCAAGCGGCAGTGTCGCTGCTAAGCGCCCCGATGCGGGGGCTTTAGCGAACTGTCCACGGTGTAGCGCCTTTTTCATTAGGCAGGAGATGGTATCTATGTTGAAAGCATCCATCGTCGGTGCGTCGGGATACGTCGGAGGGGAGCTGTTGCGGCTGCTGCTGGGCCATCCCGAAGTGGAGGTGCAGCAGGCCACCTCAGAGCGCTACGCTGACCAGCCGGCGCACTTCCTGCACCCCAACCTCAGGGGGCGGACGGACCTCCGCCTGGTGAGCCTGCAAGAGCTGGAGCCTTGCGACGTGCTCTTTGTCGCCCTCCCCCATGGCCAAGTAGCCCCATACATTGAGGAATTCGCCACTGTTGCCGAGCGGATCGTGGATCTGAGCGCCGATTTCCGCCTCCACGACCCGGCTGACTATCCGCGCTGGTACGGCTGGGAGCACCCGGCCCCGCAATGGCTGCCCCGCTTCGTCTACGGCCTGCCGGAGTTTCACCGAGAGGCACTTCGGGAAACTCACTACGTCAGCGGCGTGGGCTGCAACGCTACCGTCATCAACCTGGCCCTGTGGCCGCTGTATCGCGCTGGGGTGATTGGCAAGACGGTGGTGGAGGTCAAAGTCGGCTCCTCGGAGGGGGGTGCTCAACCCACCCGCGCCTCCCATCACTCTGAGCGCAGTCACGTCGTTCGCTCCTACGCCCCCACCGGCCACCGCCACCTGGCCGAGATGCTGCAGGAGCTGACCTTCAACAGGCGGCAGCCCGACATCCATATCTCGGTCACCTCGGTGGAGCTGGTGCGCGGGGCGCTGGCCACGGCGCACTGCTTCCTCACGGCAGACCTGAGCGAAAAGGACGTCTGGCAACTATACCGCCGGGCCTATGGGGACGAGCCCTTCATCCGCATCGTCAAATTCCGCAAGGGATTCTACCGCTACCCGGAGCCCAAGATCCTCTCTGGCTCCAACTACTGCGACATCGGTTTCGCCAGGCAAGAAGAGAGCGACCGGCTGGTAGTCATCTCCGCCCTGGATAATCTCATGAAGGGAGCGGCCGGTACGGCGGTACAAGCGATGAATGTGATGTGCGGCTTTCCGGAGACAGCAGGGCTGGAGTTTCCGGGGTTGCATCCGATTT
>JBAWAP010000061.1:0-11639 GCA_049589355.1 Anaerolineae bacterium
ACCGGGCGCGTCCAGAGGTGCAGCAGCGGGTGCGTGATGCTGGCATCCGGTTGGTCTTTTCGTATGGGAAGTTGGTGTGAATAGCCAATGACCGATATCACCATCCGCGTCGAAAACCTGAGCAAACAATACCGCATTGGCGCCCGGCAGGCGGCCTACCGGACCCTGCGCGAAGCTCTAACCGACGCCGCCGTGGCTCCCTTCCGTCGCTTGCACCGCAATCCGAAACCCCAAATCCGAAATCCGAATTCAGAGTACATCTGGGCCCTGAAGGACGTCTCCTTCGAGGCTTGCCCTGAGCCAGTCGAAGGGTCAAACGCGGCGAGGTGGTGGGCATCCCTTCGGCTACGCTCTGGACAAGCATTGGGCGCAACGGGGCGGGGAAGACCACGCTTACTTCGACAAGCTTCCTTCGGCTATGCTCAGGACAGGCAGTACAAGGCTCAAGATCCTCTCCCGCATCACCGAACCGACGGAGGGGCAGGCGCTTATCAATGGCCGGGTGGGCTCCCTGCTGGAGGCGGTGCCCTGAGCTTGCCGAAGGGTGAGCATCTATCATTCATTGCGAGCCAAAGGCGAAGCAATCTCCTATGCACAGGTGTCATGTTAGATGAGACCTTGTTCCTCTACGCTGAAGCCAGGGTTGAGGCGGATCCATGACCGACGGCGCAGGGCGAATTTCAGACACTGACCGGCTGATCCTGTCACTGCTGCGGGAGGATTGCTCGGCGCTGGTGGACGGCACCGGTCGGCCCGTGGACTGGGATGCTGTACTGGCCCGAGCGGAAACGCATGGCGTAGGGCCGCTGCTTTATCACCAGTGGCGATCTGCCGGCCGCCTGGAGGCGCTTCCTGCTGGCAGTGTACAGGCCTTGCAGTGCGCCTACTACAGGGTAGCTGCCCGAAATACCCTGTACTTGCAAGCCCTGGAGGCCATTCTGAAGTCCCTGGCGACGTGGGGCATCACTCCGATACTGCTCAAGGGCGCAAGTTTGGTGGCTACTGTCTACGACAGCCCAGCCCTGCGCCCGATGGGAGACCTGGATTTATTGGTCTTGCCGGGCGAATTCCGGACCGCGCTCCAGTGTCTGGGTAAGCTCGGCTACCGAGCCACTCACCAGGAGCAATTTCCTGGCGCCTACGAGGTGGTGACCCACCACGTGGGCCTTCGCCGAGAGGCCTCCTTCGGTTCGTTGGTCGAACTGCACCACCATTGGTTGAGTCTACCCGGCAGTCTGAGTCGCTATGTCCCCATGAAAGAGGTTCGGCAGCGGGCCATAGCCGTTCAGGTGGGGCAAGCTCGGGCCTGGGTGTTGGCGCCGGCGGATCAGGTGTTGCACCTATCGGGACACATAGCCATCCATAGCCCGGTTACCCAGCGGTTCATCTGGTACTACGACCTTGACCGGGTGATTCGACGCTATGAGCAGAGCCTGGACTGGGCGCTGATCTTGCAGCGGGCTGTTGATTACCGCATGGTTCTGCCCTTGCAAAGGGTGCTGCCGGCGGTCGTCTCCATGCTGGGCACGCCGGTGCCAGCCGAGGTGCTGGAGGAGCTGGGGAGGATTCTGGCTGACCCCAGGGAGCGGCAACGCTATGCGCCTTCTGCCCTGGGTTCTCACAGCAGGCTGGTGGATGGCCTGCAGAAACTGTCGGGGCTGGAAGGCGCTGGGGCCAAGCTGAAGTTTGCCTGGCAAATGCTCTTTCCCTCTTGGGCCTACATGAGCGCTTCGTATCCCGATGAAGGCCCGGCCAGGCAGCTGGGGCGCTATCCAGCCCGTTGGGGCTCGGCCCTGCGTGAGCTCACTTCGGCCTGGCGTGGGCGGCGAAGCAATTCGCGATCGCAGGAGCCTTTGTGACTCGACTTCAAGGAGGATAGGGTGAGCGAAACAGCCATGGAAAGCACGAGGGGAGTTAGCGGCCACAAGATCGTGGCCGTCATCCCGGCTTACAACGAGGAGCGATTCATCGGCAGCGTGGTGCTGAAGGCGCGTCAATATGCCGACGCCGTCATCGTGGTGGACGATGGGTCCACGGACGCCACCGGGGAGATCGCCCAGGCGGCCGGGGCCATCGTGGTGCGGCACGAGCACAACCGGGGGAAAGGGGCTGCTTTCAACACCGGTTTCTGCAAGGCAAGGGAAATGACCCCTGAGGTCGTTGTTACTCTGGACGGCGACTGGCAGCACCGCTGTGAGGAGATCCCGACCCTGGCGCGCCCCGTGCTGGAGGATGGGGCGGATATGGTTGTGGGGTCCCGGTTCCTGGAGGTGAAAAGCCGCATTCCCGGCTTCCGAGCTTTGGCCATACGTGCCCTTACGATGGCCACCAACATTGGTTCAGGCCTGGGGTTGACCGATTCCCAAACCGGTTTACGGGCTTTTTCCCCACGGGTCATGGAGACGGTCACCTTTCGCTCCGGCGGCTTCTCCGTCGAATCCGAGATGCAGTTCCTGGCCCGGGAGCACGACCTGAAGGTGGTGGAGGTGCCCATCACCTGTCACTACGACGATGGCCCCAAGCGTAACCCCATTCCCCATTGGCTCCAGGTTCTCAACGGTGTGTTGCGTCTCATCGGCCAGTACCGGCCGCTCCTCTTCTTCGGCGTGCCCGGCATGGGAATGCTGCTCTTTGGGTTATTCTGGGGCGCACGGGTGGTGGGCATCTACCGCGATACGCAGATTCTGGCTGTTGGATATGCGCTCCTCAGTGTGCTCCTGTCCACGCTGGGCAGTCTGAGCCTGTTCACGGGGATCATTCTCCACTCCATAAGGGCACTCTTGCTGGAGATGCTGGGGAGGTTCAACAAGACAGGGGATGCCGCTGTCTAGACGAATCCGGTCAATGCCTCCCAGGCTTAGAAGCCGGTCTCAATGGGACCACCTTGGACGGTTGCCTGGGGCTTACTGAATTCACAAGAGGAGGACAAGCGATGAACATTCTGGTTACGGGTGGCCTGGGGGCAGTTGGCGCCCCGCTCGTCCGTGAACTTCGCGATCGTGGACACAGTGTATGGGTCGCGGACAGGCTCCACCACCATGATCCCCAATATGCCAGATGTGACGTCGGGGAGTTCAGGCAGGTGGAGAGACTCTTCGAGGTTGAAAAGTTTGACTACGTGTACCATCTAGCCGCGGAGTTTGGGAGAAGGAATGGCGAGGATTTCTACGAGAATCTTTGGCTGACCAATGTGGTGGGGACCAAAAACATTATCAGGATGCAAGAGCGTCTCGGTTTTCACATGATTTTCACGAGCAGTTCGGAAATCTATGGGGATTACGGTGGAGTCATGTGCGAAGATGTGCCTGATAAGGTGCCCCTCAAGCAGCTCAACGACTATGCTATAACCAAGTGGGTAAATGAGTTACAAATCCTGAACTCGTCGCGCGACTTTAGAACCGAGACTGTACGCGTCAGGCTCTTCAACACCTATGGGCCAGGCGAGTATTATGCAGAGTACCGAAGTGCAATCTGCCGTTTTGTCTACTATGCTCTGCATGGCATTCCTTACGTCGTCTATACCGGCCACAAGCGAACGTCCTCGTACGTGGATGATACAGTGCGTACACTGACCAATATTGTGGAAAATTTCAGGTCAGGCGAAGTATATAATATTGCCAGAAACGAGCTCCACGATATGAAGCGAGTGTCTGACATTGTGCTCGCCTGCGTGGGTAGAGACGACTCGCTGGTCCAGTATCGCGACATCGAGGAAGCGACCACTTTGATTAAGAATCCGGATATCTCAAAGGCCATACGCGATTTGGCCCACCAACCGCGTGTGGCCCTGGAGGAAGGCATTGCCCGGACCGTTGCGTGGCAGAGGGAGGTATACCGCGTTGGATAAGAAGATTGTCGTTATCGGGACAGGGTATGTGGGGCTTCCCCTGGCCATCATGCTGGCCCGAGCAGGGTACCAGGTGGTCGGAGTAGACACAGAAGATCATATCGTGCAAGCGATTAACGAGGGTGTCCTCCATATGGCTGAGGAAGAAATCAAGCAAATCTTCAACGAGCCAGCAGTTAGAAAGAGCTTGCGATCGCAGAAGACGCCGCCCCCCGGCGATGTGTTTATCATCTCGGTGCCGACGCCTCTTGATGAGAGAAAGCGCATCGCCGACCTCAGCCATGTCATTGATGCGGTAGAATCCATTATGCCAGTTCTCGCACCTGGGAACCTGGTTATTGTCGAATCAACTATCCCGCCTTTGACCTGCCGTGAAGTGATTGTCCCTCTCTTGGAGCGCACAGGGCTCAAGGTAGGGGGGGACATCTTTCTATGCCACGCCCCAGAACGGATGTTGCCAGGCGACGTATTCCACGAGATCGTGCATAGCGATCGAGTTATCGGCGGCACGTGCGAACGGGCGGCTCATATGGCAACGGAGATCTATGCCTCTTTCGTACAGGGCGATATCTATATCACAGACGATGTCACGGCGGAACTGGGCAAGCTGATGGAGAATACCTACCGGGATGTCAATATTGCTTTGGCCAACGAATTTGCGGCGGTGGCCGAGACGCTGGGGATTGACATCATGCTCGCTATCTCGCTGGCGAATAAGCACCCACGGGTGAGTATCCTTCGGCCCGGTATTGGTACGGGTGGGCATTGTATTCCCAAGGATCCATGGTTTATCGCCCAGGTGGCCCCGATGAGCAGCCGCCTGATCTACACAGCACGGATGATCAACGAAGGCGTTCCTTTCCGCATCGCGGCCAATATCAGGAGGGCCGTGCGTGATATCCGTGACCCTCATATCGTCGCCATTGGTGTGACGTATAAGCCTAACACGTACGACACACGTGACAGCCCTGCCCTTGAGATTATCAGCATGCTTCAGGAGGAAGGATACAGGGTCATAGCATATGACCCACTGGCAGAAGGCTATCATTATGACTCCCTGGTCAAACTGGCCAAGAGGGCGGATTGTTTGGCAGTTCTCGTCGAACATGACATTGTCCGGGCCGAACTCGAGCACAGTGCGGAGCAAATTAAGGCAGCCATGCGCCACCCCCTGATCCTGCGGTTCTGGCCAGACACAAGTGAACCTATACCAGCCTGAACAGGCGTTGATAGCGATGAAAGTTCTGAACGTACTTGGCACCCGGCCGGAGGCCATCAAGATGGCGCCGGTGATCCGCGAACTGGAAAGATACTCTCCGGAGATGAGCTCCGTAGTGTGTGCCACGGGCCAGCACCGGGAAATGCTTGATCAGATGCTGCGTATCTTCTCTATCCATCCTGACTACGACCTGGATGTTATGACAGCCGAACAAAGTGTCGTCTCATTGGCCTGTAGAATCCTCAAGGGATTGGAGGAGGTACTATCAGCAGAACAGCCCGATTTGGTCCTGGTACAGGGAGATACGACAACGACGGCAATGGCCGCCCTGGCTGGGTTTTATAACAGGGTGCCGGTTGGCCACATCGAAGCCGGGCTGCGCACCGGAAGCCGATATTTCCCTTTCCCCGAAGAGATCAACCGTAGGCTGACGACCGTCCTGGCGACATATCACTTTGCTCCCACAAGGTCGGCTGTGGAAGCTCTACTGCGGGAAGGAGTTCCACCACGTCAAGTGTTCCTGACGGGAAACCCAGTTGTTGATGCGCTGCAACTTATTTTGGATACCACGACACCACCGACTTTCCCCTTCATCGAACCGGGGCGCCGAATAATCCTGGTGACGGCCCACCGACGCGAGAGTTTTGGGGCCCCGCTGGAGAACATCTGTAAAGCACTGCGGGAAATTGCTGATGAGCATGCCGACGTATTGGTTGTCTATGCAGTTCATCTGAATCCTAACATTTGGGGGCCTGTGCATAGTCTTCTGGATGGTCACCCACGCATCAAATTGATACCACCGCAGGAATACGTGAGTTTTGTGCACCTGATGAACCAAGCTTATCTTGTGCTGACGGACTCGGGTGGAATTCAGGAGGAAGCGCCAGCCCTTGGGAAACCGGTGCTGGTGCTGCGCCACGAAACTGAGCGCATTGAAGCCGTTCAGGCCGACACAGCCCGGTTGGTGGGCACAGATCCTCATCAGATCGTCCATTGGACGAATAGCCTCTTGAACGATGGTGTGCTGTATGAGAGGATGGCATGTGCCATGAGCCCTTACGGGGATGGCAGCGCGGCAGAGCGAATTGTGCGAATTGTGCGCCAGGTGGCACAAGGCGGCACGCCTGAAACCGTGGATGCTCAACTCGCAAGCCAAGTATGGTGTGACTATAGGCTGGGCTGAGGGACTCCAATGGATCAGTCCTCTCTGTGAGTTTGCACACCTGCGATCAGACAGGACCAACCTATGCGAATCCTGCTTGTCCAAGAAACCGACTGGGTCCGACGCAATCCCGTACATCAGCATCACCTGATGGAGCGGCTGGTCCGGCGTGGACACACGGTCGTTGTTGTGGATTACGATGTCCTGTGGCAGAGCAGGCCTGAGCGATCTCTTCTGGTGCGCAGGCAGGAATTCCCTTCTGTGTCCAAGGTCTTCGACGACGCTGGCATACGGGTGGTGCGCCCGGCGATACTCAGAGTCCCCTTCCTCTGTCACGCCTCTTGGGTCCCTACCAGCCTCTGGGAAATGTATAGGCTGATGAGGCAGTACCGACCGGACGTCCTCGTTGGCCTGACGCTTTCCAATGCGTTTCTCGTTTCATTGTTGGCATCCAGGGCTAGCATACCCGCAGTGTTATGTGTTCTGGAGCCGTATCATACCATGAGTTCGCTACGGCCCCTCTGGCCCGTGACTAGGCTCCTGGAGACCCTGTCGTACCGGGTGGCAGATAGGGTTGTCGTGTTCAATGAAAGGCTTGTGGCCTATGTTCACCGTTTGGGGGCGAGGCCGGAACGTGTGTGCAGGCTGCCCACGGGTGTGGACTTGAAGCGCTTTCACCCCGCGCTCGAGGGCGTTGCCGTCAGAGAAACCTATGGCCTGACACAGAACGACCGAGTGCTTTTCTTCATGGGTTGGCTTTATCCGTTCTGCGGTCTCAGAGAGATGGCGCTTGCACTTGCCCAAGGGAGCCAGATTCCATCGGACATCAAACTTCTGGTGGTGGGCGATGGCGATATTTACGAAGATGTGGTACAATTACGGAAATCTCTGGGGCTTGAGGACAGGATCATCCTGACCGGTAAGCAGCCTTACGAGCGCATCCCTGAGTTCGTAGCCGCCGCCGACGTTTGTCTGCTGCCTTCTTTAGAAAACGACACTACGAGAGAGATCGTGCCGATGAAAGTCTACGAGTATCTGGCCGCTGGCAAGCCCGTGGTTGCGACGCGGCTTCCCGGCCTCGTGGCAGAGTTTGGCACCAACAGCGGGGTCGTGTACGCCGACGGCCCTGTGGATGCGCTGCAAAAAGCAGCAGCCCTTGCCGCGCGGCCGGAGGAAAAGGCCCGGCTGGGGATGGCGAGCCGGCGATACGTCGAAGAACACGCGGACTGGGAGAGGGCTGCTGCCCTTTTCGAAGAACTCCTGTTGTCTGTGCAGAGAGAGCGAGGGAAGGGTTACTCGTGAGCAGTGCCTACCTGACCGAGATGGACGGGGATCTGGCCGAGCAGTTGGATTCTGCTCTTGATTTCATCAATTGGACGGATTTTGTCGGACCTGAGTCCACCGTCTTCGTGAAACCCAATCTCACCTGGCCGGTCCCCCATCCAGGTGTGACCACTTCTGCTGAGTTGCTGGACGCTCTGCTAAGCATTCTAAGCGGTAGGTGTGGTCGTGTGATCTTGGGGGAGTCGGACGGTGGCACCTTTCGAGCCGAAGAGGCATTCGCCAATCACGGTTTAGATGATCTCTGCATGAGGCGTGGGGTTGAGTTAGTTAACCTCTCGCGATTGCCATCGGTCGTCTTGAACGACACAGTTGCTGGCAGACGTGTGCAGATCGAAGTATCTGCTTTTCTACTAGAAAAGGTTGACTTTTTTGTTACAGTTCCTGTGCTCAAAACCCACGTCGTCACCCGGGTTAGCCTGGGCCTGAAGAACCAGTGGGGTTGCATACCGACTCCCATGCGCCTTCTCTACCACCACATTCTCGATTGGGGGATCGTTGCTCTGAACAAAGCTATTGGGCCCAGGATTTGCATCTTGGACGGAACGTACGCGCTGGATAGAAGGGGCCCACTGGAGGGAGACCCCGTGCCAGTCGGCTGGCTGGTCGTCTCCGACAATGTGGTCGTTCTGGATACGATTGGGTCTCACTTGCTGGACGTTGCTCCGCGCAGTGTGCGTCACGTTTACTTTGCGGAGAGGGAAGGGCTGGGCACGGCGGATTTACAGCAAGTCCGCCTGAATCGTGAACTGCCTCCGCCGGCAATCCACTCCGTGATCCAACCCAACCTGATGGATCTGATTGCTATCTTCCTATATCGAAGTAGGACACTCTCTAAGTTGGTGTTCGACTCACCTTTGACACCTGTCCTTTACCAAGTGATCCGGCGCACGCCGCCAGGAGTCTTCGGGAACGATACGGTCTATGCGCATTCTTCAGGTTATTGAATTCTTCACGCCCAAGATGGGAGGCTCCGTTCAGGTCGCTTACCAGATCGCGAGACATCTTTGCAGGCGGGGACACGAGGTAACCGTCTGGTCCAGCGATTTTGCCAGCGGCGATTTCTCCTTCCCTGATATGCCGTTCCGGGCAGTACTGTTCCCCAGCGTGATGTCCCGTTGGGGTTTCCACGTTACCCCTACACTCGTCGGGTGGGCCCGGAGACACTTGAAGGAATTCGACGTGGTCCATATGCACAACGTCAGGACGTTTCAAAACCTGGTGGTGGGTGGTTTTGCCCGCCGATATGGCGTACCGTACGTGCTCTCTGCGCATGGGTCACTCCCCATTATTGTTCAGAGGAAAGCGGCCAAGCGGGCCTACGACCTGCTGTTTGGGCGCCGGTTAATCGCCGGAGCGAGCTGTCTGATCGCAGTATCACCCGTTGAGGTGGAACAGTATGCTGAGGCGGGTATTGCCTGTGAAAGAATCGTCCTCGTCCCTAATGGGCTGGATCTGGATGAGTTTTCTCGCCTCCCACCCCGTGGGACATTTCGCAGGAAGCTGGGGATACCGGACGAAACAAGGGTGATGCTCTTCCTAGGTCGTCTGCACTGGAGAAAGGGCATTAACTACCTGATAGAGGCCTTTGCTCGGCTCCAAACTAGATTGAGTCACTCCCTGCTGCTTGTCGCCGGGCCTGACGACGGAGAACTGGCTCGTCTGCAGGCGCTCACTGAACGTCTGCGGCTGCGCGAGCAGGTGTGGTTCATCGGCCCGCTCTACGGAGAGGGAAAACTGGCTGCGTACGTGGATGCCGATGTGCTGGCCTCGCCGGCCGTGCACGAGATCTTCGGCCTGGTACCCTTCGAGGCGCTGATGTGTGGTACACCGGTTGTCGTAACCGATGACTGCGGCTCAGGGCAGCTTATCGGCGAAGCGCAGGCCGGCTACCTGGTGTCGTACGGCGATGTAGAAGCGCTGACAGCGGCACTGCTCTGGGCGCTCACGAACCGCGAGGAGGCGATGCAGATGGTGAAAGCGGGTCGAACATTCATCCAGCAGTGGCTAGACTGGAATGTGGTTGTAATAGAGCTGGAGAGACTGTACAGCGAGCTCCTTGCGCGATAGGAGTAGTCTAGATGAGGAATATAGATAATGCTTCACATACCCGCTTTACGCGGATCTTGTTAGGTGTATTTCTAGTTGCAGCCTCTTTACGCCTGGGCATTGCGCTGATCCAGAAGGACAACTATTGGCATGTGGGCGACATTGATTATTTTCGCATTGCTGCGAATTTGATACAATCCGGTGAATATGCATTAACTCCAGGCCGGCCTACTCTATATCGCGGACCGACGTACCCCATGTTTCTTGCGCTCCTGCAAGCCGTGTTCGGCAAAAATACTTCGGCGTTTATTGTTAGCAACGTCTTCGTGAACACGCTTGTTGTGACCATTAGCTACTTCCTGGCGACGCATATATTTGATAGGCGCACAGGAATAACTGCAGCCGCCCTGGTTGCTTTTTATCCTTACCTCATATGGCAAAGCGGCCATATTATTGAGAACGGTTTACTCTCCTTGTTGCTGCTCAGTTTCGTCCTTGCGATATTGAAAGCTGAGCAGACCAAGGCCCTGTATTGGGCTGTCCTGGGTGGCTTGATAGGTGGACTGGCCATCCTGACGAAATCAGTAGTTATCTTCTTTATCCCTTTCGTGGTAGTCTGGTGGATTCTGAGTTCTCGTCCAAAGAACAAGTCGTGGTTACTCCATCTTGTCCTGCTTCTGCTTGTCCTGGGGTTGGTTGTGCTTCCGTGGGCTATGAGAAATGCCTTCGTCTCTGGTAGCCTGGCAATAACCGAGTCAAACGCCGGAATGAACTTGTGGAAGGGTAACAATCCACTTACGTTTACCATTTATCCACAATACTCTCTTGACAGCTTAGGACCTTATCAGGCCGCTATAGTTCCTGTGACGATTAGTACAGAGCGTGAGAGAAACGACTGGTATTTTGGGCAAGCCGTAAGATATATACTTGACCACCCACTTGATTTTCTAAAGGGTTTTGTTAGAAAGTCGCTATTACTGTACGATTGGGAGCTCGTCCCTCGCTCTGGTGAGTATGCAGTAGTTGATCCAGTGACAGGTGTCATCGTTTCACCTGGACACCCTCGCTCCCTTGCTGAAAGGATGCTTTACACAATCCCCTATTTGTTCGTGTTCGTTTTTGCTCTGATTGGACTCCCCAGGGCTTGGCACATGCATACCAAGGCGACTTTATTGGTTGGGTTGCTGTTTATTTCTTGGACGTTGGTGCACGCCACAGTATTTACCTATACGAGATATAGGATGCAACTGGAACCTTTCCTCGCAATCTGGGCGAGTTATGGTCTAGTTCACCAGGGTTGTCGTTTTCTCCCGATCCAGGCGGTGAGCATTGATGTTAACTGAATCCAGACGGTGGGGACTGACACTGAAATGTTCGCGGCGTACAATCTATGAGCTTGGCGCACTCAGCGATGAATCCGCCAGCAAGAAGCATTACTGTGGAGAGAATTTGGCACGTTTCCTGGAGCGCCCCAGCTTGGCTTATCAGTGTGCCTTGGGTCTATGCGCCGTGGAGGTGCACCGGTCCGGCGGACCTGTGGCCGTTCTTGCCAGCGGGCCCTTCTACGCACGCGAGGTCCTGAAGCGGTTGAGTGGGGAGGTTGTCCTCTGCCCGGTAGGAGGTTGGGGCCCGCAGATCAGCGATTGCTGGGCAGAGGTAGGCCCAGAGGTGAGTTGGGACCACGTGACGCTTGCCGGGAACGATGATGCATCTGCCCTCTGCCGAACGGCCATTTGGGTTGAGCCTCAGGAGAACAATGTGTCTGACGCCCGAACCTGCCTTGCAAACATCTCAAAAGAGGGAGCACGGCTGATCGTGATCACTTCTAATGGGCTGAGATTTGTGCTTCCGGAGTGGAAAGGGGCTGACAGGCTACCTGCATGCCCTCCTCTGGGGTGGGCAAAGACGGTACGGTTCCTGCAGAGGTGGGGATTTCGAACCCAGCATTGCTATGGCCTGCAGGGGCCATTGAGCCTGGCCTATGGCTTTCTTGCTCGGCTCGCGGCCACGGTGGGGCGGGA
>JBAWAP010000062.1:0-4847 GCA_049589355.1 Anaerolineae bacterium
TTTCAGGGTCGGTTTCACTATTGGCTCCCCGAGACCCAAGTGACCACATACAGATCTCGGCTCATCGCACCCGCTCATGCCCATTATTTAACTGGATCAGCTAATATATTATAACACCAATCAACTGTTCTGTGCGTGAAACAAGTGTGAACTTTGCGTAAAACTTGGGTGAAGCCTGGCCAAGGGCATAACGACTTGGCTTGCAACCATCGCATTTCTGCGGGCTTTTAGGAAAATCACCCTGAGTAAGCGAGGGATCTGAGCGAACAAGGGCCATGCTTTTGTCTCTGCACTGCTCAGCCGAGCCGCCGTCTCACCCAGAGGCCCCCACCCATCGCTAGCACCAATAAGCCCGCCAGCCCCAGCCAGAAGGAGAAAGCACCTTGATTTGCTGGAACAGTGCTGACCAGTCTAGCAGTGAAAGAGAAAAGATTCACAGCGGTGGGAGGAGGATCGAAGCCAAAGTCGTAGGTGTGATTGTTGGCTCCCGCGGCTCCCGTTGTGAACTGCACGGTGGAGTAGCCGACGTGGATGCCGCCGTTGTCGCCGTCACTGTCGTGCAGGTCGGTGCCCTGGTCCGGCGGGGTAGGCACCGCACCGGACGGCAGGTGGGGGTCGGTCAGGCTGATGCGCAGCTCGTAGGCAGTGTTGGGTTCGACTGAGTTGCCGCCAGTCATGTTGGTGTCGTTGATGCCGCCACAATAGTAGTTGCCGTTGGCGTCGGTGGTGGCGGTGCAGACCTGGGTGTCGGCAATGCCATCGTCGTTGGTGTCAGCCCACAGTCCCACGTATACACCGGCGATGTTCGCTTCCTCGGGATCCTGGATGCCGTCGAAGTCGGTGTCGTTCCAGACGCGGTTGCCGACTTCGATGGGGGCAGGGTCGCAGAGCAACTCCAGATCGCCAAGGCCGGCTGCTTTTCCAAAATAGCCTTCTTGGACACCAAAATCCGTTTGATAGATCCGATAGGCACTATTCCTTGTTCCATCCTGGTTGCTAAGATGGAGTACGCCCCCTGTAAAAAGGTCATCCTCATTCGCGGTCACCCACGGATCCATTGCTGTCACCACAACTTCCTGAGCGGTGGGATGCTGGGCCAAACCACCAACAGATGTTTCTTCATGATAGTCATAAGCAAGTTCCTGACAGTAAAACTCACCACCATCGGGGCCCTGATTAGTTCCTACGCCACAGCCGATTGGCGAACCAGGTATGGTTGGCCATTGGGCATTGCTTTCTAATACCCAACTGGCGCCGTCCCATTCCGCGCGCAGGATATCCCCTCCGGGCGAAACATAGATCAGATGTATATTACCCGCATAGGGCTCATAGTTTGCATGGCCTATCTGGTGGCCGGCACGATCCATGAAACCGAGGATCATCGCCCCAGTGGCGTCAAATTCGATATCCGACAGTATTGGCTGTGTACGGCAGAAGAAATTCGGGTCTCCTGCCTGGACAAAGAACTGGCTGAAATTATCCGACCACGGATACCACTGCTCACAATTCGGGCTATTGTCCGTATTGGCGGGTCCTTTCGGATAACTGGTGGAATCCAGGGGGAAATCGAGAACAGGTGAGGCAGCGAAGGCGCCGGTGGATGGATTGAACTCCATCACGTAGGCGTATAGATTGCTGCTGTCTTGATGGTCCACCGGTGTTTCGTCGGAACAAACCGCGCCGACATAGACCCTGTCCTGATAGAACTTCAACCCGAAGGGACGGTATTCATCGTCAATGCAGCCACTCGGACGTTCCGGTATGGTAAAGGTGCTCACGTCATCGGAGTCTGGGAGATCTAAGTTGTTGGCGAGATAGCCGCTGATATCGATCTTGACCAGCTTTTTATTGTTCAGGCTAACGACCCACAGGGTTGAACCGTCATCCGAGATATCCATATCGCCCAGGCCGATTTTCCCGATGTCGTCAAACACGGTTTCATCGGTGTTTGGGACTGTAAGGCCCGAAAGGCCGCGTGCGCTATTGGAGGCGACAGTACCCACGCTAACCCCCAGAGTGGAAAGGTCGATGAAATTGCTGGTAGAAGGCGAGCCGCCCGAGAAGTCAGTGACATAGACGCCACCCAGACCCTGTGGCCCCAGGCCCATGTGGCGTTTCAGAAAGGCGGCGGAAAACAGCTTCTGCTGTGTTCGTTCATAAGCGAGGCCCCAGGTAGAGCCCACTTGGCTGCCTATGGCCGCACTCGTCGGGGCCGGCGAAGACCCTGAAGCAGAATAAGCGAATGACACCAGCACATCCGAGGTATCCGTTCCGCCACCGCTATAAAGGGGATCGCCATTTTGATAAAGGGGAGTGGCCAGGTCTGGGTCGTCCTGGCAATACTCGGCCGGGTTGGCGAGACCCACATCCGCACTGCTAGCAGGGCTGGTGGCAAAGGTAACAGTGGTCTCGGAGTCGGTGCCACAGGGGCCGGGTTGGAGATAGCTGGGCAGGTCAGTGAACTCGATGCGGTATTCCTCAGTGTCTGTCAGCCCAGCGAGGGTGTAGTCACCGTTGGCGTCGGTGGTGTCGCTGACGACGGCTGTGCCGGTGACATCGTAGGCGGTGACGGTGATTCCAGCCACGCCCGGTTCGTTGGCATCATTGGCGCCATCAGCGTCGTAGTCACGGAAGACGTGGCCGCTGATCTGGCCGCCGGCATCGGGGACTTCGTATTCGATCTGGACGTTGTCAAAATAGACTTGATCATTTTCACCTAATGTTGGAGACGAGAAAAACCGGATCTCAGTGGTGCTCGAAAGATAAGCAACGGGGATGCTTGCGCTGAAAGGCTGGTACGAAGCGTCGTTGGGCGGTTGAAAGCGGCCGAGTTCAAACCAGATGTTGCCATCGGTTGAGACATCGATTGTCACATAATCGCTTGAACGGTCTAGTACTCTGTCAAGCGTGATTTGATGGGTAAAAACAGCCACCGTATGGCAAATCCACCCATCAAATGAGCCTTGACAAAGTACTAGGCTGTTGCGCCGGTAATTGAAGCTAATGGTGGCCGATACCGCATTCTCCAAATTGATGGCACGCTTGACACCTTCACCATTACCGCTGCCGCCACCATCGCTGCCATCATCTCGGACGCGTAAGCTAAAGTCCCCCCCATCAGACACGATTTGCTCGTCTCCGGAAGATGGTCCGTCGAATTCTTCGACCTCCTGCCAGGAACCATTCCAGCCGGTGCCACCGCTGTAGTCATCTGTTTCGAAGTCGTCGCTCGCTGTGTAGGTGGCTGCCCACACTACCCCCACTGAGACTAGCAGGCAGGCGAGCAAGGCCAAGACGATGGCCAGCCAGGTGCGAAAGCGTAAGAGATTGTTGCTAGTCATTCTGTTGCCCCTGTGTTCGCGTTTTGAGCACCATGGAAATCCTTCTCATGAAGCTCTTACCAGGTGTTGACGATGAGGATGGGTGGACTGAAGGCAAAGACAATCCTGACACCAACCGGAAGCAGTAGCAGAAACCACATCAATACAGCTAGCAATACAGCAATCACTCTGATCCAAAACTTGCTCCTGTTCATTGCACCTCTTATACTGTCTTATGCCTAATGTGTCCTTTAGGCCCGTGGTTTTGTGTCCCCACCTTTCGTAGGTTTGCCTTTTCGCTCGCGATCTCTATCGTTGTCAAAGCACCTTCCCAAAACAAAAAGCCGGGTCACTGACTCTCACCCCGCTGAGTCGGCAACCCGGCTATCCTTGCTCCTTGTTGAGCGGAGGACCCGTGGCTTTGCGTCCCCACCTCTCGATGGGTTTGCCTTTTCGCTCGCAATCTCTATCGTTGTTAACACACCTTCCTAAAACAAAAAGCCGGGTTGCTGACTCTCACCCCGCTGAGTCGGCAACCCGGCTATCCTTGCTCCTTATTGAGCCGAGGACCCGTGGCTTTGCGTCCCCACCTCTCGATGGGTTTACCTTTTCGCTCGCAATCTCTATCGTTGTTGCAGCACCATGAGCTACATCACTCTTGATTATATTGTACACACTTTTGCCTGGCTTGTCTATCCCTAAACCTAAGTAATTTTCGTCCTTACACCAAGTAATTCCTCTCCGTACGCTATGTAATACAAAAAGGCCCCGTAGTTTCAATACGGGGCCTGTGTGGGTAAGGCATGCATAGGTGTGGAGGTAGTAGGGTGAAACCGACGGCGGGGCAGGAGTACAAGAGTAACTGGTCTCTTTACTTATCCTTTGCTCCCGCGCTCCTCCGCCTTCCAATGGCGGGTTTCCGCTTCATGGAGAATCCTTCGCGCGACTCGCCTGACTTGAATGGTTTCCGGCAGGGCTGCGCCGGAAGGCGAATGAGATTCTCACTTTGTTTTGCATTTTCTGGCCCATCGCTTGGTTGCGAATCACCGTCTTCTACTACTCACCAAGACATCGCCTATCTTTCAACTGCGCGGACTTCCCATTGCCCTTCCTTTTCAAATTGCAGGTCAACTATCCCCTCCACCCTGCGGACTCGGCTCGCCCCTTACCCCCGACAGATGTCGCCGGTCCGTCAGCATCCGGCGTCATGCCCACCTCCCTAAGCCCCGGCCTGGGAACGAATGTTGGCACATAAGGGGAGGCCAACCGATCCTCTGCTGCAACCGCGCTCTCTAGCCTGATGGAGTGAGGCACGTCTGAGGCGCACACCACGCAGTTCCGACCCTTCAGCTTGGCATGGTACACCGCCACATCCGACTCATGAATCAAATCGGTAGGCGCAGTGGCATCCCAGGGAAAGCACGCTACACCGAGACTGATCGTGGTGCGGATGGGCGTGGCGCTGGTCCGCACCTCAAAGCTAGCCGCCTCCACCGCCTCCCGTAGCCGCTCGGCAAAAGACCGCGC
>JBAWAP010000063.1:0-11860 GCA_049589355.1 Anaerolineae bacterium
TGCGAGCCGGGCAGCAAGGGCGTGACAGTAGCCTCGCTCCCACCGCCTCCAGCCGCATACGTACGGCGTTTGGCGTCTATCAGAAAGGCAATGAGCTCGTCGCGTCCGATTGGTATCTTCATTCGTCCTACCCCGAATGTCCGTTCCTAGAGCCGCCTACTCCCCCTCCAAAAACTCCCTCCACGGCCCGTGGATGCCCTCCTCGGTCACGCCGTAGTAGACGTGCAACTGGCCCTCGGCGTCCCGCTGGACGAAGTCGTAGCGCACCTTGCCTGCCCGCCGCTTCTTCTTCCAGAGGCCGATGTCGCCGCGCCAGTCCACCTGATCCACCTGGACAGGGTGCTGCTCCTTCTGGGTGATGGCATATTGCCACAGCCGCCGGGCCGAGGAGCGGCTTACGTTACGAACCTCGTTGCCGTTGCGCAAATCCTTCATGTTGTGATAGAGAGTCCCCTTCCGCTCCACCGTTTCTGCGATCTCCACCCCTGTCTTGGGTGGCTCTACAATGGGAGGCCTCTCCTCTACTGCGGCCTCCTCCTCTACAGGCGCTTCCTCCTCCGGCGGAGGCACTGGCTGCAAGGCCCGCCTCACTAACTGCACGATCTCGTCACGCACGGCCAGGTTGGTCTCTGTCTCCTGGCGGACGTAGATCTTGCTGCCCTCAATAGCATAGGGGGGATCGTTGCCCCGCGGCACAGCCAGGCGCACAACCCCTTTGCCCTCGGTCTGCTGAACGTCAATGGTCACCTCCAGGGGCGGGGTGATCTTGCGCTCGATCTCAGCCCTGAGGATGGCGATGGCCTCCTTGGGATTGTCAATGCCCGTGGGCGGCGTCTTGGGATTGGAGCTGACGCCCACGTAAATGGTGCCGCCGTTGGTGTTGGCGAAAGCCACCGCGTCGGTGATGACGGCATAGAGGCGCCCACCACGGCGAGTCATCCTCTCGTGGAAGGACTGGACGATGCTGGCCCCCTGCTCCCGCGCTGCTTCAACGTAATCAAAGGGACCGTGTTCAGGCCGATATGGCCTGGTGAGGGTGAAATCGTCGCCCAGGAAGACCTGCCGCAGGGCCTCGAAGCTGAGCTCAGGCAGCAGTACCTCGGTGATCCGGTCACCGATGCCCAGAGACTTCTTGTCCCTGGGATCGCGGGTCAAGTGGTGGTTATCGGAGCCCTGGATGCAGCGCATGGGGCGAGGGTACTCCGGCTTGGAGCCGCTGAAGAAGGCCAGGGTGGTGCGCTGCCCCCTGCTTTCCAAATCTGTTACCTCCAGGGCATGGAGGTGCTCATCCTGGGTGTAGGCGATCTTGGTCTGGCCGCCGAAGCCGAAGCCCCGCATGGCCACACCGTGAGTCGAGTTGGCGTGGGCGGCGATCACGATACCTCCTGCCTCATCAATCACCCGGTAGGCCGTCAACACATCGGCTGTAGCCCCTACCTCGGTGGATCCCTCGTCCAGCTTGTCGGCGGGAACGTTGAGGTCCAGGAGGATGTGCTCCAGCTCGCGGACGGTGGTCTCCTCCGAGAAGATGCCCAAGATGTGGAAGCCCAAGGTCGCCGTGAATTCGAAGCCGGACAGCACCAATATCTTCTCCCGCAGGCGGCGATAATCCCGAAGCCTTTCCTCCTCCTGAGGGCGGAGGCGCTCCAGCCGCTTCAGCATCTCCAGATTCTCTATCTCCTCCAACATCCCCGCGTAGCCAGCCACGGTGTTGTGGTCGGTGAAGGCAATGATCTCCAGGGCCTTCCTCTCCGCCTCCTGCAGGACATCCAAATACGAAACGCCCGACTGCTGAAAGTCGGCAGAGGCAGGGGTGTGGATATGGATATCCATCCGCCTCCACCGCAGCCCTTCGACAACCCTTCGACTATGCTCAGGGCAAGACTCAGGACGCAGTTGCCCCTTTTTTCCGCTTTTGTTATCCGGCATATTCAAATCCTCACATAGTCTCTGAATTATGTGCTTGAGCCTTTCTTGTCGTCAACAAACAAGAATGTTACCACAGAGACACAGAGATCACAGAGTTTTTGAGGTTTTTCTCCGTGTCCTCCGTGTCTCTGTGGTTGTTTTTGAAGCCACCAACAGCAACGTTAGGAGGGACTAGCCTCCTCTTTGGCCACGCTCTCGGTGTACTGGGTGAAGGGCCTGATGAGGTTGGCAAACTCCATAGGGAAGATGAACTTGGTGGCAGGACTGGCCCCCAGGGCCTTGAGTGTCTCCAGATACTGCAAGCTCATGGTCTTGCCGTCCACCGTCTTGGCCACTTTGAAGATCGTGTCCAGGGCCATGGAGAACCCCTCAGCCCGCAGGATGGAGGCTTGCCGATCCCCCTCGGCTCTGAGGATAGCCGATTGCTTATCGCCCTCGGCCACCTTGATGACGGCCTCGCGCTTGCCGTCGGCCTCGATGACCATCGCCCGGCGATTGCGCTCGGCGGCCAGTTGGCGGTTCATGGCATCTTGCACCTCTCGGGGTGGTATGATTTCCCGAATCTCCACGCTGGTGACCTTGACCCCCCAGCGCTCGGTGACATCATCCATCTTGGTGCGCAGAACCAGATTGATCTGCTCCCGCTTGGAGAGCACCTCGTCCAGATTAATGTCGCCAATCACGGCCCGCAAAGTGGTGGTAGCGATCCCCTGGGAGGCGCCGGCGAAGTTCGCCACCTGGATCACGCTGTCCGCAGGGTTCACCACCCTCCAGTAGATCAGAAACTCTACGTCAATGGGGGCGTTGTCCCTGGTGATGCAGGTCTGGTGCGGGATCTGAAGGAACTGCTCCCGCAGGTCTACCAGGATTGGCCGGTCAATGAAGGGGATCAGGAAAACAATTCCAGGCCCCTTCGGGCCGATAGAGCGCCCCAGCCGGAAGATCACCAGGCGCTGGTACTCCCGCACGATCTTGATGGCCATGCTCAAGACGACGGCCACAAACAAGAGGAACAAGAATATGGTGGCGAGATTACCCAATATCTGAGCAAACATTTTGACCTCCTTCTGTGATTTATTTTGTTCCGTAGTTTTGGACGGTAGTGACGACTTCAGTCGTCCATCATGGGGCCAATGCGACTGAAGCCTGTGGTGAGCGAGGTCGAACCATCGCTACTACGAACCCCTGCATTTTACTTTTTAGTTACCTTTAGCCTCACCCCCTCTGCACCTACTACCCTAACTTGTTCTCCCTTCTTGATAGGGCCTTCCTCAGCGATAGCACTCCACAGTTCGCTCCCGACCTGAACCGTGCCCCAGGGGTCCAGGTCCGAAGTAGCCGTCCCCGTAGCCCCGATCATGGACTCGATCCCGCTGGCCGCCTTGGCCCGCTGGGCCCTGATCCCCGCCGAAACAGCAAAGAGGAAAAAGGAGGTAATGGAGGCGGTCATGAGGGCGATCAGGGGCCAGGAGACGGTGAGGCGAGGCATGGTGGGCGAGGGCGGGGCGAAGGGACTGAAGAGCATCAGCGAGCCGAGGACGAAGGCGATGGCTCCCCCCACGCTGAGCATGAAGCCAGCCACCTTGATGTCCACGATGAAGAGGACCACCGCCAGGACGATGAGGGCCACCCCACCCCAGTTCACGGGCAGGCTGCCGAAGGCCACGAAAGCCAGGATCAGACAGATGGCCCCTGTCACCCCAGGCAGGATGGCTCCAGGGTGATAGAACTCGGCCACCAGGGCCAGGGTGCCGATGGAAAGCAGAAGATAGGCGATGTTGGGATCAACGATGACGTGCAGGAAGTTCTCGGCAAAGTTCATGCCGATGGTGCGAATCGGAGCCCCACGGGTCCTCAGGGTCACAGGGCCGGCGGCAGTGATCACCTCCCTGCCGTCTAGCTTGTCCAAAAGGTCTGTCAGGTCGTCGGCGATGAGATCCGCCACTTGATACTCCACGGCCTCCCTGGCTATGATGGAGGCGCTCTCCCGCACCGCCTTCTCTGCCCACTCGGCGTTCCGTCCTCGCTCCTCGGCGATAGCCCTGACGTAGGCGGCGGCGTCGCTGGTCGCTTTCTCCTCCATGGTTTCCGTTAGCTCCGTCCCAGTCATAGCCACAGGGTGGGCGGCCCCGATGTTAGTGCCGGGGGCCATCGCCGCGACGTTCGCGGCCATGGTGATGAAAACCCCTGCGGAACCTGCCCTGGCTCCCCCAGGGGAAACGTAGACCACGGTGGGCACAGACGAGTTCAACATCTTCTGCACGATGTCACGCATGGGGACGTCCGATCCGCCGGGCGTATCCAGTTGGATAATCAGACACTGGGCGCCATCACTTTGGGCGATGTCCAGGCCTCGGCTGACGTATTGAGCGGTGAATGGATCTATCACCCCATTCACCGTGATGACGTCAACATGCTCTCCCTGCTGGGCCAAGGCAAGGGGGCTGCTAAGGAAAAAAGCTGCCACCAAGCTCAGTCCTATTAAAGCCAAACGTTTATCTATACGGGTTTTGTCTCTTTTTAGCATTTTGCCTCCAAGTATGATCAAACATCCTTCACCAACTGGCGAAATCGCCGAAAGCTCGAACAGCGCTTAGCAATCTCCTCAGGATTTACATGCTCAGCTAGCAACGGGGCGTCTCTGGGCTTCAAGAAGTTCTTTCCGTGCTGGGCGAAGATGTCCTCAAGCAATTCGGCTGGCCTGCATATCTCCTCCAGATTCTGTTCAATGCGCACTTCTGCTCCTCTCCCCAAAACCTGCCTTAAAGCTCCTGAATCTGCCGCAAGCCATCCCTCCAAAGCATGGACAACCACCGCATACTCGGGTACAACCGGCAAGCCCATCTTGCTAAGTTCTCGCTCTACCTTTGAGACCTCCCTCTGAATCTCTGCAGGGTCTGTGCACTCCGAATCCACGCAAACGATGACCTTCTCAACGTCCTGATGCTGCTTCAAAAGGGCTTCCAGATAGGGCTTTACCTTTTCGGGTTTGAACATCTCCCCTCGGTGGATCATCCTGGGAATGATCTTGAGAGGAGTATCGAGGAATTTACGGATAAGCTTGGGAATGGCATCCTTATCGCTTTTCCCCTCCACGAACAGCCCTATGCTCATGGAACTCCTCCGAGGTGGCCGGAATACCATAGCTCCCCTAAGCCCAAGGTTTTCAGGGCCTCCTTCACCCCTGCCACATCTTTAGCCTCTCGGCACTGTGTCTTCCCATCCTTCTTCTCCACAATCATCAGGTCCTCAGGGTCCAGGAAATTGAGGAGATCCGGGGAATGGGTTGTCACCAGAATCTGGGTCTTACGAGAGGCCGATTTGAAGACATCCACGACCAGTTGCAGCAAACCAGGATGGATGCAGTTTTCGGGCTCCTCGAAGCAGGCTAAGGCTGGAGGATCAGGGGAGAAGAGGGCGGCCAACTGGCCGAGAAAGCGCAGCGTCCCGTCGGACATGGCCCAGGAGGGGATGCGCCATGGAATCCCTCGCTCTTCGATTGCCAGATATGTCTGGCCCTCCTCCGTGAGAGGGGCCAAAAGCCGTTCTATCTCCGGCATGCCCGTCTTTAAAAGCTCTTCTACTTCGATGAAACTTTGGGTATATTCCGATTGAAAGGTATGAAGCACTGAGGAGACGTTCTCCCCCTCCTTTTGAAGGCGCAAATCCTTCTTTGCTGGCCCTGGCTGGGCCATTCGGGCGGGAACGAAATCGTGGAAAGCCCAGTTCTGCACGGTCTCAGCAAAGGCACTTAAAGTCGGATAACGTGTCGAATCCCGACAGTGGCTAAGATAAAGTCGCTGTGTTCCCACTCCTAAGCCTCCAATCGGCTTCCCGCTCTCATCCCACATCAAGGCCAGGCCCGATTCGGCGGGAAACTCCAAAAGTTTCCTTTCCTCGCCATCAGTTCGCAACAGAAAAGTTTCTCCTACCAGGGCGTAGTGGGTTAGCCCACCGGCGATCTCCACCCGATAGGTGATCGGACATTCACTGCCGGATACACCAAGGATTTGAGCATCCAATTCGATTTCGATCTGGCGCTTTAGGTCTCCACCCCAAACAAGGTACTGAAACCCTCCCCGAGAGTGTACGCTGGGTGCCCCTAGCTCCAAAAGCTCTCGCAGGAAGAGGAGGCAATCCAGGATGTTGCTCTTCCCGGCATTGTTGGGCCCCACGAACACCGTTAAAGGTCTCAGGGGAACAGTCACATCCTCAAGGCTTTTGTAATTCTTAACCCTCAGTTTTGTGAGCATTACTACCCCCTTCTTCATCCTTGAAGGTTTCAGCTTCCTCCCGGCCTTCAGCCAGGGCAGCGCTAAAGACCTGATCCACCTGATCGGCCAGGATAAACTTCATCTCCTTTTTGACATCTTCCGGCACGTCGTCCAGGTCCGGCTCATTGCGCTTGGGCAAGATCACCGTCTTCAGGCCAACCCGGTGGGCGGCCAGCACCTTCTCCTTGATACCCCCCACCGGCAGCACCTGCCCCCGCAGGGTGATCTCACCTGTCATGCCCACGTCGGACCGGATCGGCTTGTTCAAGAGCAGAGAAACAAGGGCCGTAGCCATGGTTACCCCTGCTGACGGGCCATCCTTAGGCACGGCGCCGGTCGGCACGTGGATGTGGATGTCGTTCTCCTCGAAGAAGCCCTCATCAATCCCCAATTCCTTGGCCTTGGAGCGCACGTAGCTCAAGGCCGCCTGGGCCGATTCCTTCATCACATCGCCCAGTTGCCCGGTGAGGGTGAAGCCCTTCTTGCCCGGCATCTTGGTAGCCTCGACGAAAACAATGTCGCCTCCAGTAGGCGTCCAGGCCACCCCTGTAGCCACCCCGGGGATCTCCGTACGCTCCGCCGCCTCGAAGAAGTACTTGGGCTTGCCAAGAAATTCGATCACCTTCTCCTCACTGATCAGCGTTCTTTCGCTGATTCGCCGATCCGCTGATTCGCTGGCCTCGGCCACCTTGGTCGCTACCTTCCTGCAGATGCTGCCCAGCTCCCGCTCCAGGTTGCGCACTCCTGCCTCGCGGGTGTAATCGCGGATGACTTTGCGGATCGTCCCCTCGCTGAACTCGATCTCTTCGGAACGTAGGCTGTTCTCCCTGATCTGCCGCGGGATCAGGTACTGCTTAGCGATCTTGATCTTCTCTTCCTCGGTGTAGCCAGAGAGCCTGAGGATCTCCATGCGGTCGCGCAAGGCGGGAGGGATAGTGTCCAGGATGTTACCCGTGGTGATAAACATTACCTGGGAAAGATCGAAAGGCACGTCCAGGTAGTGATCGCGAAAGTCGCGGTTCTGTTCCGGATCGAGGACCTCCAGGAGAGCCGAGGAGGGATCGCCGCGCCAATCCTGGCCCACCTTGTCAATCTCATCCAGCATGAAGATGGGGTTCCTGGACTCCACGCGCCGCAGGGCCTGGATGATGCGGCCTGGGAGGGCCCCGATGTAGGTCCGCCGGTGGCCACGGATCTCCGCCTCGTCACGCACGCCGCCCAGGGACTGGCGCACGAACTTGCGGCCCAAGGCATGGGCGATGGACCGCCCCAGCGATGTCTTGCCAGTGCCCGGCGGCCCGATGAAGCACAGGATCACCCCTTCGCGTTCCATACGGATATAATCCGCCGGCTCTTCTTCCTCCGTTTTTCGCTCCAGGCGCAGCTTGCGCACCGCCAGGTATTCCAGGATGCGCTCTTTTATATCACCCAGGTCGTAGTGATCCTCGTCCAGCACCCGGCGGGCACGGGCGATGTCCAGGTTATCTTCGGTGCTCTTATCCCAGGGAAGGTTAACCAACCAATCGAGGTAGGTCCGGATCACCGAGTATTCCGCCGCGGCCGTGGGCAGATTAGAGAGGCGGTCCAACTCGCGCTTAGCCTCCTTCTCGGCCTCCTCGGGCATGCCAGCCGCCTCAATCTTTTGGCGGAGTTCCTCGATCTCCATGGTCTGCTCGTCTTCCTCGCCCAGCTCCTTTTTGATGGCCTTTAGTTGCTCGCGCAAGAAGTACTCCCTCTGCACCTTGGTCATCTCGGTCTGGGCCTCGGTCTGAATCTTCTTGCCCAGCTCCAGTACTTCCAGCTCCCGATTGAGGGTGACCATGAGTTTGCGAAGCTTTTCCTTGACCTCGTCAAGCTCCAGCATTTCCTGGGCGTCGGTAAGATCCATGCGCATGTAGGTGGCGATGGCGTATACTAACTGGCGCGGGTCATCAACGCTCAGGGCCAACATGATCAACTCATCGGGTATGTGGGGCACCAGAGCGACCAGGCGGCGGAAGAGCTCGACGATGTTGCGCATCAGAGCCTCCACTTCCACCGTCTCCTCGACAAAATCGGGGCTGACCTCCACCTCGGCTTTCAGGTAAGGCTCCGATTGGGTGAACTCGCGGATCTTGATCCGTTCTAATCCCTGCACCAGGAGGATAACGGTGCCGTCGGGGGCCTTGCGCAGGCGATGTACCAGGGCTGCCGTGCCCACCTTGTAGACGTCATCAGGCCCAGGGTCGTCTTGCTCCGGATCCTTGGCTGCCACCAGGCCGATGATGCGCTTACCCAAAACGGCATCATCTATCAAGCGGATGGAACGTGGTCGTCCCACCGTCAAAGGCAAAGCGGTCAAAGGATAGACAACTACACCTCGCAGAGGCAGGATGGCCAGTTCACTGGGGATATCCGCCAACCCCTCCTCCGTCATCCTCTTGCTCTCGAGCTCCCTGTCTTCTTGTATTGAAGGCGCGAGGGCTGTCTTTTGGGCAACATCGGTCAAGGAATCGCTTTCCTTTTCCCCGCTTTCGAGCTGCTTATGCTTTTCCGACGAAGGCATGGAACCCCTCCTTCGCATCAACTTCCATAGTTTCTTGACATTCACAGTCGTGCTTCACCACACTCACTCCATCCCCAAGGTCTCAACAACAGGAACCTTTTGGGCCTTGGCCTTGGGCAAGACAACCATCAGGAAGCCATCCTCGTAAGTGGCTTCGATATTGTCTTCAACGATGGCTCACGGAAGATAGACCTCGGTCTTGAAGCCGCCATAGCGAATCTCCATCTGCTGATAGCTCAGGGTTAAATCCTCAGCCTCGGCCAAGGGATCATGCCTCACCCCGGTGATTATCAAATTACGATTGGATAGGGATATCGTGAAGTCACCTTCCTCCATACCCGCTATCTCCACCTTGACCACCACGGAATTGTCGGTCTCGTAGACGTCGGTAGGGGGGTGCCAGGTTCTGGTACGGCGCAAGGGTAGCCAACGTCCCGAGGGCATTACCTCATCGAAGAGGTGATCCATCTCCGCTTCCACCCGCTCAATGTCATCTAACAGAGAACTCCTCCGTTTCATCACTGCCCCCTCAGCAACAGAGTGACGCTGTCAAGCTTCGTTTCTAATTGTACCACACTTGTTCAATAAGCTCAAGCGAGGGTTTGGGAAGCTCTGTGCTCATCTTATTGCCAACCCACCTTCATACAAAAACGCCAGTCTGGGCTGGCGTTGCGTTCGGGAATGTTGTGTTTTTGATAACCAGCCCCAGGCTTAGGGAGCGTAATCCTCCATGATGATGGGCAGAAAAACCTACTGCCTGTTGGGGCGCTAGTTTGCGTTTATCTCGTATTGTGCTATAATCTGACCGTATGTGAGGGGGAAAGCCCAGCCCCTTTTTATCGAGACTGGAGGACTGCAAAGGTCGGTGTTGTGGGTGGTTACGGCAGAGAAGTTCAACCGACATGCCCTAGTGAACAACACCGAGGGCGAAAATCTCAGCAGGCAGTTCTACACGGCGGCCTCTGGTGTGCCTCTGAACCCAGACCACAGTCTCTTCCTACTGCAGACAGCACGCACTACACACTGCGCTTTCAAGGAGACGAATGGTGGCCAGACTGATTTCCATGCCGATTTCTCGTCTTCCCTCGCCGGTTTTCTCTCACCATGATTTTCGCCTCACCTTATTCTGGATTATTCATCTCATAACGTTGAGCCTATTCGGCCTTGAGATGCTTTACATCCTATCTATCTGGCTGCGGGGGAGAGTGCCAGGCCTCAAAGCTGATGCACCACGGCTCAGGAAACTTGAAGCACTCATCAGAATCGTACTGGGAGTGGTCTTCAGTCGCTATCTATTCGTTGCTCTGAAAGCCTTGATCGTGGATGGTATGCTGCATGTGTCCCTGTTCGAGAAAAGCAAACCCCGTTGGCTGGTTCACATCGCCGCTTTCGGTAGCTTCTTTCTTCTGGGCATCATTTCGACCGTCACAGGATTAGCCACGGAGTTGCTGTACCCGATCTTTCACATCGAGCATCCTATCGTGCTCATGCTGATTAACTTCGACCATCCGGTGATGGCTTTCAGTAATGAGTTCCTGAACTTGGTCCTCTTGGCCGGGCTGATTGCCATATTCTATCGTCGCTTCGTGCTGAAGGACTCGCAGTTGCGTACCATCGTCGCCGACAAGGTCGCCATGGGTGCCCTATTCGCCATCATCCTGACCGGCTATCCGCTGGAGGCCTTCCGCCTGCTGGCCGATGAAGTCACAAAGGGCTCGCTCCAGGCTACAGCGGCGTACGGCTTCATTGGCTATCCACTGTCGCGCTTGATCAAGCCACTCAACTGGCCCTGGGAGATGCTGCACTTCTGGACATTCTTCTTCCACTTTGGAATTGTGACCCTCTCAATGTTCTACATGCCCTTCAGCAGATTCTTCCACACGATTATGAGCCCGCTGGTTGTTGTCATCAACAGAGTAGCCGAGGAGAGAGTCCACCGGGATAGTGGTACTCACTGAAGGAGCAAGATGTCCAAGGTCAATCTCTCACTCTTCAGCATAAAGCAGTTGTTGGAACTAGAGGGGTGTACCCGCTGTGGTGAGTGCGTCAAGTGGTGTCCCACGTTCACTGAGAAAGAGCTCGATGAGATTACCCCGCTGGACAAGATCCACACTCTTAAGGGTTTCATCAAGGGGCAGTACGGCGGCTTCTTAGCCCGCCTGTTCGGCTATCGTCCACCGACCCAGCAGGGCATCGCCCGCTGGTCACGCGGTACCTACGATTGTACTCTATGCGCTCGCTGTCACGTGGTGTGCCCGGTGCACATTGACACCCGCCCCCTCTGGATTGCCATGCGCGAGCAGTTGGTGGAGTCGGGCAGGTATCCTGAATTGATGGATACCCTGCGCGACACCGTAACCGCCGATTACAACATCTCTGGCGACCATAACAAGAACCGGCTGGGCTGGAGTGCCAACCTGGAACACGTGCCGGAGGGTATGGATCATCGGGTGGGGGCCGAGGTGGTGTATTTCATGGGGTGTGTGGCCGCCTTCTATCCCATGGTCTACAGCGTGCCCCAAACCTTGGTCCAGATCATGGAAAAGGCCGGGGTAGACTTCACCACCTTGGGTGGCGACGAATGGTGTTGCGGCTTCCCATTGATGATCGCCGGCATGGGGAAGTCAACTACAGAGCTGGTCCGTCACAACGTAGAGGCCGTGAACGCCTTGGGGGCCAAAACACTGATGGCCGCCTGCCCGTCGTGCTTCCACACCTGGAAACACGAGTATCCGCACATTATCGGCGAGCCGCTTGGCTTCGAGGTGGTTCACGCTACAGAGTTGCTGGCACAGCTAATCGGGGCTGGCCGGATCGAGTTGAAGGGTTTCCCAGACCCAGTCACCTACCATGATCCTTGCGACCTGGGGCGGACCAGCGGAGTTTACGAGGCACCCCGGCAGATCATCAATAGCATACCCGGTGTTTCGTTCACCGAGATGGAAGACCACCACGAGTACTCGCTGTGCTGCGGCGGCGGCGGCGATGTGGAGATGGCCGACCGGGAACTGTCGGCCGCTGTGGCCCGGCGGCGACTGGAGCAGGCCCAGGTCACAGGAGCCAAATGGATTGTGACCGCCTGCCAGCAGTGCAAGCGCACCTTGCTGACCGC
>JBAWAP010000064.1:0-14808 GCA_049589355.1 Anaerolineae bacterium
GTCTCCCCCCGATCTACTCCGGTGAGCAGGGCCGAAGGAGCCACTTCGTGCAGATCTCATCCATCGTGCCATCGGCAAAGAGTTCCTGCATGGCCCAGTTAAAGGGCTCGACAAGATCGCTTAGGGGTGGGAACGGGAAGGCCAGGAGCTCGCCACTGGTCACGCTGAAGGCGATCTTCAGTTTGCCAGGGTTCGCGCCTATGAAGCCAACGGCTGCGACCTCGTCAATGATGACGGAATCCACATCACCGGCCATCAGGGCCACAACAGGCATGTCGAAGGTGTCGAAGCTCCTCACCCTCTCCTCGCCGACGAGCTTGACGCCGGTCATCTCATTGGTGGTCCCGATCTGGGTGCCGACGGTCACATCCGAGGCCACCAGGCTCTCCTCGTTGGCAAGCTCAGGCCGGGCCTCATCAGCTCGGACCAGGATCACCTGGCCGTACTGGACGTAGGGGTCTGCAAAGTCAACCTTCAGAGATCGGGCCAGGGTGAGGGTGATGCCATCAAAGGCCACGTCATACTCGCCCACCGCCATGGCCTCAAACAGGCCCTCCCAGGCCGCTTCCACGAAGACTGGCTTGCAGTTGAGCTTTTTGCAGATGGCGCGCCCGACGTCGTAGTCCCATCCCACCCCCTCACCGGTCGCCTCGTCTATCACGTTGAAGGGCGGGTAGGCGTTCTCCACCGCGATGCGGACCTCTCGACCGCCTAGATCCTTCACCGGTCCAGTCGGTGGGCATTCTGGGGTTGGTGGGCATGTTGGGCATGCTGGGCACGGTGTCGCTGCCGGGGCGCAACTGACCAGAAGCAGGGTTACTATAACCCCCAAACTCAGGACTTTCAGTGCTTTCATCGTAATCTCTCCTCCTAACATTTGGTGAACAAACTGGGTTTCACAGCCACTCCATATTTTCGAATGCTATCACCTCCTTCGCACGGTCCTAGAAAACTGAGGTTACCCAAAGTGATTAGACTGAAGTTAGTATAGCATAAAAAATCGAAATGTCAAAAACCTAGTTCGAACATATAGCTCCCCCAATCTTCCAATAGATCCCCCCGTGAAAGAGCCGTCCAGAGAAATCTTCAGTGGCGCGGTATTTTCTTTCCAGGGCAACTATCTCATCCATAATCAGCGGGCAGGCACCCCTGGCTGGCGTTTAAACGGCTCGCCATTCGGTGGTAACGGTGCTGCCATCGCACATCCACAGCAGCACAACATGAGGCAGCGGTTTGGTTGCGCGATAGTGCCAGGTCCCGTCCCTGGGGAAGGCCAGGTGACGCATTGGGTTGTCCTGTTCGTTGTTCAGGATGGAAACAAAAGCGATGCTGGACGGAATGTTGTCGAAGGTGTAGAGCCTGCCGCCCATTTTCTCCCGCTGAGCGTCGTCCACGTCGTACAGATCAAAGGCCCATTCCTCGATGAGGGTCTCGTGCTGGACAGCGACCATCCAGCGCAGCATCATCCGTTCCCGCTCCGATTCCAGCCTCTCCAGGAAATCCTGAACAGCCTGGGGCGATCTGGGGATGTGGATGAGCCTGGGCAGGTCGGCGACGGGGCGGGCACGCAGGTCGTCGTAGTTGGTCTCGATGTAGAGCTTGAGGTAGGCCAAGACCTCCGGGTGGTCACTCTCAAAATAGGATAGAGGTTGCTGGCGGAAGGTGAGACGCTGGCCCTGGATTTCGAGCTTGGGCGTGGGGTAGCCGCCAATCTGGCGAGTAACGAAGCCGCTGACATCAATGAGGTCGCCGTGAGGAACGGTCCAGATGTCAAGGAAGGGGCAGGGATTGAGGACGACGCCCTCCTCATCAATGCGATGTCCTGTCTCCCGCCACCGCTGTACGTCCGCCTTGGCCTCCATGATCTCGTTCACCAAGCGGGCTGTCTTGGCCTGGGTCTCGGCATCGGCAGGGGCGATGGGCCATTGCTTCAAATCGTCGGGATAGAAGCGCCGGCGGCTTCCCCGACGCACAAAGGTCATCATATAGTCCTGTAGCCAGCAACAGTTGAGCAAGGCAGCGATGTAGCGCAAGTCGTAGTTGACCGAGACCTGGGCATAAGCTTTGATGATTCTCTCCGCTAAGTCAGTCTTGGAAAGTTTGGATAACTCGGCCGGGGTTAACTCTAGGGCTACAATGTCCTCTTCGTTGATCTCTCGTGCCATGACGCGAGCTACATATCGCATGACCTCAGGATCTTGGAACTTATGGTATGGCACACAATTACTAACACTATTGGCTTGGTTGTAGTATAAACCACTGTGATCATAGAACGAGTTACCTGACAAAGACACCATTACCTTTTCATTACTGAAGAGTTCGGAAAAGCACGGGCGAGAGACTTTGCTGGGGACTCGATCTGTGCCCCACTCAAGCCAAAATACCTCCCTAAGGACATAACGTCCCATGTCATTGCCTTCCACATACCGCTTGCTGTGGATTTCATCCGGATGCTCAGCCAGCAAATCATCTTTGACGAAAAACTTCTGTCTCTTACCCCCAACTACAGTGTCGAATTCGGGTTTGGAATGCAAAACCATCCCCTTGCTGATGTAGCAGATTTTTCCTAGTTCAATGCATGCGCTGAAATCTAATCCCTCCTCCCCCTCAAATTCCGGCCTGAAGATGCGCTCGCCCCATTTGGCTTGGGAGAGAGCAGAGAGGGTCTTGAGATCCTTTGATCGCAGCGTGGGGGCCACGGTCTTGTATCGCTTCACCTTGTGTCCCTTGGGCGGGGCTCCCTGGCTCACGGCGTAGATCAGGTTGTGTACCTGCGCCTCCTCGAAGAAGCGCACATCCGGCGCGAAGGTCAAGCTTTCGACGTTCGTTTCCTTCAACAAGCGCTCTCGCGACAGATGGCCATACTCTTCCGTCTGGTAGGCATCGGAGACGATGAAGCCGTGCCGCCCATCCTCGGCCAGCATCTGCAGGGCGAACTCGATGAACGGGATGTAGAGGTCCCACTTCTTGTAGAGCGTGCGGTAGCGTTTGGTACGTTGGACGCGCTCGCGCAATATAGCCACTCCGGGGCTATCCGCTCGCACGTAGGGTGGATTGCCCACCACCCAGTCGAACCCGGCCCGGAAGTCCAGCCCCAGCGCCGGGTTGTACCCCCGCCCCTTGATCAACTCCGCCACCTCGGTCTCGTAGACCAGCCCGTTACCAGGACCAACCAGGACCAGGCACTCTTGCTCGCGGGGAAGGAGCGTGTTGGTCGGATAGATGTGGAACCGCTCAATGGTGAAGGTCGGGCCGTCCTTCAAAAGATCCAACACTTGCACCAGCAGGTTGACCTCGGCCAGGAAGCAAGCAAAGCGGTTGACATCCAAGCCGAAGAAAGAGTTCCGCAGTCGCTCGTTGACAAGTTCCTTGGGTGAGAGGCCGGACTGCTTCTTCAGTTCAGGGATTAATCGCCGTCCAGCCTCCACCAAGAAGCGACCGCTGCCGCAGGCCGGATCCAGGACTCGCTTGCCGACTATCTCCGGCCCCTTATACCCCACCTGGTCAAGGATATAATTTACCACCTGGGATGGGGTGTAGAACTGTCCCTTCCGCTTCCGCTCCAACTGATCCACATACTGTTCATAGATTCGCCCGATGAGGTCGGCGCTCACCTGGGTGAAATCAAAGCGGTTGAGTACCCAAAAGAGGCGTACGATGGCTTCCTCCTCCCAGGTGTACCAGTCGAAAATGTCCTGGCGGAAGAAGTGGCCGTAAATGTAACTGGTGTCTTTGTAGGCCAGGTCCAGCAGGGTGCGGTTGGCATCGGCGATATAGGTGAAGAAGCATCGGCCGAAGTCCAGATAATCCTTGTAGCCACCATCGGAGATCTTCTGGGTGATGAGGCCCTTGTCCTCGCAGATGCGGATGAGGAGCAGGCGGGTGACGAAAATATAGACCGTCTGTAAGCAGAACTCTGCCTCGTAGTCCTCGGCCATCAGGCCGATCTCATCCTGCCAGTGGGTGAAATCCTCAACCAGAGCCCGGATAGGACGCAGCTCCACCTGCTGCCGGGCGTGCCAGCGGGCCAGGTCGGTATGGGCCCGGTAGAACTCCTGAGCCCGCAGCCGAAAGGTGACGCTGTTGGCCCCTTTGAGGTGTTTGGCCAGGCCGGAGCGCTCGATGAATTCCTCTACAAACTGATCCTCTTCGACAGCAGTCCACCGCTCCGTAAAATCCGCCAGGTACGCCTCCAGTGCCCCCCTGCCTGCCTGAACACGGGACCGCTCCTCAAAGTCCTCCACTCCTCTCCACAGCTTTTCGCGCGCCTGGGCAACCCGGCCTTCTCGCTGCTCCTTCTCCGCCAGGAACGCCCGATAGAGAGCCTGGTGGCTACGGAAGCGGAGGAGGACGAAGCGGTGAAGGTGGCGGATCTCCCGTTTCAGATCCCCCACCAGCACGGCCTCGTTCTGGGGATGGTCGGGACTTAAAATGAGGGGATGGGCCATCGTGGCCGCAATTTCCTCCTTCATCCGCTCCGCTTCCAGAAACGCTTCTTTACGGAAGGCGTCGAAAAAGGCGGAGAGGGCCAGTTTCTCATCCTCTGTCGGAGGCACCAGCGCACCAGGGGCGAAGGCGATCAATGGGAAGGTGTAGGCGAAGCGGAGCACCTCGCCAACGCGATGGTACACCCGGACCTCACAGCCGTTGCAGAGGACAGCGTGGGTGACCCCTTTGGCAAGCACGTAGCGGCTCAGTTGCTCCTCGTGCTGGACCAAGTCCGTCTCCTGAGTGCGCTTCAGCTCCCAGAGCATCACCGGGACGCTGTTGGCCCGGACCAGGATGTCTATCGCACCTTCCTTCACCCGGTGCTCTGGGTCCAAGTCGGCCTGGAGGTCGTATCCCAGCGCCGCCAGCAGCGGCTCAACGATCTTGAGCCGCACCACGGCCTCATCGGAAACAGCAACTCTGGCGCTCAGATAATCGAGATATTGCAGGCCAGTCTGTCGGAAGCTGGCAAGCATTTCTTGTACTCTGGCAACGATATCCACTATTTCCCTCTACACCGAGCCAGATATGGCATGGTAACAGCAAGGCTTGGATTGAGCTTGTCGAAATCATAGAATAGGCAGCCGCTCAAACGGCGCGCAGGCGGGGATCCAAAGCGTCGCGCAAGCCGTCGCCCAAGAGGTTATAGCCCAACACAGTGAACACAATCGCCAGGCCAGGGAATATCAACACCCACCACGCGCCCCGATTGAGATACTTCACCGTGTCCGCCAGCATCGCTCCCCACTCGGGGTAGGGTGGCTGCTGGCCCAGGCCGAGGAAACCCAGCGCCGCCGTCTCGAGGATGGCCGTGGCGATGCCCAGTGTCCCCTGGACGATGATCGGCGACAGGCTGTTGGGGAAGATGTGGTGGAACAGGATGCGGTCCGACGGCGCACCGACGCAGCGCGCCGCTTTGACAAAGTCTTGCTCCTTGAGCGACAACACCGTCGAGCGGGCGATCCGGGCGTAGATGGGGATGGTGACGACGCTGATAGCCAGCATGGAGTTGCGCAGCCCCGGGCCGATCAAGGCGACTACGGCAACAGCTAGCAGGAGTCCGGGGAAGGCGAGAACGATGTCCATCAGGAACATCAGGGTCAGGTCCATCCATCGGCCCAAGAAGCCTGAGATCAACCCGATGAGCGTGCCGATGAAAACAGCAATGGACACCGCTCCCAACCCGACGCCCAGCGAGGCCCGGGCGCCGTGAGCGAGTCGCCGCAGGACGTCTCGGCCTTGCTCATCAGTGCCGAGAGGGTCTGCCTGCGATGGCGGCTTAAGCCGCTGGACCAGGTTGGAGTCGGTGGTCGCGTCGTAAGGTGAGACAATCGGCGACAGGATCGCGACCAGCAAGAAGAAAACCGAGATCGCCATGCCCAGCCGAGCCAGGCGGTTGGAGATCAGCCGGCGCCAGGCGTCGCGCCACAGGCTACGCGGCGGTCGGGCCAGGGTCGGAACAAACAAGGGCGCTTTAGTCACAAGCTCGGCCATACTCTCTTGTCACTCGTAGCGAATGCGCGGGTCCACAAAGGCATACAACACATCCACCGTCAGGTTGACCAGGACGAAGATGCTGGCGATGAACAACGTGGCGCCCTGGACAATCGGGTAATCACGGACGTAGATAGCCTCGACGGTCCAGCGGCCAATGCCCGGCCAGGCGAAAATCGTCTCGGTCAGGATGGCACCGGACAGAAGGATGCCTACCTGCAGTCCAACCACAGTGATGATCGGGAGCAGCGCGTTGCGCAGCGCATGGCGCAGAATGATGACCCGCTCGTGCAGCCCCTTTGCCAGGGCGGTTCGGATGTAGTCCTGGCCCAACGTCTCCAGCATAGCCGAGCGAGTCATGCGGGCGATAATTGCCATCGGGATGGTCCCCAGGGCGACCGACGGCAGGGCCAGATGGCGTAACGCATCTACCAGCAGGGCCCCGTTACCCCGCAGGATGCTATCGAGGATCACCAGGTTGGTGATGGGGTGGTACTCCATCGTCGCGGTAAGCCGACCGCTGGTTGGCAGCCAGTGCAAGATGACGGCGAAGACGAAAGATAGCATCAGCCCCAGCCAGAAAATGGGCATGGAGACGCCGATCAACGCGACCAGCATGCTGACGCTGTCAATTAACGAGCCCCGCCGGGTGGCGGAGAGGATGCCACTGGGGACGCCGACCAACAGTGCGAACAGGATGGCCGCCAGCGAAAGCTCGATCGTCGCCGGGAAACGGTGGACCAACTCGCGGGCGACCGGCTCCTGGCGCAGCACCGACGTACCCAGGTCGCCGTGGAGCACGCCGCTGACGTAGATCAGGTACTGCTCGTAGAGCGGCTTGTCCAGGCCAAGCTGATGGCGGACGCGGGCCACGTTCTCAGGTGTGGCGCGTTCGCCCAGCATAGCTGTGGCCGGGTCACCAGGGATCACGCGGATGAAACTGAAGACGAGAACTGAGACCCCGAGCAGGACCGGGATAATGGTCAGAAAACGGCGGATAATATAGCTTAGCATCAGCCAGCAATTGGGGAATCAGTGATTAGGGAATCAGGGAATCAGGGGAAACCCTGATTCCCCAATTCCCTGATTTCCTGATCTACTTCACCACGACCGTGTTGAAGAACTCTGTGCCGGTCGGGTTGGGGATGTAACCCTCGACGTTGGCTGTGAACCCCAGCGGCGGCTGGTTGTTGGCGATGAAGACCCGCAGCACCTTGTCGTGGATCATCTGCTCCGCCTCTTGATATAGCGGGGCGCGCTCCTCCTGCTTGGTCAGGGCAGCGGCCTGCTTCAGAAGATCGGACACCTCCTTGTCGGCGACGAAGCCCTCGCGCGCGATCGGCGTGTCCTTGGCGTCCATGCAGAAGAAGTAGCAGACGAAGTTGTCCGGGTCGCCGTTGTCGCCGGTCCACCCCAGCATGTACAGAGGCAACAGGCCGTTCTTGCGCTTGTCCAGGTAGGTTGCCCAGTCCACTGTCTGGAGCGAGACCTGGATGCCGGCCTTGGCCAGGTCAGCGGCGATGGCCGTGGCGATGTCCTTGGGGTTCGGATAGTACGGCCGGCTGACCGGCATGTACCAGAACTCCAACGGCGTCTTCGTGCCGTCCTCCCAGGTGATCTCGCTCAGGCCCTCCGGGAAGCCAGCCTCCGCCAGTAAGGCCTTGGCCGCATCAAGATCGTACTTCCAGTCCTCGACCTTGTCATTGTAGCCCCACAGCGCCGGTGGCTGGAACTCTTTGGCGGCCATGCCGGTGCCACCGTAGAAGGCATCCACGATAGCCTGCTTGTTGATGGCCTGGGCGAAGGCCTGCCGTACCTTCGGGTCCTGGAACTCCGTGACCTTGTAGTTGAAGGCCACGTAGCCGGTGGTGTTGGCCGGGCGCAGGAGCAGCTTGAACTTGGGATCGGCCTTGATTGCCGACACATCATCCGGCTCCATCCCTTCCATCCCGTGAATCTCGCCCGCCGACAGAGCCAGCAATCGCTGCGAGTTGTTGGGGATGTTGCGGATAATGACCTTCTTCATCTTCGGCGCGTTGGCCTTGTCCCAGTAGTCGGCAAATGCCTCCAGCACCACCTGCTCATTTGCCCTCCACTCGACGAACTTGTAGGGGCCGGTGCCGACCGGGTTCTGGCACGAGTTCACCCCGGCCTTTTCCAGCGCGGTCGGGCTCCAGAAGACGAAGACGAACATCGCCAGGTTGTTCAGGAACGGACCCTGCGGCTCCCTGAGGGTGATCTTAACCGTCGTCGGGTCAACGGCCTCCACACTCTGGATGATGCTGGCATCGTCAAAGCCCCAGAATTGGGCCTCGAAGTACTCGAAAGTCTGACCGGCCTCGATCTGGGCCTTGTGGACCGGGTTGTTCGTGTTCTTCCAGTAGTCGAAGTTCTTAACCACCGCGTCGGCGTTGAAGTCCGTCCCGTCATGGAACTTGACGCCCTTGTGCAACTTAAAGGTCCACTCCTTGCCATCGGCTGAGGTGGTCCAGCTCTCAGCCAGGCTCGGCACGGGATTAGTCGTGTCCTTGTCGAACTTGACCAGGCCCTCGAAGATCTGATTGATGACGCGGCCTGAGATGCCGTCAGTGATGATGGGCGGGTCGAGACAGACCGGCTCGCCCTGGGCACCGAAGATGAACGCCTCGGCCACCGGCTTGGGCGCCGGAGTGGCGGTCACCACCACTTCCCTAACCACCTCTTTAACCACCTCTTTGGGCACCTCTTTCACTACGGGCACTTCCTTCTCGACCACCACGGTCTCAATGACCTTCTTCTCGACAGGCACCTCCTTCACGATCACCTCAGGGGTTGGTGAGGCGCAGGCTGCGACCACTAAGCTAAGGGCCACCACGATCGAAACCAGCAACAAAGTTAACGGGCTTCTTTTGCTAAACATTTTTTCTCCTCCTTTCAACTGCAAGTTAGGGAAAATCCAATTTTACAAACGTTTCGTGCGCTTTTTCGATGGACACATCACCTCCTTCCTACCCTCCCAAATAGGCCGCCTTGACCTCAGGATTCTCCCGCAACTCTGTCGTCGTCCCCTCCAGCACGATGCGTCCCGTCTCCAACACGTAACCCCGATGGCCGATGCTGAGGGCCATCGCCGCATTCTGCTCCACCAACAAAATGGTCATGCCCTGGCGGTTGATGTTCTGAATGGTCTCGAAGATAGCTTCCACCAGGATGGGAGATAATCCCATGGAGGGCTCATCGAGCAAGAAGATTTTGGGCCTGGACATCAACGCCCGGCCGATGCATAACATTTGCTGCTCGCCGCCACTGAGGGTCCCAGCGACCTGCTTCCGCCGTTCCTTCAGCGCCGGGAACAGGGTGAAGACCCGTTCCAGGTCCTCGGCGATGCCCGCTTTGTCGGTGCGGGCGTAAGCCCCCATCTCCAGGTTCTCCATGGCCGTCAGCCGGCCGAAGACCCTGCGCCCCTCAGGAGCTTGAGAGAGCCCTTTCATCACGATCTGATGCGGAGGCAGTTCGTGGAGCGGCTCCCCTTCCAGGTAAATGCTTCCCTGCCTGGGTTTGAGCAACCCGCAGATGGTGTTGAGGGTGGTCGTCTTCCCCGCCCCATTGGCTCCGATGAGGGTCACGACCTCCCCTTCGTCCACGGAAAGGGAGATGCCTTTCAGGGCGTGAATGTTGCCGTAGTAAGTATGAACGTTGTTCAACTCTAATAGCGCCATGGATTCACTCCCGGAGTTATACCCTTTAGCCCCTGGGCATACCCTTCCATATCTCTTTTCTTCCCAGGTAGGCTTCGATCACCTTCTCATCCTGCTGCACCTCGGCCGGCGTCCCCTCGGCGATCTTGACCCCGTAATCCAGCACCGTTACCGTTTCGGAAATGCCCATCACCACGCGCATCTGGTGCTCGATGAGCAGGATAGTGATGCCCAGTTCGCCCTGCAGACGGCGGATAAAGTCCATCATCTCCTGGGTCTCGCTGGGGTTCATGCCAGCAGTCGGTTCGTCCAGAAGCAAGAGTTTGGGACGGGTAGCGAGGGCGCGGGCGATCTCTAGCCGCCGCTGGTCGCCGTAGGGCAGGTTCTTGGCCAGCATATCACCCTTGCCAGTGAGGTTGCAGAGTTTGAGCAAGCGGCGGGCCTGGTCTAACGCCTCGGCTTCCTCGGCGTGGGTGCCGGGCAATTGCAGGATAGCGCCGAACACTCCGGTTTTCAGGTGTACGTGTTGACCCACCAGGATGTTCTCCATCGCCGTCAGGTTGGCGAAGAGGCGAATATTCTGATAGGTGCGGGCAATTCCTAGGCGGACAATTTTATCTGGCAAGAGGCCGACCAGGGAATGGCTGTTTAGAAGGATTTTGCCCTCTTCGGGGCGGTAGAATCCGGTCACACAGTTGAACAACGTCGTCTTGCCAGCCCCATTGGGCCCGATGATGCTGTGGATGGCGTGCTCCTTGATCTCCACGTCCAGCTTGTCCACAGCAACGAGCCCGCCGAAGCGTTTGGTGACACCACGCGTGGTAAGAATCGTCATGCCCGTCTCCTAGGCCCCTGTTGGTGAGGCAAGATCCGGTTCAGGCTCAGCCTCACCAGGTTCCGCCTCATGCAATTCACGTTTGCGCGCTGCCTCGGGCCAGAAACCTTCGGGCCGCACCAGCATCATTAATACCAACGCAGCGCCATAGAACAGCAGCCGGTACTCCGCAAATTCCCGCAGCAGTTCCGGCAGGCCGATTAGGAGGAATGCTCCAGCAGCCACGCCAGGGATACTGCCCATTCCTCCGATGATGATCAGTGACAGGACGTTGATCGAGACGATGAAATTGAAACTGAATGGGAAGATGGATCCGAGTTTGCTGGCTTGCAAGGCTCCGCTTAAACCGCCAAAGAATGCGCCCATTGCGAATGCCGCCAGTTTTGTTGCGACGAGGTTGATGCCCATCGCTTGCGCGACATCCTCGTCTTCGCGCACCGCCATCCAGGCGCGTCCTAGCCGCGAATTTTTCGCCCGGACCGCGACAAAGACAGCCAGCAAACAGCCCGCGATGATCAGGTAATAGAACTCCTGCTGAACCTGGAATTCGATCTGACCCAGCAACGGTAACGTAAACCGCTGAAAGCCAAACTGGATTGGACCAATGTCAGGTCTGGCAATTGATCGTGTGCCTTGCGCGCCGCCGAGGAGCGGTAACAAGAGGTCTGACCCCGCCAAGAGGCGAATGATCTCGCCAAAGCCCAAGGTGACGATGGCGAGATAATCGCCGCGCATCTTGAGCACCGGGACACCCAGGAGGATTCCCGCGAGCACTGCCACGACGAGGCCGAAGGGCAGCGCAGCCCACCAGTTTCCCATTATCTGCGGGTGTGCCAATTCGGTGGATGTGAGAAAGCCGACCGTGTACGCCCCAATCGCGAAGAACGCCACGTACCCCAGATCGAGCAGACCAGCGAACCCGACAACGATGTTCAAGCCAAGTCCCATTAGGAGAAACAAGCCCACGTTGTCGAGAATTTCGCAGTTCTCGATACCAAGAAAGACCGGCGGCGAGAGCAGAATCAGGATGAGAACGACACCGATCGTCACCTGGTATGCTCTGCGACCTGCTGGTGAGAGTTTGTTGACAGCGCCTTGAAAGGCGGATCCCTTTTCAGCCCAAAGGAAGTAGAGGGCGGCAATCAGCACAAAGAGAATTATGGCACCTGTAGTAGCCAAGCCGCTACCGACATACACGAATCTGCTAGCGCTCTCCAATGCGAACCGGAACAACGGGGGTGTATTGGAAACAGTTCGGATCACCCATTCTTGAAAAAAGCCAAAGGCTAAGATTGCGACGAGCCCCGCCATAATAGGGCGGCGTGCTCTGGAGGGCAACAGGTAAATAAGAGCCGAGGCAATGCCAGCCCCGATGCCGAAAATCAATTGGATGAAACTGCCAGTTGCCACTCCTCGCTTGAAGGTCAACAACTCGTACAGTTGCGGAGTGGCGTTGATGAACATACTGCCTAAATTCACAACGCTCCCAAGCCAGATCAGAATCACGAGCAAGAGGCTTGAGATAAACCCAGACAATGCACCCACCACCAACATGAGCAGTCGGTTTGTCGAGCGGCTACGGCCTACTGCAACGTACGCTGTGCCAACGAATGTGATCAGCAGCAAGGTCTGGCTCATCGAGAGGATGCCGCTGACAACATCGCGTGTGCTGAAGGTTTGAATCATTCCTTGCAACGCAGTCAAAACCGCGACGATGCCGCCGATCAAACCGATTTTGATTCCGGCCCCCAGAATGGTTAGGGGAGTAACCGTGCGCTCCGCATGCAATTTGTCCATATCACTACCTCATGCTCTCTTCGCTGCCAGCCTCTCGCCGAGAATTCCGGAAGGTCGGAAGATCAAGATGAGAACGAGCAGCGTGAACGCAATCGCATCTTTCAATTGTTGAGGCGCTGGAACCCCCAAGCCATCGAGAAATAAGGTGGGACCGACCGACTCGGCAATGCCGAGGAACCAACTGCCCACCATCGCGCCAGGAACGTTGCCAATGCCACCAAGCACCGCGGCTGTGAACGCTTTGATGCTCGGGATAAACCCCATGATGTAGTACACTTGCTTGAACATCAGGGCATACAGCACCCCTGCTGCGCCCGCCAGTGCGCCGCCGAGCATGAACGTGATCATGATGATATGGTCAACATCAATCCCCATCAGGGCGGCGATCTGTTTGTCTTCCGACACCGCGCGCATCGCTTTGCCCGTACGCGTGCGCTGATTGAATTGGTGCAGACCGAACATCATCACTGCGGCAGCCACGATCACCAGGATTTGGATGTATGTAATCTTGAAATCGCCGACGAGAATCACGCCCTTCAGTGCGGCAATCTCAGGATAGACTTTGATATTCGGTCCGTATAGCCCACGGAAAAAGTATTGCAGGAAGAAGGAGGCACCAATTGCGGTGATCAGCGGCACCAGGCGCGGGGCAAAGCGCAGCGGGCGATAGGCAATCCGCTCCAATAGGACGGCAACAATTGTGGAAACTGCCATCGCCAGAGCAAAAATAGCCAGCAACCCCACGATGGGGTTCCGATCTAGAAAACCGGACCGGCCCAGAGCGTTGGCGAGAAAGTAGGCGGTGAAGGGTCCGCTCATGAAGACTTCACTGTGCGCAAAGTTGATCATGCGCAGAATGCCATAGACGAGAGTGTAACCGAGCGCAATCAGCGCGTAGATGCTGCCCAACGCAGTCCCGTAGACAATCAGGTCAGACCATTGTCGAGTGGAATACTTGCCTGACAGCAATGTGGCCGCCGAACCGACCAGTACCAGTAAGACAATCAAGCCGCCGACGACAAACATCAAAACATCAGTGAGTTCAATGCGTTCAGCGTAACGTCTTAACATATCCTCATCTGCTCCACTGGTAATCTAGGATGAGCCGGGCAGGCTGAGCCCGCCCGGCTCATCGCGTGCACTCATTCACGAAGTAGAGATGCGGCTGATCCCTATTTCGTCTGCTTCCAGAACGGCGTTTTGGGCATCGTGCCACCGACTGCCGCGTCGTAGGCAGCCTCATCCGCGAGGAGATAGGTGGCAATCCGGGGATCGGCGCAGTCGCCGTTTGGATCGCAGGTGAGATTGCCCGTCAAGCCCTTAAAGTCCTTGGTCGCCGCTACCGCGTCCCGCAGCGCCTGCCGACCGATGTGCAGCGTGCCATCGGGATCCTTCACCGCGACTTTTTCAATCGCGGCAAAGATGATGTTCATCGCATCATACGAGTGGGCATGGAACGGGGCATACGTTCCCGGGAGGTTGTATTTCGTCTTGTACTTGTCCACCAACGTCTGGTAACCGGCGCCAAAGGCGGAAAAGTCGGGACTGGACCAGTACATTCCAATCGCGTTCTTCCCGCAGGCTTTGACAAAGTCCGGCGTGTAGATGCCGTCGGCACCCATCATCACCGTCTTCTCCAAGCCGGCCACGTCGCGCATTTGGGCACAGACGAAACCGCCCGCTTTGACAAAGATCGGGAAGTAGATCAAATCGGGCTTACCTGCGGCGATGCGGGTCAGCGCGGGTTTCATGTCCGTATCGTCAGGACCAACCGCCTCGAACGCGGTGATCGTGCCGCCCAACTGCTTGAAGTTCTCGGCAAACACCCTTGCCAACGCTTCGGTGTAAGGACCGCCGTCGTGAATCGCCGCCGCCTTGGTGATCTTCAACTGGTTGTAAACGAATTGAGCGGCAACCGCGCCTTGCACATTGTCATTGTGTGCTGTGCGGAAGTAACCGGGCGAGCGCAGGGCGGGATCGGTGAGGTAAGGCGCAGTGTTCGATGGCGAGACGGTGGTGAATCCCGCTTCCGACAGGATCGGAACCCCAGGGACTGCCTCGCTGGAGCAGTTGGTCCCATTCACGGCGATGATGGTCTTGTCCGCTGCCAGTTTCGTGGCGGCAGCCGTTCCGCCTTCAGCATTGCAGCCCGAGTCCTGACCGTCGAACTTGATCGAGTGTCCCAGCAACTTGCCGCCCTTGTCGTCAATGGCGATTTCGGCGCCGTACTTAGTGTCGAGACCGAGCGTGGCATCAGCACCTGAGATCACCATTGCAAACGCAATGTGGATCGGGTCGTTGGGACCGATGTCCACGCAGCCCAGTTTGTCGGTGCACTCGAACTTCTTGGCCGGGGCACACTGCGCGGCCACCAACACCAGGATGAGCAGCAACATACCAATTAACATTCGCTTGTGAGCCATTTTTTCCTCCTTTTAGCTTGCTTAATCGAACTTGCTTGTAAACGAGTCACAGGAAGACGCTAAAATTCTTGTCAAAGGCATCCCTCCCTTCTTT
>JBAWAP010000065.1:0-21501 GCA_049589355.1 Anaerolineae bacterium
AGGTTCAAGAGCTCAAACTTGCCAGCCTCGTGCATGGCGGTGGCGAGCAGGGATTGCAAAGCCTCTTGGAGTGCAGGAGGCTGGGCGTCGAGGGGGGAGGTGAAGGTTTGGAGTTTGAGGAGAGGGCTGTTGGTCGTGTTTTTCATAGGTGGGACGGAATTGGGAGCCTACCAACGACTCCGCCGCTTGACAAATTCATGTAGCAACTCGGTAAGCCGAGCGCGGTATCCGTCTTCAACGCCTTTAATTAATGCACGCGGTATGGGGAGATACTCGAGATACTCGGGGTCAAGTCCTGCTTCAAGCGCATCGCTTGCTAACCTTGCGCTAAAAGCAAGACTCATCATTGGCAAACAGTCCTCAACGAACTCTCGCACGTCCGATACCACTCTGGGCCAGGGGAGTGGAGGACCCTCAGCGTCCTGCCACATGCTGAAGTGATAATCTGCAAATGAGGACCCCATCTTGTAGCCGTCCTCGTAAGGTTTCTCTTCCATGCCACTACCTCCGTTGATTATGTGGAATGTAAGGATTCAGTGACTCGGACGGTTCATTCAAATTGGCGCTTCAACGCCGCACAAGTAGAGCCAGGCTTCTTTAAGATTGTCTTCAAAGATCTCTTCTACACCTCGTCCTTCCCGTTTAGCAACTCTGTTCCAGCGTTGTATTTCTTCTTCAACTCCAGCTTGTGCTAAGATTTGCCCAAGAAGGCAACCGCGCCTGTGAAGTTCTCTCTCCGAAAGGTTTATATTGTTTCGGAGAAAGTTGAAACCACCTTCAACCTGCATTATTGTCCTGTAAGTGTGGTTCTTTTGTACAAGTAACACTAGACTGGCCAAAACTGCTGTCTTCTGGTCACGCTGTTGTAGGGTACGGCATAGTTCATCCATTGCTGGTTGGCCGAACTCAGCGGCAACAGCATGGATTGCTTTGGTCATCCGCTCTCCAGGCCACCACATTGCACCTATTACCAAACTTAGCATGAATTCAGGGGCAGGAAGTCCGAAAGTGGGCTTGATATGTTTCTTTCCAATTTCGTCAGCACTTCTAATACCTGCACGAAGAAGGGCCACAATTGAAGCGAGTCCTGCACGAACCAAAGTTTCTTTGAGAGGTGCCTGGTAGTTTGTCCCTACCGTTAGGTATTCATAAGCAACTTGGTCGAGATTGGGCATGGAAAGCCTCCCTATTAGTGACTACGTGTAGAATTCTGGCTTGGTCTTCTAGGAGCGGTCACTGTCTATAGCCTGCACGCTTGAGTGCCTCTTCCGCAAAATAATGAGCCGCCGCGTCCTGAAATGCTGCCTCCTCTTCTTCTAGTCTCTGCGCACCCTTTGCAATCAAGTCGGGGCGTACATGAATCTCTGGTTTGGGAGTTCCTGTCCTCCAAGACCACCTGTAGCCACATAGATAGCAGTCATAGTAGTACATAGTGCCGATAACCGGTCCTTGCACGTGCATAGGCAATGGCATAACTCTGCGCCACATTGCTACTCCCACTAATAATGCCACGACCAACGGTACACCAAACAATGCTACAGAAAACGGTATCACGATTTCTTCGGAAGCGGGCCCGAGACCCCTACCAAAGGTTATCTCAACACACATCAAGAGGGTTAAGTATAAGGACGCTATGGCAGTAAACAATACGCAGCCCATACGTCCTAACTTCACCCCTAGAGTTGGGGCTCTGGCTCCACCCGGAGCGTGAATAGAGTTTTTGCTTATCGTTTGCGTTCTGAATCCCCCACAGTTTGGACACTGTACTTGGTCAGACATTGTAAACCTCCGCTTGTGTTTGCCATTCCACTGCGTCCCAAAAGGGGCAACCGGATCTCGGCAAACGCTAAAGCCCCCTCGCAACGGCACGCTCCGACGTGATGGTGTGTTGGTTTTCGCAAAGCAACGTGCCATAAAGCCGCAAGCGTGCCGCTGTCGGGAGGCGTGTGTTTGCGGATCATGCATTGTCCATTACCAGGTTGTTCGGAAGATCGGTATCTGTATGGAGTCGGTTACGTCACAAGCAGGAGTAAATCTGTACTCCGTATCTGGCCTTAACTTCGAGTAATTGTAAACCTGAAAACCCTTGAAATGAGTTTCACTTAGCTTTGCGAAGCGGTTCTCATCGGGCTCAATCACCTTATCATAGTCATAGGGACCGCCGTAACGAATGCACGACCGCTCATAATGGCCTCCACCCTCAACGTCGAGATCCAAGTAGACCAAGAATCGGTTCTCTTCAAACTGGACGAACTCGACAATAAAATAACCATGGCCATGAGCCCATACATCTATTCGTTGATTAATGTTGATTCTTTGCATCTGCTTCAGCTGTGTTATAGCCATAGCAGTTCGGTTGGCAAATTCCGCTTGCTCTGCCTCTCGGGTTGCCGCTTGCCTCTGACTCTCTATGGCTTGGATTGCTTTCGAATCGAGAGTGCCATAGTTTATGACGTTTGACCCTGCTTGCCACAGCCACGCTCCAGTAGCGATTATTAAGGCAATAAAGCCAATGATAAGGAGACCAGGTAAGGCCTTCCATAACAAGTAGAAAAATATCGCTGCGCCAACAATTTGATCAGATGCACTAGGTTGTTCCTCTGCTTCACCTATCTTGCGCCCGCGCTCATCATAAACATCATATTTCTTTGGCATGGTATTCCTCCTGCTCTGGCAAAGCTACCTGACTCTGATTTTGCAGCATGACCGCAAACTTACATTTCACGACACAAACTGTCGGGAAGCAACCTATTTTGGTGTGTTTCCCGACGCTTTGGTGTCGGGAATCCAGCGAGAGAGTTTCCCCCTCCACTGGATCTCTGAGCTCGTCAAGGACCATTCATTCCGCCCTCCTACAATCAATTGCAGATTGTCCATCCAGCTACGAGCCCGCACCAAATCCGCCTGGCTGGCAGGGCGTCAAAACCAAAAAGCCGCCCCCCGACTTGCCGAGGAAGCGGCTTTGTGCTATCATATCCCCAAGCCTGTCTCCTGGGCCCTTCAGGAGTAGGTGTTGGGATTACTAAGCGGCTACTCTGTAATCCCTTTTTCATTTGGCTAGTAACTATACCACATTTCGGCTTGTTTGGCAAAAAAAGCCACCGGCGCGGTTGACGCAGGTTGACGCAGGTGGCTTCTTGCTCATCGTTGCCGCCTTCGCCCCTCTGCCAAGCTTGCCCTACGGGCAGCTAACCGCCAAATTGACAATATTCCCCTCATGTGTACAATATGCGTGCTACTCACCCATCGGGCAACGGACGACCCCAGGAGTTCCCCTGAGTTCCCTTGCCCCATAGAGGGAAGCGCAAACATCTCGTTCCTGAGGATCCAACACGACTATGATACGATTGGCCAAATACTTGAAACCGTTTATCCTTTTGATACTGCTCGCCATCGTCCTGCTGTTTGTCCAGGCGAACTGCGACCTGGCGCTGCCTGATTATATGTCCAAAATCGTCAACAATGGCATCCAGCAGGGCGGCGTGGAAAATGCGGTGCCCAGAGCGATCCGCCAAAGCGAGATGGACAGGCTGGTGCTGTTTATGAGCGCGGAGGACAAGGCGGCGGTGCTGGGCGATTATACGCTGATGGATACAAGCTCGCCGGACTACGACAGGTACGTCCAGGATTACCCGGCCCTGGCCAGTGAGACGATTTATGTGTTAAACGAGGTTGACGGGGCGGAGATGGCCAGGCTGAACCCGCTGATGGGCAGGGCGTTGTTGGTCGTTTCTTTCATTCAGCAGGTGATGGCTGACCCGTCCCAGGCGGCGGCGATGGGCCAGGAGCTGGGCTTCGACCTGTCCAGGATCCCTGCAGGAACGGATCTCTTCGCCCTGTTGGGCAGGCTTCCCGCTGCCCAGCTCTCACAGATGACCACTGCCATCAATAGCCGGTTTGACACGATGGGCAACAGCATGATCACCCAAATGGCGGTTGGGTTGGTCAAGGCCGAGTACGCCGCGCTCGGCATGGATACCGGCCGGCTGCAAAACAACTACATTATCCATACCGGTACCCTGATGCTGCTCTTGTCCCTGCTGTCTGGGGCCTGTACAGTGACGGTCAGCTTCCTGTCGGCCAGGACTGCGGCCGGACTGGCGCGCAACCTGCGCCGGAATGTTTTCACCAAGGTGGAGAGCTTCTCCAGCACCGAATTTGACCGGTTTTCTACGGCTTCGCTGATTACCAGGTCAACCAACGATGTCACGCAGATCCAAATGGTGGTCATCATGATGATGCGCATGGTCTTCTACGCCCCCATCATCGGGATCGGCGGCGTGATCAGGGCGATGGGCAAGAACTCATCCATGTGGTGGATCATCGCGGTGGCGGTCGCTACGCTGCTCGGCTTGATCCTTATCGTATATTCGATTTCCCTGCCCAAATTCAAGAGCATCCAGAGCCTGATTGACCGGCTCAATCTGGTGATGCGCGAAAACCTGTCTGGAATGATGGTCATCCGGGCCTTCAATATGCAGGAGTTTGAGCAAAACCGCTTTGACAAGGCCAACAGGGACCTGACCGGCATCATGCTGTTCGTCAACCGCGTCATGGTCGTCATGATGCCGGTGATGATGCTCGTCATGAACGGCCTGTCCCTGCTGATCATCTGGACCGGCGCGCACCAGGTCGCGCAATCGAACATGCAGGTCGGCGACATGATGGCGTTTTTGCAGTACACCATGCAGATCGTTTTCGCGTTCCTCATGTTGACGATGATGTTCATCTTCCTGCCGCGAGCCTCGGTGTCCGCCGGCCGTATCGCCGACGTGCTGGAGACCGAGCCCGTGATCGAGGACCTGCCAAACCCGAAGCGGTTCGCCGAGCCGTTCGAAGGCCCAATCGAGTTCCGCCATGTGTCGTTCCGCTACCCTGGCGCGGAGAAGGATGTGCTGCACGACATCAGCTTCATCGCCAGGCCAGGCCAGACCACGGCGTTCATTGGCTCCACCGGTTCGGGCAAATCCACCATCGTCAGCCTGATCCCGCGTTTCTACGACGTGACCGAAGGCTCGATCCTCGTGGATGGCACGGACATACGCGAGGTCACGCAGCACGACCTGCGGGATAAAATCGGCTACGTCCCACAAAAGGGCACGTTGTTCTCCGGCACGATCGAAAGCAACCTGCTGTACGCCGACGAAAATGCCAGCGACGACACCTTGAAAGAAGCGACCGACATTGCCCAGGCGACCGAGTTCATTGCCGCCACGCCGGAGGGGTTTGCGGCCGAGATTTCACAAGGCGGAGCGAACGTGTCCGGCGGCCAAAAGCAGCGGCTCGCGATTGCCCGCGCCCTGGTCAAGAAACCGCCCATCTATATCTTCGACGACAGTTTTTCTGCCGTGGACTTCAAGACCGACGCGGCCTTGCGCCGGGCGCTCAAGGAGAAAACCGCCGCCAGCACCCTGCTGATCGTGACCCAGCGCATTTCCACCATCAAAAACGCCGCGCAGATCATCGTGCTGGACGAGGGCAGGATTGTCGGCAAGGGCACACACCACGAGCTGATGAGAGATTGTGAAACTTACAGAGAGATTGCCTTATCGCAGCTCAGCAAGGAGGAGCTGGCATGAGTATGCAGAGCAGAGACACCTCGTCTGGCCGTGGCTCGATGGGCGGACGCGGCCCGATGGGCCGGCGTGGCCCCTTTGGCGGGCACGGTGGCCCGATGGCGATGATGAAAGGCGAAAAAGCCCGTGATTTCAAGGGCACCATGATCAAGCTGATCAAATACCTCGACGCATACAGGGTATCCGTCGTCATCGTCATGATCTTCGCCGCTGCCTCCACCGTATTCGCCATCGTCGGCCCGAAAGTTTTGGGCAAGGCCACCACCAAGCTGTTTGAAGGCGTGATGAGCCAGATCGCCGGTACCGGTTCCATTGATTTTGGTTATATCGGTCACATCCTCCTGATTACGGGAGGCCTGTACCTCCTTTCGGCGGCGTTCAGCTACATCCAGGGCTGGATTATGTCCGGCCTGTCCATGGACATAACCTACCGCTTTCGCCAGGACATCTCTCAAAAGATCAACCGCATGCCGCTCAAATACTTCGACGGCACCAGCCACGGCGAGGTGCTGTCTCGTATCACCAACGATGTAGACACGGTCAGCCAGACCCTCAGCCAGAGCCTTACGCAGATCATCACCTCGGTTGTAACCATGATTGGCGTGCTCATCATGATGTTCTCCATCAACTGGCTGATGACCCTGGCGGCGGTGCTGATCGTCCCGCTGTCTCTCGTCGTCGTAGGGCTGATCATCGGCCGATCGCAAAAGTACTTCAAGCAGCAGCAGGATTACCTCGGCCACGTCAACGGCCACGTGGAGGAAATGTACGGCGGCCACATCGTGATTAAAGCCTTTAATGGCGAGGAAAAGAGCGTTGAACAGTTTGATGTATACAACAACACCCTCTACGACGCAGCGTGGAGATCACAGTTTTTGTCTGGCATGATGTTCCCCATCATGAACTTTATCGGCAACCTCGGCTATGTGGCGGTGTGTATCCTCGGCGGCTGGCTGGCCATCAAAAATGCCATCACCGTCGGCGACATCCAGGCGTTTATCCAATACGTCCGCTCGTTTACGCAGCCGATCACGCAGCTTGCCAACATCTCGAACGTCCTCCAGCAAACTGCAGCGGCGGCCGAGCGCGTGTTCGAGTTCCTGGGTGAGGCCGAAGAGGTCCCCGAAACCGCGCACCCCGTCAGGCTGCAAACCGTGGAAGGCCGCGTGGAGTTCAAGGAGGTTCGCTTCGGCTACAACCCGGATAAAGTCGTCATCCACAACTTTTCTGCGTTTGTCACGCCCGGCCAGAAGATCGCCATCGTCGGCCCGACCGGGGCAGGCAAGACCACCATGGTCAAACTGCTGATGCGGTTCTACGATGTAAACAGCGGCGCGATCCTGGTGGACGGCCACGACGTCAAGGATTTCACCCGCCCCGGTCTGCGCCAGATGTTCGGCATGGTCTTGCAGGATACCTGGCTTTTCAATGGCACCATCATGGAGAACATTCGCTATGGTCGTCCCGACGCGACCGACGCGGAGGTCATCGCCGCCGCCAGGGCTGCCCACGTTGACCACTTCGTCCGCACCTTGCCGGACGGCTACAACATGGTGCTCAACGAGGAAGCCACCAACGTGTCACAGGGCCAGATGCAGCTTTTGACCATCGCCCGCGCCGTCCTGGCCGACCCCAAAGTTCTCATTTTGGACGAAGCCACCAGCTCGGTTGATACCCGCACCGAGGTGCTGATCCAAGAGGCCATGTATAACCTGATGCAGGGCCGCACCAGTTTTATCATCGCCCATCGCCTGTCCACGATCCGCAATGCCGATTTGATCCTGGTGATGCGGGACGGCGACATTGTGGAACAGGGCACCCAAGAGGAGCTCTTGGCGCGTAACGGCTTCTACGCCGAACTGTACAATAGCCAGTTTGAATACGCACCAGTGAGCTGAACGACATTGATGTGCGCGACGTGACGCGCGTCCATCTGCGCCAACGGACCGGCATCGCGCTGCAGGACACCTTCCTGTTCAGCACGATCACCTCATTCGTCATCGCCCATCGGCTGAGCACCATCCGCAATGCCGATCAGGTGATCGTGCTGGAGGAAGGCCGCATCGTCGAGCGAGGCACGCACGAGGAATTGCTGGCCGCGCGGGGCCTGTACTACGAGCTCTACAACAGCCAGTTCCGGCGACAGGTGTGACCCTCCCTGTACGTCTCTGCCAGCAAACAACTTCGAGTTAACTTAGAGCCTATCCTAAAATTCGGTAGCGGTTTGGACTCATAAGGCGAGCACGTAGGTTGACAAATTCGTCAACCTGTGTTATTCAGGTGGTCATCCTACAGAGATAAGGAGACCGCGTGATGAAAGCCAAACCGCACAGACATTCCCGACAACCCTCCAAGAGGCACCGAAAGAAACGTCTTACACGTGCAGAGAAGATCAAAAAACAGGCACGCCGTGAAAAGCGTCTGGCGACCATCTGGCGCGTGCCGGATGACTTGTGGACGCTCATCCAACTGTTGTTGCCGCCCGAGAAAGCGTTGGGGACGGTGGGACGGCCCGTGGTACCCTTCCGCACTGTGCTGGATGGCATTCTGTACGTTCTGCGCACCGGGTGTCAATGGAAAGCCGTGCCCCAGGAGTTCGGGTCGGGGAGCACCTGCCACAAGCGTTTTCAGGAATGGGTCAAGGCCGGTGGTGTCTTTCAGAAAGCCTGGAAATTGCTCTTGCATCGCTACGATGAACTGCGCGGGATTCAGTGGACGTGGCAATCGGTGGACAGCAAGAGCGTTCCAGCCCCCTTGGGCGGAGAGGATACCGGGCCCAATCCTACCGACCGCGGCAAGTCTGGCAGCAAACGGCACTTGCTGGTAGACGGTCGGGGTGCTCCATTGTCTGCTGTGGTCACGGGGGCGAATGACACCGATATGAAGACCAACCCAACGGTGCTGGATGAGGTGGTCATCGAACGTCCACAGTCCACGCCAGAGGAGCCTCAACACCTGTGTGAGGACAAAGGCTATGACTATCCCGAATGCCGACAGCAGGCGCTTGAACGGGGTTATACCCCGCACATTCCCCGCAAGGGTACTGATCCGAGTGCGATACCTGCTGGCGAAAAACGACATCCTGCCCGTCGGTGGGTGGTTGAGCGCACTCACTCGTGGCACAACTGCTTGCGCAAACTTCGGGTGCGTTGGGAGAAGAAAACTGAGAACTGGGAAGGCTTGTGGCATTTCGCTACCTGCCTCACCATCTACCGGATGATAATTTTAGGATAGGCTCTTAGTATGACCCGATCAGTATCAGTGATCAGAGGCTGCGAGAGCTGGGCTGGTGAGCCAGTCAGGAGGAAGGCCACCTGTGGTAGTCGCACAGGTGGCCTTGTTCTTAACAGACAGGCTGAAATATGGCAGTGTACTCAAGTACTTGAGAATTCAGGCGTAGTAGTAAGCGTCTCCAGACGCCGAAATCGGGCTCGTCCCTGAGAAACAACCTGCTTTGGTAACTGCTCAGCCCGAGGGTATTGTCGTCATTGCGAGGAGCACAGCGACGAAGCAATCTCAACCGATGGCACAAGGAGATTGCTTCGCTTCGCTACTCAGAAACTCGGGGGGCGACCAGACTTCCGAAGTCTCGGAGACTTCGGAAGTCTGCCCGCCAGTTTCTGCCCCCTACGGATGGCGCGATGCGCCATGGAAGACTCGCAATGACAGTTGAGCCTAATAACACCTTCTGTGGCTGTTCAGCCTGAGCAGTTACCTGCTTTGAATACCGAGAGGACGAGCTCAACACGTGCACCTAGCGAGAGATCGTAGACTCCCTGATCTAGCCATCCGGCAGCTCAAACTCTGCCATGACAGGCGCGTGGTCCGACTCCGGGTACTTCTGCTCGGTCGCAAAGGCAACCGATTCGTCATGCAACAACTCGTTGTGGATCTCAGAACCCTTGTAGTAGGCCAACAACGACCGGGATACCAGCAGATGGTCTATCATACTCCCCTTGCCAAGGTGTAACAGTGAGAAACGAGAAGGCTCAGGAATGGTCCGCTCACAGGGCACCATGACGCGTGTGGCCAACCTGCCATTGCCTGTATTCTCGACGTCACCTCGGATGGCCTCCACAGGCACTTCATCGAGGTCTGCATTGAAATCGCCACAGACGACGATCAGCGCGTCCTCATCCTCATCGAATAGCTTATCAATGAGCATCCGGGTTTCCAGGGCCTGGCCGACGCGCTTCATTGAGGAGAGGAAGAATCCCTCAGCCCAGCCGGAGGCGGTCTTCCACGTGTACGTGTCCACCTTCTGTCCTTCGATGTACGAGGGCCGCCGGGACTTTAAGTGTAGGTTGATGACGTGGAGAACCTTATTGTCATCTAGCTCAACCTTGGCGTGCAGGATCGGTCGCTCCCACGTGATCTCCTTGGCCTCGTGCTCCTCCGGCTGCACCGTTACTCTTTGGTAGCTAGGGGCAGGTGCGTAGTCATGCTTGTACTGATGGTGCTCAGTGATTTCGTAGCGGCTTAGGATGACGAGGTTGCGCTCGTCGTAGACCTGCGTACCGTCCGTGGTCATCGTAGAGACCCTGTGGTAGCCGGCGTAGGGTGTACTTGCCAGGAGCCTCTCCAGCGCCAGCAGACGACGAGGGTGTCCCGGCTCCTCCTGGCCATTGACCTCTTGGAGGCACAGGATATCGGCATTGAGTCTGACGAGTTGGGGCCGCATCACGGCGATGCGCTCATCTAGCGTCGGCTTTTGGCCGGGCTTATCGTCAAGATTCTCCAAGTTAAACGTGGCAATGCATAATTTGATTGGCATGTTTTCCTCCTGAAGTTCTGAATGACGGCCTCAAGTAATCCCTGCCCCTGCACCGGGTCAGAGAAGACCTGAGGGTGATTCACCTCGAGCTGCCAGATCGAAAGGCGATAGGAGTAGCCAGCCTTTCGATCCTCGGCAGTCAGAGAGAGAGGCAGACGTTGCATCCACTTGTTGAAGGGCAAAGCTTCGTTAGTATTTAGTATATTATACCAGATTTCAGCTCGTTTTGCAATAGCAGAGCCGCCCTTTTGGAAAGCTTTGCATGTTAGCACCTGGTTAAGGCGAACGGAAGTGGGGCCGCTTATCTTTACTTATCGCTAGGTGCATTATCTGGTTTGGGGCAAATGTCATTGCGAGCGAAGCGAAGCAATCTCCTCTCCTGCATTTGGGGATTGCTTCGTCGCAAAAAGCGCTCCTCGCAATGACAGACGGTGTCAACCCTCGGTCTCGCCCCCAAATTGAAATACACCTTTATCGCTGTCGCCCTTGCCCCTTTGCAAAGCCTGAAGTATAATACAAGCAGTGAAGGCTAAGCCCCTTTTGATATCAGGTCCTATTCTGTACCTTTCGGATTAGACTAATATGACTCGAGAGGAATTCGAGGCCCTCGTAGCCGAGGCCCTAGCCGATTTACCGTCAGAGATCCTGGAGCGAATGGACAACGTGGCCGTAACTGTGGCCTATTGGCCCAGCCGCGCCCAGCTTGCTCGTGCCGGAGTGAAGTCCCCTAACGCCCTCTTGGGACTCTACGAGGGAGTTCCGCTGACCAAGCGCGGTGCTGGATACGGCATGGTCCCCCCAGACCGCATCACCCTCTTTCAAGGGCCGCTCGAGGCGGCTTGCCGCACTTTGACTGCCATCCGAGAACAGGTGAAGCGTACAGTCATCCACGAAGTGGGCCATCACTTCGGCATCAGCGATCAGAGGCTACGGGAGCTTGGCTGGTGAGCCAGCCAAGAAGAAGGCCACCTGCGCTAGTCGCATAGGTGGCCTTGTTATTGCTAACGTGACACGAAGTCATTGCCCTGGAGGTAGAAGCGCCAGGGGACGCTCCTGGCCAGCTCATCGGCCTTGATGCCGATGCGCGGGCTGGCCCCGATTTCCTCCTGGGCCACCATTCGGCCCTCCTCGATGAATAGCGCTTCGCCAGTGCAAAGGTCCATCCCGTTGAAGCCCCTTTCGATGGCCAAGGCCTGGCAGAGCTTGGCCGGCCCATTGGCCAGCTCCCTATCAGGTTTACCGGGGCGATGGCGGCGCATGATTTCCAGGCCCTCCAGTGGCTCGAGGGCCCGGATCAGCACCGCAGCAGGAAAGCCCTCTTCCTCGGTTACGACGTTGAGGCAGTGATGCATCCCGTAGATGAAGTAGACGTAGGCGTGGCCGGGTGGGCCGTACATCGCCTCGTTGCGCGGGGTGCGCCCTCGGGCAGCATGGCAGGCTGCATCGCCCTCGCCGATGTAGGCCTCCACCTCCACGATGAGGCCCGAGAGACGCTGACCATCCATAGCCCTCACCAGCCGCTTGCCCAGCAATTCCCGTGCCACCTTCAGGGTGCTTCGCCGGTAGAAATCCCGCCTCAGCCTGCCCATCAGTCCTCCAGGTATTCCAGGCCGTGCACGACTTCCTCTACCACTTGATCAATGGTGAGGCGGTCAGTGTGGACTGTCCAGTCGGCGATGGCATAGTAAGGCTGACGAATCTCCTTGAACATCGAAATCCGCCACACGGGATCATCGCCCTTGAGAAGAGCGTCGGCCACCGAGCTGGTCCCCTCGGCCTGAGCTCTGCGCAGCCGCTCGTAGATGGTGCGAGGCTTGGCTTCCAAGCAGACCACATGGCCGGCCTCGACCATCAGATCGCGGTTCTCATCGAGCATAATGGCTCCGCCACCCACAGCAATGACTACACCTCGTCGGGTACATGCCTCCTCCAGAGCTTGGCGCTCCAGTTCCTCGAAGGCTTCACTACCATCTTTAGCGATGATCTCCGAGATGGGCTTGCCGGCCATTTCCTCGACACGCTGATCGGTATCAATGAATCCCCGGCTTAACCTCTCAGCTAGCCGACGACCGACACACGTTTTGCCCGTGGCCGCGAAACCGATGAGAATGACGTTATCTTTCACGCGAAGTGCCCCCCTGGTTGCTGTTCATTATTGTACCATACAGCTATCATAGAGGCAACACGGACACGTTGGTTTTGTCTGACAACTGAAGATGTAGTATAATCATGGGCAAACTCGCTGGATTGAGAATTGAGGGCAGAGCGATGACCAAAGCAGCTTTCATCTGTTCACCAGGTTTGTGGCAGCAGGGCCACGGGGCAACCCATCCCCTTAAACCAGAGCGGTTGCAGCGCACATACGAGTTGTTAGCGGCTTATGGCGCTTTTGACAGCCAGGAGTCCATGCTGGTGGAGTCACGGCAGGCAACCCCTGAGGAACTTAGCCTCTTCCACACTGAAGAGTACATAGAAGTAGTGCACAGCTTGAGCCGGGGCGAGAGGAGGTTCAATCCCAGGCGCTACAACTTTGGCCCGGGTGACAATCCCGTCTTCCCCGAGATGTACGAGACGGAGGCGCTGAAGGTCGGATCTACTTTGATAGCGGCGGAGCTAGTAACCTCGGATCAGGTGGATGTGGCCTTCAGCTCTGGGGGAGGTATGCACCATGCCGGCCCAGCCTTTGCCTCAGGCTTCTGCGTCTTCAACGACGCTGCTGTAGCCATCCATTGGCTGCTGCAAAAGGGCCTGCGAGTAGCCTACATTGACATTGATGCCCATCACGGCGATGGGGTGCAAAATGCTTTCTACGAGACCGATAAGGTCCTCACCATTTCCCTCCATGAGACGGGCCTTTACCTGTTTCCCGGTACCGGGTTCGTCGAGGAGATGGGAAGAGACATGGGGCATGGATATGCCGCGAATCTCCCCCTTGCGCCTTACACCGACGACGAGATCTATCTTTGGGCTTTTGAGGAAATCGTGCCGCCCTTGGTGAGGCGTTTCCAGCCAGATATCGTGGTCAGCCAGTTGGGGGTGGACACTCACTACCGAGACCCACTCACCCACCTTTGTCTGACCACGTCTGGCTACGTAGCCGCCGTGACAACCATCAAAGAACAGGCCCCGCGCTGGCTGGCGCTGGGCGGCGGGGGGTACGATGTAGACGTGGTAGCCCGGTCTTGGACTTTGGCCTACGGTGTCATGTCAGGCCAAGAGTTCCCTGATTATCTGCCATCCGCCTACGTGGAGAAGTATGGCAAGGGTAGCTTGCGCGACCACGAAAAACCCAGCATTTCCTCTGAGCTTCGAGAGCAGGCCCGGCGCTATGCCGAGGCCGGTGTGACAGCTTTGAAGCGAGGGCTGGAGATCTAGCCGGACCTGAGCAATTGAGCAAGATGATGCAAATCAACCCGCGAGCTCAGGTCGAGGGTTAGGGGGGAGACAGAGACCACTCTATCCTTCACCAAAGCGAAGATGTCCGAGTCTGGCTCTAGGGCATCGAAGTCCACCCTCGTTTCGTAGTCAATGGTGCTCGCCCCAGAGGAACTCGGAAAGCCGCTTTTGATGGGATGAAAATATCTCTGCCGCGAGACCCTCGTCAGTCGCCAAGGGGTTTCCTCAGTTGCATCCTCAGGCACGTCTATCTTAAGGACGTCCACATCGGGCGGGAGCTTGACCGAGAGGAGGTGTTGGGCGAAGATTCGGGTAAACAAGGCTGCTGCTGTAAAGTCTATGTCATGAGAAACATCATAGTGATATTTCTTGGCCGTCTCCAAGGAAATGGCTAAGCTGGGGATGCCGAAGACCGCCGCCTCCAAGGCCGCCCCTACAGTCCCGGAGGCGGTGATGCCTGTGCCCAGGTTCTCGCCGTAGTTGATGCCGGAGATGGCTAGGCTTGGCTTCCTTGGAACTACTTCCAGTAAGGCATACAACACCGCCTGGGCCGGTGTGCCTTCGACTGAGAAGGCGGGAACCTTTTGACCACCCACAGTGATATGTTCCTCCTGGATGAGCACGTTCTTAAAGGCAAATGTACTCCGGCCTGCCCCCGTCTGTTGGTATCTAGGGGCCACCACCAGGATCTCGCCCAGGTCGTGCACGGCTTCCGCAGCGGCCAAAAGCCCCGGCGAACGAATCCCATCGTCGTTAGTGATCAGTATCAGAGGCATGCTTTCCTTGGACACAGGGGCTTTTTTCTCCTCGCCAATTGCTAAATAACATTATAGCGTACAGCGGTGGTTTTGTCCACCGGGAATGAGCTGCCCTATCAAATATACGGGAGGTAAGATCGAGAATGGTCACCCAAGACGATGTGTTGAACGCCCTGCGAGAGGTCTATGACCCAGAGATTCCAATTAGTGTAGTGGATTGGGGGCTGATCTATGATGTGGAGGTGGAAGGGAGCAAGGTCAATGTTAAGATGACTATGACCACCCCAGGTTGCCCTCTACATTCCACAATGACCAGGGATGTTCAACGGAAGATAGAAAGCCTGGAGGGAGTGGACGAGGCAAACGTAGAGTTGATTTGGGAGCCACGCTGGACCCCTGAGCGGATAAGTGACGAGGCAAAACGTAGGCTGGGCTTCGGTGGATAGGCCCCGGTAGTACTTATCTTGCGGAGGGATCAAGAAGATGATCGCTCCCCAGCCTTGAGGGGGGCACAAAGGCTAGTCAAATTCTGGGAAGAGATACCGAAACACAATCTCTTCCCTGGCAATCACCTCACGATGGCCTGGAGATCTGTGCTCCTAGCCACTAGACAACAACTCGCCCCAGGTGGCTGAGGGCCTTGCTTTGGCAAACAAAAAAGGAGGGAGTCCCGAAAGACTCCCTCCTTTTTTCCCTGGCAACGACCTACTCTCCCACACCGTCGCCAGTGCAGTACCATCGGCGCTGGAGGGCTTAACTGCCGGGTTCGGGATGAGACCGGGTGTTTCCCCTCCGCTAGAGTCACCAGGAAAACCTATCCAGCTTATGTTAACAACTTATGGCTGATAGCAAGAACCTTTTTCAACTATCTGCTATCAGCCATTGGCTATCTACTATTTAGCACCCTAAAAACTGAACAGAATGCTTGGGCTGACTCGACGCCGTGTCACAGTATCGAATTAAGCCCTCGACCGTTAGTACCGCTTGGCTGAACACATTGCTGTGCTTACACCTGCGGCCTATCAAACCGGTAGTCTCCCGGCGGTCTTACCCGGTTGTCCGGTGGGTGACCTCATCTTGGGGCGAGTTTCCCACTTAGATGCTTTCAGCGGTTATCTCTGCCAGACATGGCTACCCAGCAATGCCCCTGGCGGGACAACTGGCACACCAGCGGTCTGTCCACTCCGGTCCTCTCGTACTAGGAGCAGCTCCCCTCAAGTCACCTGCGCCCACAGCGGATAGAGACCGACCTGTCTCACGACGGTCTGAACCCAGCTCGCGTATCGCTTTAATGGGCGAACAGCCCAACCCTTGGGACCTTATCCAGCCCCAGGATGCGATGAGCCGACATCGAGGTGCCGAGCGAGGTCGTCGATGTGAACTCTTGGACCTCACCAGCCTGTTATCCCCGGGGTAGCTTTTGTCCGTTAAGCCACGGCCCTTCCACCCGGTACCGTGGGATCACTAAGCCCGACTTTCGTCTCTGCTCGACTTGTAGGTCTCGCAGTCAAGCTCCCTTCTGCCTTTACACTCAAAGGCTGGTTTCCATTCAGCCTGAGGGAACCTTTGGGCGCCTCCGTTACCTTTTAGGAGGCGACCGCCCCAGTCAAACTGCCCGCCAGGCACTGTTCCCCTGCCGGATTACGGTCAGGGGTTAGGGCCAAGACTTAACCAGGGTGGTATTTCACTGATGGCTCCACCGAGGCTAGCGCCCCAGCTTCTTAGCCTCCCACCTATCCTACACAAGCTAAGCCCTAACTCAATACCAAGCTACAGTAAAGCTCCACGGGGTCTTTTTGTCCAGCTGCGGGTAAGACGCATCTTCACGCCTACTTCAATTTCGCCGGGTCCCTCGTTGAGACAGTGCCCCACTCGTTACGCGATTCGTGCAGGTCGGAACTTACCCGACAAGGAATTTCGCTACCTTAGGACCGTTATAGTTACGGCCGCCGTTCACCGGGGCTTCAGTTCTGAGCTTCGCCTTGCGGCTAACCCATCCCCTTAACCTTCCGGCACTGGGCACGCGTCAGCCCCTATACTTCAGCTTACGCTTTAGCAGAGACCTGTGGTTTTGTTAACCAGTCGGTAGGGCCACTTCTCTGCGACCCCCAAGGGCTCCGCAAGTTCTTGCTTCACCCCAGAGGGCACTCCTTCTCCCGAAGTTACGGAGTTAGTTTGCCTAGTTCCTTAACGAGGGTTCTCCCGATCGCCTTGGTATATTCTACCCACCTACCTGTGTCGGTTTGCGGTACGGGCACCCGGGACTCAACGCTTAGGGGCTTTTCTTGGCAGCTTGGCTCAACCACTTCCGGCTCTAAAGGCACCGCCAACACTCCTCAGGATCAGGCCCCGGATTTGCCTAGGGCCGTCATTTCCCTACGAGCTTAGCACCTGAATCCAATAACAGGCTGGTCTACCCTTCTGCGTCCCCCCTTCGCTCCTCCCAGGTGGTACAGGGATATTAACCTGTTGTCCATCGCCTACGCCTCGCGGCCTCGGCTTAGGCCCGACTAACCCGACGCGGATTAACCTTCCGTCGGAACCCTTAGGTTTACGGCGAACATGTTTCTCACACGTTTCTCGCTACTCATGCCGGCATTCTCACTTCTGCACGCTCCACTGCTCCTCGCGGTACAGCTTCCACGCCTGCAGAACGCTCCCCTACCAACCGGCTTCCAGCAGATAGCTTATGGCTTATAGCTTGCTGGGTGCAGGAGCTTAGCTCAACCGCAACCCACTATATGCCATGTGCTATAAGCTTTCCGCCAATTCCGCGGCTTCGGTGCTAGGCTTGAGCCCCGTTACATTTTCGGCGCAGGCTCACTTGACCAGTGAGCTATTACGCACTCTTTAAAGGATGGCTGCTTCTAGGCCAACCTCCTGGCTGTCTCAGTAATCCCACATCCTTTCCCACTTAGCCTAGACTTGGGGACCTTAGCCGACGGTCTGGGCTCTTCCCCTCTCGACGATGAAACTCATCTCACACCGTCCGACTCCCAAGCTTGTAATGGCGGCATTCGGAGTTTGATTCGGTTTGGTAAGCTATACGCCCCCTAGCCGATCCAGTGCTCTACCTCCGCCACTCAACGCTTGAGGCTAGCCCTAAAGCTATTTCGGGGAGAACAAGCTATCTCCAAGTTCGTTTGGCATATCACCGCTACCCACAGCTCATCCCACCCTTTTGCAACAGAGAAAGGTTCGGGCCTCCACGAAGTTTTACCTCCGCTTCACCCTGGCCATGGGTAGATCACCTGGTTTCGTGTTTAATCCCTGCGACTCGTCGCCCTATTCAGACTCGCTTTCGCTACGGCTCCGGGTGTCACTCCCTTAACCTGGCCACAGAGATTAACTCGCCGGCTCATTCTCCAAAAGGCACGCCGTCAGGCATTCCAGGGAGCGCATAGCGCTTCAACCTGGCATAGCCCTCCGACCGCTTGTAGGCATACGGTTTCAGGTTCTATTTCACTCCCCTAACAGGGGTTCTTTTCACCTTTCCCTCACGGTACTTGTCCACTATCGGTCGCCAAGAGTGTTTAGCCTTGGGAGGTGGACCTCCCTGCTTCCCACAGGGTTAGCGTGCCCCGTGGTACTCAAGGTCAACGGCGGGAGGTTCAGAAGTAGCCACAATTGGCCCCTCCTATCGAGCAACCTCGTCCAGATCTCTCTGTCTACAGGACTATCACCTTCTGTGGCAGATCTTTCCAGCATCTTTCGACTGGAGACTGGATTTGTAACTCCCTGAGGCCCCTGCAGCGGCCTCTGCCGTGCCTTACAACCCCCACCTCACTTCACAGGACTGCAGTCCTCCATGAGATAGGTTTGGGCTCTTCCCCGTTCGCTCGCCACTACTAGGGGAATCTCATGTTGATTTCTTTTCCTGAGGGTACTAAGATGTTTCAGTTCCCCTCGTTCCCCCCACCCAGCCTATTTTATTCAACTGGGGGTACCCGGGCATTCCCCCGGGCGGGTTTCCCCATTCGGGTATCCTCGGATATAGCGCCTGCACACGGCTCCCCGAGGCTTATCGCAGTGTACCACGCCCTTCTTCGGCTCTTGGCGCCAAGGCATTCACCGTACGCCCTTAGTAGCTTAATTCATGTGATACGACGGAATCGAAGTCCTCACATTCTGTTCAGTTTTTAAGGTGCTATGTAGCAAATCACACATGGCTTATCGCCACCCCAGCCTTTGGCGGCTGGCCTCTGACACCTAGTCTTCTAGTTGGCATAGGCCAATCGCCAACTCCTGACACAAAAACAGCCCGGCATACCCTGCCAGGCTGTTGAAAAAGCCTCGCTGATACAACCGTCAATAAACTCTATCCAATTCCAACTTTGAATCTAAACTCATAGTGCCTTTATTACCTTTGCTGGTTAAAGTATACCACAGTCTCCGTATTTTGTCAAACGCCTCACCTAGAGAGGTGGAGATGAGGGGATTTGAACCCCTGACCTCCTCCGTGCAAGGGAGGCGCTCTCCCCGCTGAGCTACATCCCCATGTCGTCCTTGGTCAGATGGTCAGGTAGTCAAAGACAACAAAGTCATCACTAGAAATCAGTTGACCACTAGACCATGGACCATACGACCACCTGACCAGGTGGGCCTTCCTGGACTTGAACCAGGGACCTTTCCCTTATCAGAGGAATGCTCTAGCCGACTGAGCTAAAGGCCCATCAACTGATAACCAATGGCTTATGACGTATTGCCATAAGCCATCTATTGACCACCTTAACAACTAAGAAGTGGTAAGAAGGGGCGAGAATTTGGGGAGGGCACAGGTCCGAAAACCTGTGATTGACCTAGGAGCTACCCTGACGGGAAATCCAAACTCCAAAACTCAAAATCCAAACTTTGGGTTTTGATATTTGAGCTTTGGTATTTTCCCGAAGGGAGTTCTCCCTAGAAAGGAGGTGATCCAGCCGCAGCTTCCGCTACGGCTACCTTGTTACGACTTCGTCCCAGTCACCAACCCCACCCTCGACGGCTGCCTCCTTTCGGTTGGCCCACCGGCTTCAGGTGTTGCCGACTCCCATGACGTGACGGGCGGTGTGTACAAGGCCCGGGAACGTATTCACCGCACTATGGCTGACGCGCGGTTACTAGCAACTCCACCTTCATGCAGTCGAGTTGCAGACTGCAATCCGAACTGAGACCGGCTTTGGAGGATTAGCTCCGCCTCGCGGCTTGGCTACCCATTGTACCGGCCATTGTGGCGTGTGTGTCGCCCAGGATATAAAGGCCATGCTGACTTGACGTCATCCCCACCTTCCTCCGGCTTATCACCGGCAGTCCCGTATGACACATGTAACATACGGCAAGGGTTGCGCTCGTTACGGGACTTAACCCAACACCTCACGGCACGAGCTGACGACAGCCATGCAGCACCTGTGCTGGCTCTCTTGCGAGTCCTCGCCCTTTCGGGTCCGTACCACCAGCATGTCAAACCCTGGTAAGGTTCTTCGTGTAGCATCGAATTAAACCACACGCTCCGCTGCTTGTGCGGGCCCCCGTCAATTCCTTTGAGTTTTAAGCTTGCGCTCGTAGTCCCCAGGCGGGATACTTATCGCGTTAGCTTCGGCACGGATGGGGTCAATGCCACCCACACCTAGTATCCATCGTTTACAGCTAGGACTACCGGGGTTTCTAATCCCGTTCGCTCCCCTAGCTTTCGCGTCTTAGTGTCAGGAGCAGACCAGGAGGCCGCCTTCGCCACTGGTGTTCCTCCCGATATCTACGCATTTCACCACTACACCGGGAATTCCACCTCCCTCTCCTGCCCTCAAGTGCCTCAGTATTGAACGACTCCTCCCAGTTAAGCCGGGAGCTTTCACGCCCAACTTAAAGCACCACCTGCACGCGCTTTACGCCCAGTGAATCCGGATAACACTCGCCTCCTACGTTTTACCGCGGCTGCTGGCACGTAGTTAGCCGAGGCTTATTCCTGGGGTACCGTCCTTCCTCGTCCCCCAGAAAAAGGGTTTACGACCCGAAGGCCTTCCTCCCCCACGCGGCGTTGCTGCGTCAGGCTTTCGCCCATTGCGCAATATCCCTCACTGCTGCCTCCCGTAGGAGTCGGGCCCGTGTCTCAGTGCCCGTGTGGCTGATCGTCCTCTCAGACCAGCTACCCGTCATTGCCTTGGTAGGCCATTACCCCACCAACTAGCTGATAGGCCGCAGGCCCCTCCCGAAGCGCCGGGGCTTTAATCATGAGGCCTCTAACCGTCATGACCACATGGGGTATTAGCCGCCGTTTCCAGCGGTTATCCCCCTCTTCGGGGCAGGTCACCTACGTGTTACTCACCCGTTCGCCACTAACTGGCTGATGGCTGATAGCTTTTGGCTGATAGCAAGCTATCTGCCAGCGGCTATCTGTTATCTACCAGTCCGTTCGACTTGCATGTGTTAGGCACGCCGCCAGCGTTCATCCTGAGCCAGGATCAAACCCTCCATAAAAGAGTTGACTTTTGGACCCAAAATTCCCGCACTGCCTTCTTACCACTCTTCAGTTGTTAAGGTGCTCCCATTCAGGTAAGCTAGATTATAACACGCCTCTGAAGATTTGTCAAATCCACTTCAGACAAAAATGCCGATGTTTGAACATCGGCGGAGACAAAAGATCTATCACTTTTTGCTATCCCCCTTAAGCTTTAGACTCTTTGCCTCCTTTCTCGATTGTTAGATCTTCTCGCCAGGAGCGAGCGAGATCAGCTTTCTAAATGCACATATATTATACCAAAAATGAGTGGGTTTGTCAAGCGCCACCAAGCTCGGCCTTAGGGCAATCGCAAAGTCGCACGGCAAGTGAGATCAGCCGACGTTCCGTCATTGCGAGGCGCGCTTTTTGCGCCGAAGCAATCCCCTACCAGGTTGGAGATTGCTTCGCCTTCGGCTCGCAATGACCACGTTAGCGGAGTTTGCAATTGCCCTGAGCTCGACCTAGGGCAATCGCATTCTCGGCGAAATCACCTGCGAGGTGGGGATAAAAGGGGGCAAAAAC
>JBAWAP010000066.1:0-33883 GCA_049589355.1 Anaerolineae bacterium
GGCACAAACTATAGCTTTCAAGCTGTAGTGTAGCAATAGAAATCACCCTGCGGTTACCCGAATGGATTCTCAGAATCCGTCATCCCTGTACAGCCTGAAAGAGTTAGTGCCATTGGGCTCCCGTGCCAGCGAATCGGCGGCGTGGGGGCCGCCTCTGCTAATAATTTTCCATCTACTGAGTCTACCAATGTACCGAGTCCATGAGATGGCTCCAGTCATTGACTTTCACTTCCACCCCGGTCTCTACCACGACCTACACCCCTGGGTCATCGAGTGGATGAAGACCCAGATCGAAGACCCGGAGGCGTTCGTCAACAGCGTGCTGACGCCGGAAGGGATCGCACGCTACCTGCGCGAAAATGGGGTGGACTACGCTGTGGCGCTGGCCGAACTCAGCCCCATCACCACCGGGATGTTGAGCAACGAGGCGGTGGCCGAGCTCTGTCGGGACGTAGACTGTCTGATCCCCTTCTGCAACATCAACCCCTTCCTGGTAGCCGACCTGGCCGGCGAGCTGGAGCGGTACGTCACCGAGATGGGCTTTCGGGGGTTGAAGCTCTACCCGACCTATCAGCACTTCTACGCCAACGATAGCCGACTCTATCCGCTGTACGCCAAGGCCCAGGAGCTGAAGATACCGGTGATGATTCACACCGGCTCGTCCATCTTTCGGGGGGCGCGGCTCAAGTACGGCGACCCACTCTACATGGATGACGTGGCCGTGGACTTCCCTGATCTGACGCTGCTGATGGTCCACAGCGGGCGGGGGTTCTGGTACGACCGGGCCTTCTTCCTGGCCAAGCTACACGCCAACGTTTACATGGAGATCTCCGGCCTGCCGCCGCAGAAGCTGCTGGACTACTTCCCCGAGCTGGAGCGAGTGGCAGACAAGGTCGTCTTCGGCTCCGACTGGCCGGGGATGCCACACATCAAGCGCAACATCGAGATCATTCACGGGCTGCCGCTGAGCGAAGAGGCGAAGGAGAAGATCCTGGGGGGCAACGCGGCGCGGATTTTGGGTCTGGGCAGTAGCCAGTAGTAAGTAGTCAAATAGACGGTGGTTTAATGGACGTGTTGCGACGTATGCGACAGGCCATCCGTGAGCAAAGATACCGCATTAGCTCACACGCCAATGACGAAATGGCCGATGATTTTCTGGTGGCGGCTGACATTGAGAAGATCATCCTCACAGGTCAAATCACGCGCAGGTTCACCCACGACCCGCGTGGCACCCGGTATGAAGTGCTCGGCGATACTGTTGACTATCGCCGTGCGTATGTCGTGTGTCGCTTTCTGTTGTCAGGCGTATTGCTGATCATCACAGCCTATGTCGAGGAAGAGTAGTGGAAAGGTGGACACGATGAAAAGTGATCAATGCGAGTTCTGCGAGGGAGAAATGGAGCAACGGCGCGTTTTGGCCCGGTTTCGCTTTAAGGGGCAGACGATTTATGTCGAAAATGTGCCTGCTTGGGTGTGCAACAGATGCGGCGAGCAGTATTTTGATGCACCGGTCTATAAGCGTCTCGAGGAGATTGCCCAGCAACACGAACGGATTCAAAGGGTTATCTCTTTTCCCCTCGCGGAATTTGATATGGCTATCGCTTGATGATGGTAAAATCGGTTTGACTTCGGCCAACACGCCGTGGCCGGGCTTCGTCCCAAACAAATTGCCGCCTTCTTCACCAATGAAGATGAAAGCGGGCGAGGGGTGGTTTGTCATCGGAGTGACCTGGGCGGCGGACAAGGTCATCTTTGGCTCTGACTGGCCGGGAATGCCATACATCAAACGCAACATCGAGATCATCCGCGACCTGCCGCTCAATCAGGAGACCAAGGAAAAGATCCTGGGGGGTAACGCAGCGCGGATTCTTGGGCTGGACAGTAGGCGGTAGCCAGTGCGGAAGAATGTCCGTCTAACACCCCAAACGAGGTGATTATGTGGACGGTTGTCCACATATAGGAGTTAGCCGCCTGTTGATTGGCGTCCGCACACAGTTATACAAGAAGGTATTTCCAGATGACTAAGAGAGGCATCTTTGGTATTGTCCTGCTGATCATATCGTTGAGCACTTTGACAGTCTTTCTCATAAGCAATTTTATACAGCCGATTCTCCCTTCATCTGTGAACTCCGCGCTTGTCCTATTCGTTGTGTCGCTTGTCGGTGTCCTAGGAGCACTGGCTGCTCTCAACGATATTGTGGAGCTTTTCCAGAAGATTCTGGGCAGTCAACGTGACGTGCAGCAGTCAAATGCAGGAATTAGTGAGCATTCAGTTACTATCTACTCTCATCGGAATCCACCATACAATGCAGCGAAGATGCTATATACAGGCCCAGAGATGGCAAAAGACCTCGTTGTGAAAATAGTCTACCAAGACAGCGCTGGCGATCCACAGACGAAGGTGGTTACAGACTTCTTCCCAAAAGAGGACCCCCGAATGTGGAAGCATCACTACAAGTATGACTTTCTCGAACCTAACCAAGTCGTTTATTTCCATCTGCTGAAAAAGAAGACGACTTTGGATGGAAAGGCAACGGTCATAGCTACCTTCACTGGCGCAACATCAGGCAAGTCTGTGAAAGTCGAGCGCGAGTTTGAGCTGGAGGAGTTTTGACGGTAACCAGCGTTGGCTCCCAGCAAATCACTCCAGTTTGGCGGGCGGCTAACAAGCAGTTGGTGTGTCCTGAAAGCTGGTGTCTGCTAGTTGGTGAGCATCCAATTGTGATAACTGCCAGGAAGCTGCGTACCAGGTATCCAGCGCATCAAAAGTTTCGTATAAGCATTAGGCGGCGGTCAGAATTGACGCCGTGAATTTATGGCGTCAGTACAAGCTGCTAGGGGTGTAACATGAATGACGGCATATTCGACGATGACATATTCGATGACGACATGCCCATCCCTCTCATGGAAGATGATGAGGAAGAGATTATGATGGAGGAATTTAACATTTTGTGGCATTAAGCAGCAAGGAGCGCGGGGTGGCAGACAATATTGAGAAACTGCTAGAATATGGCCGGATGGACTTGGAAGCGGGCTATCCCAAGTATGCTCATGAATATTTCGAGCAAGTGCTGGTCTTGGATGCCACCAACAAGAAGGCTAGAGAAGCTCTTGCTGAGATTGATAACATGTTGGCCCACAAAATAGTGGCCGCGTCAGTTAGGCCGTCGCCTGAGGTTTCACGGGGACGGAGAATATCTATTTGGGTAAATGTGCATTCTCGACAGTTGGCATTTGCAGGATTGATTCTGCTATTACTATTACTAGTGTGGGCACCGCCGTGGATTCTGCTAGGGTTAACAGGTTTGCTGACAGCTATCTCTCTATGTGGATTGGCACTCTTGCTTTCCAAAGAGAGAGAAAGGCCCAACTATCTAGCCAAGATCATGACTGAGGTAAATGAAGCATTGAGACATTGCGAGTTTGAACGTGCAGACCAATTGCAGCAGGAACTCAAAATGCGCTACCCGGATGCAACTATTCCAGGCTTTGAAGCCAGGGTTCGCAAAACACGTGAATTGCTTGACTCGTTGAAAGGAAAACTGAAGCATTTTTACTTCACTGCTGCGGATGAACTTGCCAAGGAAACCCACTACATCGCCAGAGAAAAGTATGAGGATCTCAAGAAACACTACATTGAGCAATACGTTAATGAGCACCTTCCATCATTTCCCATAAATGATGAGCAAGCTGAGGCTCTTGCAAACACAAATTATAACCTGCTTGTCGGAGCTCGCGCCGGGTCAGGCAAAACTCGACTAATTGCCTATAAAACTGCACTTTTGCTACAAGAGGGAGTGCCAAATCCAGACGAGCTCATGATCCTGGCATTCAATGTCAATGCAGCCACAGAGATCCGCAACCGCATTCGGCGGGAATTTGGCTTCGAACGATTTGAGAATGCGCGTACCTTTCACAGCCTTGCTCATCGCCTTGTCAATCCTGAGGAGACGTTACTATTTGACGAAAAGGGCGATAGCATATTTACTGAGAAGCTCTCGTTATTTGTACAAGGTGTACTCACGAGCATTATTGACCCTGCTTTCCGCGAACAGATGTACACTGTGTTTCGCCAGGAATTAGCAGAGATTGAAGAACCGGGACAAGTGCTGTCTGACGAGGATTACTACACTTACCGCAGAAGTATGCGTCAAACTACCCTCCGAGGCGAGCTCGTAAAATCTAAGCCAGAAAAGTGGGTTGCTGACTTCCTATTTGAACACGACATTCTTTCGTACACTTACGAAGAATTATGTTTCTGGGGAGGGGGGCACTATCATCCTGATTTCAGCATTTTCTATCGCCAAAAAAAATACATCATTGAGCACTGGGCTATTGACGAAAATCACAGAGAAGAATTGCCAAGCTGGTGGCGAAAGAGTTGGGAAGAGTATCGCCAAGAAATGCAAAGAAAGCGACGCTATTGGCGTGAAAAGAATGTTGTGCTGATCGAGACATCCAGAGCGGATATGCAGCTAGGCCGGGAGCACTTTGAAGCAATTCTAAAGCAAAAACTTGAAAACGCTGGCATTATCTGCAGTAAACTTCCCCAAGAGGAATTGTATGAAAAAGTAGAACATGATCATCTTAGCAGATTTGCCAAGATGGTCACTCAATTTATCCAAAACGCCAAGAAGAAGGGGCTTTCTCCTACTCAGATGCAGAGGGAAATCGACGCTTACCAACCACGTGATGAGCGAGAATCTGTCTTTCTCCAATTGGCAACACGTGTTTACAAGGAATATGAGCAGGAAAAGGAAAAACAAAGTCGTATTGACTTTGATGACCTGCTAACGCAGGCTACTCAGCGCGTCCATGAAACCGAAGGAAGATGCGACATCAGAGTTGATCATCAGCGTCATATCCGCATGAACGATCTCCATTGGATCATGATTGACGAATATCAAGATTTCTCTCCCTTGTTTTATCAACTCATCCAATCTATCCGTGAATACAATCCCAATGTTCGCCTGCTCTGCGTTGGAGATGACTGGCAGGCGATCAATGCTTTTGCAGGCTCGGAACTAACCTTCTTTGAAGAATTTGAAGAGAAGATTGGTAATGCCGAAACCACCCATCTACTGACAAACCATCGTAGCCAAGCAAAGATCATCGAGAATTCGAATGCTTTAATGGATGGAGGCCCTAAAGCTGTCTCTTTGCCAGACAAACGAGGTGGCTTAGTGCAAATCGAGTTCATTGATGACACTTGGCTTGAACTTAGCAAAGAAGAAGCATATCGGGCAGATAAACGCTTCCATTTCCTCAAAAGGGGGGAAAGTGTCAACGTTATACCAGCAAAGTATGCCAAGCGTTGTTATCAGATTATTACTGATCCAGAAAACGTTGGAAAAACGGTTGCCATACTGAGTCGCACCAATGAATTCTATTCTGTCTCATTGGAGGATTTCCGGGGAAAACTCATCGAGTGCCTGAATGAGGAAGATAAGGAAGCAATCGGGAAACCAAAGGACAAGATTCAAGTCGAAACAGTACACCGCTTCAAAGGGCTGGAAGCAGAAATAGTCATTTTGGTGCGCGCCTGTGAAGATGCTCACCCTCTTATTCATCCAGACAACGTCCTGTTCGCCATCTTTGGGCGCAATGAAGCCGATATCATTGACGAGGAAAGGCGGCTTTTCTACGTTGCGTTGACCAGAGCTAAGGAAAAGTTATACATCTTGACAGAGCGAGACCGTGAGTCTCCTTTTTTGCGTAGATTGCCTGAATATCCTGAACATTATGAACACTATGGCGATTTACCGTTTTGATGTGACATCGCTGCGAAGATGGTGTAGAATAGCTCTTCCATATCTGGAAGAACAGAGGAGCAATGGTCAACTACAGCGAACTGTCACGGAATCCACGACGATTTCTCGCCTTGAGTTTGGACAAATGAGAATTTGCGGCAATCAGCAGCCCGTAGCCACCCGGCGGGTGATGCGCGAGCCGTTATCTGAATATCTGAATCTCAAGGAGGAACGCTAATGGACATCAAAAAAGTCGGAGTGGTAGGCTGCGGACTGATGGGGGCGGGCATTGCCCAGATCGCGGCCCAGGCAGGCTATCCAACCATCGTGCGCGAGCTGAACGAGGAACTGCTGGAGTGGGGCTGGGCCGCATCGGTGCCTTCCTTGAGGCGCCCGGCACTTTGAATCAAGCTTTGGAAGACGGAAACCAATGTTTTCGACGTAGGTTTATGGGATTGATGCCCTCATCTGCAAGTGCCGGGCACCTTAGACGGCGGCAGGACAAGGACCTCATAGGGAGACAAGAGAAATGAAGCGTGGAAATCGTAAGATTGTGCGTACCACTACCTGGTCCGCTGGGCCTGGGTGCCATGGCGGCTGTGGGGTGTTGGCGCACATTGAGGACGGCAAACTGGTCAAGATTGAAGGTGATCCGGATCATCCCTGGAATCAGGGACGCCTCTGCGCCAGGTGTCTGGCGATGACCCAATATGCTTATCACCCCGACCGGTTGACCCGTCCCCTCAAGAGGGTGGGGGAGCGCGGGGAAGGGAAGTGGCAGGAGATTTCCTGGGGCGAGGCCTTTGACCTCATAGAGGAAAGATTGGGCAGAATCCGGGAAGAATTCGGCCCGGAGAGTGTGATCTTCTCCATGGGCACTGGCAGGGACATCGGAGCCTGGATATGTATGCTTGCCTATGCCTACGGCAGCCCCAATGTCATGTTTGCCCTGAGTGGAATCGCCTGTTATAGCCCGAGAATGTCCGCCGTGGAGACTGTCCAGGGAGATTACTGCATACTGGATGCGGCGCAATGGTTTCCCAAACGCTACGACGACCCGAGGTACAAGATTCCAGAGTGCATAATAATCTGGGGCTACAATATCCCGGCCACGTGCCCAGACAATGTCTTTGGACACTGGATCATTGATCTCATGAAGAAGGGCACGCAGATCATCTGCATTGACCCCAGATTGTCGTGGTTTGCCTCCCGAGCGAAGAAATGGCTCCGACTCAGGCCGGGGACGGATGGGGCTCTGGCCATGGGCTTTCTCAATGTGATCATCAATGAGGGTTTGTACGATCGGGAACTCGTTGAGAAATGGACCAATGCTCCCTTCCTGATCAGAAGCGACACGGGAAAGCTGTTGCGCGCCAGCGACCTGATGGAAGGCGAATCCCCGGACAACTTCGTTGTCTGGGACGCCGCAGGAGAGAGGCCCGTGATCTGGGATTCGGATGCAGTGGAGTACCAGTCGCCTGACATAGAACCGGCTCTGCAGGGCGTCTATGAAATCGCCCTTTCAGATGGAAAAAAGGTTCCCTGCAGAACGGTCTGGGACGTTTTCTGCGAAAGGGTGAATGAATACCCCGTAGAGCGGGTGGCAGAAATCACCTGGGTTCCGGAAAAAGATATCGTGGACGCGGCGCGTTTGTACGCCAGGAGCAAGCCCGCGTCCATACACTGGGGCGTGCCTCTTGATATGACACCTGCGATCACCCCAACCGTTCAGGCCATCACTGCCCTATGGTGCCTCACCGGGAATCTGGATGTACCCGGCGGGAACGTGATTTCTCGTTACGCTTTTGATGCGGTAGCGTATGCGCTGCCGGGGGCCGAGGGGGTCATCAAGTTAGACTCTAAGGAAGCTGACGAGAAGAGGATCGGACGTGACCGGTACGGGCCTTTGAGGAAATTCATCTGGCGAGCGCAAACGGATCTGGTGCTGGATCAGATCTTCACCGAGGACCCTTACCCTATCAAGGGCATGTGGATACAGGCTTGCAACCTTTTGGGCGGCATAGGGCTTGAGCCGAAGAGATGGCTCGAGGCCCTCAAGAAGCTCGACTTCATTGTTGCAGTGGACCTGTTCATGACCCCCACCACTCAGTTCGCAGACGTGGTTCTGCCAGCGGCTACCTTCCTTGAAAAAGAAGCCGTCAGGACCTGGTGGATACCCCTACAGACCATCAACAAGGCCATCTCAGTGAGCGAATGTAAGCCCGATATCGAGATCAACTTCGAGTTGGCCAAACGCTTTGACCCCAATTTCCGCTGGAACACCATTCGTGAACTGTTTGATGACATCCTCAAGCCGTCTGGTATGACCTTCGCGCAACTGCAGGAGAAAGGCTGGGCTTTTCCACCGGAGGGCCATCCCAGCACCCCCTATCACAGGTATGAGAAGGGGTTACTACGGAAGGATAGGAAGCCTGGCTTTCAGACCCCCTCCGGCAAGGTTGAGTTGTACTCCTCGCTCCGCGAAGAGTGGGGACTGGAGCCCGTGGCTCACTACGAAGAGCCGCCGTTCACCCCCGTCAGCCAGCCTGAGCTGGCCAAGGAGTATCCGCTGATCTTGTCCACGGGGAGAAGATCTGCGGTGTATTTCCATTCAGAACACCGGAACATCCCGTGGCTGCGCCAGCTCGACCCCGATCCGGTGGTTGAGATCCACCCGGATACCGCCAGCGCGCTCGACATCGGCGACGGAGAATGGGTCTGGATCGAGAATTGGCTTGGTAGGTGCAAATTCAGAGCCAAAGTCACTCTCGTGGTTCCGCCTTGGATGGTGATGGCAGCGCATGGATGGTGGTTCCCTGAGGAGCCGGGGGCCGAGCCATCCCTGTTTGGCCTGTGGAAATCCAACATCAATCAGCTTATTCCCATGGGCTACCAGGGCAAAGACGGCCTTGGCGCGCCCATAAAGCACATGCTTTGCAAAGTCTACAAGGTTCGGGGGGAGGATGAGGGGGATGAGTGAGAGAAAACCCGAGTACGGCCTATTGATTGATTACGAATACTGCACAGGATGCCACACCTGTGAAGTCGCTTGTTCCCAGGAATACCAGTGGCCAGCAGGGATGGCGGGGATTAAAGTGATCGAAGTTGTCCAGAAACTGCCGAATGATAAGGCATATCTGGTCTATCTGCCGTTTCCCACCGAACTTTGTATGCTATGTGCAGCCCGAACTAAGAAGGGACTTGAGCCGGCGTGCGTCCAGCATTGCATGGCCGCGTGTATGAAACATGGGCGCATTGAGGAACTGGCCAAGGCAATGGGCGAAAAGCCGAGAATGGTGCTCTGGGTACCACGTTAGAGAGTGATCTGGGAGGAAGCGGACAATGTGGTCTTTGGCTCCGACTGGCCAGGGATGCCACACATCAAGCGCAACATCGAGCTCATTCGCAGCCTGCCGCTGAGGGAAGAGACGAAGGACAAGATTCTAGGCGGCAACGCGGCGCGTATTCTGGGGCTCAATCTAACACCCCAAACGAGATGATTATCTGAACAGTTGTCCACATTAAGAGTTAGCCCGCTTCGGTAACTCAGACTACTATCCTGTTGGATGGACAAAACGGTCTATCATCTGTCATTTATCAGAGGCGATCAATGAATGGCTTCCTAGAGAGGCTCAGAGCTCTTGATAGAAACATCAGAATCGGTATTGTGGGTATCGGTTCGATAGGGAAAGGTTTAGTTCTGCAAACCCAGAGGACTCCTGGAATGGAGTGTCTTGCTATTGCAGACATTATTGTTGAGCGAGCTACAACTTGGGCTGAGCAGCTAAAACAAGATTATCAAGTCGTTCACACCCTTGAAGAAATGCATACTGCGATCCAGCGAGGCAGACTTGCTATATGTGCAGATGGGGATTTGGTGGCACGCTGCGAGTTAGTTGACGTGTTTATTGAAGCCACAAATTCAGTTCCCGCTGGCGGACAGTTTGGAATAACTGCTATTAAACATAACAAGCACCTGATTATGATGAACTATGAAGCAGATCTCATGTTCGGCCCTTATCTTATGCGCCTTGCCCAAGAAAAGGGGGTTGTTTACACTGTTTGCGATGGTGACCAGCCCGCTGTTCTCAAACGCCTTATTGATGAGCTTGAGTTCATGGGGTTTCAACTGGTAATGGCCGGAAACATCAAAGGCTACCTTGATCGCTACGCCAATCCAACTTCGATAATCCCAGAGGCAACCAAACGCAATCTTGATTACCGGATGTGTACCTCGTATACTGACGGAACGAAATTATGTATCGAAATGGCAGTGTTAGCCAACGGACTTGGGTTACGTACTGCTGTTCCTGGCATGCACGGGCCTCGAATGCATGATATCTATGAGGTTTTTGACCATTTCGATTTTGAGATGTTGTGGGATGGTACACAACCTCTCGTTGACTACGTCCTGGGGGCCAAGCCCAGGGGAGGCGTATTTGCCATAGGTTTCACTGATAACGAGTACCAGCAAACCACGTTGGCATGGTTCCCCCCCGAAATGGGCCCTGGCCCGTTCTATCTATTCTATCGCCCGTACCATCTCGGCCATTTTGAATCAATGGCATCTGTAGCTATGGCTGCCTTGGATAGACGCTCGGTACTCAAACCTGATTTTGGATTTCAGACGAACGTATACGCTTATGCCAAGCGCGATCTTTATGAAGGCGAGACCCTGGATGGCATCGGGGGTTACACCTGCTATGGTATGATTGAGAATTGTGTTGACAACCAGGATCATCCTGGTTTACCAATCTGCTTAGCAGAGGACGTGACATTGAAGCGCAATGTGCACAAGGATGAAAAGATGTACATGGATGATGTTGCCTATAACAGCCATCGCTCTGATTTCGCCCTTTTTTTCAAAGCCCTGGAACTGTCCAAGGGATTATGCCGATGAAGCTAGGTATTGCTGTTGTCTATCTTTTCGATGAACAAAGTGAGCTGTTGCTTGATGTGCACCTGGGGCAAATCGAGAAATACACCCAGGTTCCCTACACAATTTATGGGAGCGTCAATCGGCTTGCATACAAGTTCAGGCAACGGCTTGCACACCACCCCGAAGTCCGAATTTGTGAATGTCCAGAGACTAACCTCCGAGGCGGAGATGAACACGCCTATTATCTCGACCACTTGGTTAAAATTGCTGCTGAAGATGGTGCCAGTCACATTGTCACCTTGCACCTCGATTCTTTCCCCATCCGAGGGGGATGGGCAGAAGAATTGGCGGGGAGACTATCAGAGTCCTGTGTGATTGCTACAATTGAACGGATCAACACAGCTTGCCTCTTCTTTCACCGCGACTTCTATCTCCACCACTGCCCGACTTTTCGGCTCTCTGAAGCGGAGTGCGCTGATCCGAAGTACCAACAGTATCTGAAGCAGCACAACCCAACACCACATTCAGGCGTAGGCTACGGTTTCATGGCCTACTCAAAGGGCTTGTCCTGGTACTATCTGCAGGACACGATTGGCGGCAGCCAAGTTGATAGGGGCAAGATCTACGACGACATGATCTTCCACTTACAGGGGGCGATTAGGTTAGGGGAAGGCGATCTTGAAAAAACGGGCTTTCTTTATAACTCGGCGTACCTGCGATTTGTGCACACTGCAACATCAGTATGCAGGTCGCTCATGTCCGTTGCCATAAGAAAATTCCTGAGGGCCCACTTTGCATCACCGATATACGCTTTCATAGATCGGCCAAGAGAGTTAGATCAGGCACAACAGATAAATGACATCAAAAGGCAACTCCTCCATGATCCAGAATCGTATTTGAGTCTCTTAAGAGGTAAGCACAATCAGTCAAGGACAGGCAAAGACTGCACGCCAGGATCTATACAGGGGAAGGCCAGGTAATTGCTCTCTCTACCGCGACGGCGATTCGGCGTAGCAGTTCTGAATGTGAGTATTTTTCACAATACGAGCTTGAGAGAAGTCAGGTAGGAGAAATAGTTAATGCTTCCCAGGGTCTATCGGGAATTCGAACGAATCTGTACCAGACGAGGTGTCAGGGGCGCGGTCCTGGAGGTTGGCGCCATTCCTTCCGAGCAGAGCCTGCTTTGCATGAAATCGCTTACAAACGCCACAGAGAAGATAGGCATCAACTTGGACGGCCCATCCGAGTATAGAGACTTCAAGATATTAAAAGGTAATGCCAATTGCTTGGACTGCTTTGAAGACGACAGATTTGATGCTGTACTCTGCAATGCAACACTTGAGCATGACAAATTCTTCTGGAAGACAGTCGCCGAAATAAGAAGGGTCACAAGGCCAGCCGGGCTTATCGTGATCGGCACGCCAGGCTATACCTATCTGCCATTCGAAACGCTCAAGAAATCCTTTCGGCTGCTGAGAAGGGTTCCGATTGTGGGAAATCTACTCAGCCACGAGTACTTGAACTGGCTCTCTATTAGTACGATCACGGTTCAAGTTCACAATGCTCCTGGAGATTACTATCGCTTTAGCCCTCAAGCATTCAGAGAGGTCTTCTTCGAGGGAATGCGGGATGTTGAAGTTTACTCCGTCATGTTCCCGCCGATAATAATTGGATCAGGCATCAACACCTGACCTCTCAGATTCGCCAGCAACCGGACTCGTAATCCTATGCGGTGCGGGAGGATAGAACAGGTTGTGCGGACTCGATAGACCGGGAAAGCCGACCCATGTTGCGATTATCGAGGTTGGAAGCATGGGCAATTGAGTTCTCTCCGAGGGTGGTGGATACTGCACCTCACACGTTGATCAGTCAGGTGAGAGGAGGGTGGGCTAACCAACGCTTGGTGTGCCGTGCAAAGCTATCGTCTACTAGCTGGTGGGAGTCCGGTCGTGGTAACTGGCAGGGTGCGATCCATTCGCGCGAAACCACACATTGCGATTTGTTCGCCCGAAGTGTGGGGGATGAGCGGGAAAGTTCGCATTCGCAGGGAGTCTTGCATAGGACGGTACGTCGCAAACCCGGCGGCGGCTGAAGCGCGAACCGTCATCAACATATTCCTGAATTTCAAGGGGGAACGCTGATGGACATCAAGAAAGTCGGAGTGGTAGGCTGCGGGCTGATGGGGGCGGGCATCGCCCAGGTCGCGGCTCAGGCGGGCTACGACACCATCGTGCGCGAGCTGAACGAGGAACTGCTGGAAAAAGGGCTGGGCCGTATCAGCGCCTCCCTGGACAAGGGGGTGGAGAGGAAAAAGATGACCCAGGCCCAGCGGGACACGACCTGGGCACACATCAGCGGCACGACCGATCTGGCCGACCTGGCCGACTGCGATTTGGTGATCGAGGCCATCTTCGAGGATATGAAGGTCAAGCAGGAGTTGTTCAAGGAACTGGATGGCATCTGTCACGAGGGCACCATCTTTGCCAGCAATACCTCGTCCCTCTCCATCGCCGAGATGGCGGCTGCCACCGACCGGCCGGAGAGGGTGGGCGGATTGCACTATTTCTACCCTCCCGTCATCAACCAGTTGCTCGAGGTCATTGCTACTGAGCAGACAGCGCCCGAGGTGACGGAGGCGCTGCTGGTCTTCGCCCGCGCCACGGGCAAGGTCCCCATCGTCGTCAAGGACGCTCCGGCCTTTGCCGTCAATCGCTTCTTCCTCCCTTGGCTGAACGAGGCGACGCGGATGCTGGACGAGGGCCTGGCAAACATCCCCATGATTGACGAGGCCGCCCGCGAGACTTTCCGGATCGGTATGGGGCCGTTTGCGCTGATGAACGCCACCCGTGTCCCCATCGCCTACCATACGATCAGTTCGCTGGCGGTTCGACTGAGTGCCTCGACTGAGCTCGGCGAAGTCTCACCGAAGTCCCAGATGCTGGGCGACTTCTACCCCCCCACCGCCGCATTGACTGCTCAGTTCGAGGCCGGTCAGCCGTGGGACCTGGAGGGCGAGGTAGACGAGTCCGCCAAGGCCGCGGTCGGCGAACGACTGTTGGGTGTCGTCTTCGGTGTGGCCGCGCAACTGGTGGAGGAGGATGTGGCCACCGTTGAGGACACTGACCGGGGGGCGTTGGTGGGGCTGCGCTGGGCGCGAGGTCCTTTTGGGATGATGAACGATTTGGGGCTGGATCGGGCGCTGGAGCTGGTGGAGCAGGTGGCTGCGCGTTACGATTCGTTCGCCGTGCCGGAACTCTTGCGGCGGCAAGCGGCTTCGGGCCAGCCGTGGACACTGCGAGATGTGAAGCTGGAGGTCGAAGACGGCATCGCCACCATCACCATGAACCGACCAGAGGCCATGAACGCCCTCAACGACAAGGTGCTGCGGGAGCTGAAGGAGACCATCGCCCAGGTTCGAGACGACCCGGCCGTGCGGGTGGTCATTATCACGGGCGAGGGCCCGGCCTTCGTCGCCGGAGCGGACATCCGGGCCATGATGACCAAGAACCTGATCGAGATTCGGGAGTTCACCCGCTTCGGCCACGGGGTGATGAAAGACATCGAGAGGCTGGAGAAACCGGTCATCGCCGCCATCAACGGCTTCGCGCTGGGCGGTGGATTGGAGTTGGCGCTGGCCTGCGACATCCGCCTGGCCTCCACCGAGGCGCAGATGGGCTTCCCCGAAGTAGGACTGGGCATCTTCCCCGGCCTGGGCGGTACGCAGCGGACGACCCGGCTGATCGGCAAGGGCCGGGCGTGTGAGTTGATCTTCACTGGTGATCAGATCGGTGCCGAAGAAGCGGCGAGCATGGGGCTGGTCAACCGGGTGGTGCCGCCTCAGCAGTTAATGGCCGAGGCACGACGGCTGGCGGGACGCATTGCCAGGCAGGGCCCGGTCGCCGTGGCGCGGGCCAAGGCAGCCATCAACCAGGCGTTGCAGACGGGCCTGGACGCCGGCCTGGCCTTCGAGTTGGAGGCGGTGACGCTGACCTTTGGCACCGAGGATCAGGACGAGGGGATGACAGCCTTCCTGGAGCGAAGGAAGCCGGAGTTTAAGGGGCAGTAGACAGTAGTTACATTTGTCATTGCGAGCCCTTCGATACCTCAGGATAAACTCCGCGAAGCAATCTCCAAAGCGCTGGGGGATTGCTTCGGCGCAAACCATGCCCTGAGCGCAGCGAACGGGAGTGCGCCTCGCAATGACACCTGAGGTGTGTTTTTTCGGGCGGATGTGCCTATGCAGACGGGGAAAGGAGACAAAGATGTCTTGGCTGAACGTAGGAGAGATATTAAGAGTCAACGCCGTCAAGTTCCCCGACAAGATGGCGGTGAAGGGGATCGCCGTGAAGGACGGCTTCGGCGAACTGTCCTTCGCGCAGTACAACGAGAAGGCCTGCCGACTGGCCAATGCTTGGCTGGAGATGGGGCTCAGGAAGGGTGACCGCATCGCTGTCTTGCTCTACAACGTGATGGAGTACATGGAGATCTACGCAGCCGCGGCCAAGGCGGGGGTGGTCATCGTCCCCATCAACTTCCGCTGGGTGGGCCCTGAGATCGAGTACGTGGTCAACAACTCCGACTCCAAGGCTTTCATCTGCAGCGCGGAGTTCCTGGACGAGGTGGAATCCGTCAAAGGGAAGTTTGAGCAGGTAAAGCCTGGCCGGTTTATCTTCATCGGTGATGAGGACGAGACCCCTGAGGGGTACCTCAGCTATGAAGGGATCATCGCTGCGGCCTCGCCGGATGAGCCTGGGGTCGAGATCGAGGGCCAAGATACATGGATCCACCTCTACACCTCCGGAACTACCGGACGCCCCAAGGGGGTCGTCCGCTCCCATGAGTCCTACATCGCCTTCTTCCTCATAAACGAGGTGGACTTTGGTTTCAACGAGAACGATATCGGGATGGTGGTGATGCCGCTGTGCCACGTGAACTCCACTTTCTACTCTTTTGTATTCACCTATGTCGGCGCTGGGGTCTACGTGCACCGGGCCAGGCACTTTGACCCGGCTGAACTGCTGGAGATCATTCATCGAGAGAAGATCACCTTCACCTCGCTGGTGCCGACCCACTACATCCTGATGCTGAACCTGCCCGACGAGGTGAAGGCCAAGTACGACCTGACCTCAATGCGGCAATTGCTGATCTCCTCAGCACCGGCCCGGCGGGATACCAGGCTGGGAGTGATGGAGATGTTCCCCAACGCACAGCTCTACGAGGCCTACGGCTCCACGGAGGCGGGGCTGGTCACACTGCTCAAGCCCCACGAGCAGTTGACCAAGCTGGGGTCCATCGGCCGGTGCTGCGCGGGGACCGACTTGGTCAAGCTCTTGGATGACGACGGCAACGAGGTTCCGGTGGGCGAGGTGGGTGAGCTCTATTCGCGTGGTCCCATGATGTTCGACGAGTATTGGAAGATGCCGGAAGCGACGGCCAGAGCCTTCCGGGGGGAGTATTTTACCGCCCGCGACATGGCCTACCGGGACGAGGATGGTTACCTGTACATCGTGGACCGTAAGGACAACATGATCATCAGCGGGGGCGAGAAGGTCTACCCATCGGAGGTGGAGAACGTGGTCGGCTCCCACCCTGACGTCCTGGACGTGGCGGTCATCGGCGTGCCCCACGAAAAATGGGGAGAGGCGGTACACGCCGTGGTCGCCCCCAAAGACCCCGACCATCCCCCCACCGCAGAGGAGATCATCGAGTACACGCGGGGCAAGATCGCCGGGTACAAGCGGCCCAAGAGTGTGGAGTTCATCAAGATGGAAGAGATGCCCCGCACGGCCACGGGGAAGATCCTGCACCGCAAGCTGAGGGAGCGGGTGGGTTACCAGACGAGGTGAAGAGCATGAACTACATCAGAGACCTTGAAGCCATAGTAGGTGCGGAGAACGTCAGGGCAGACGAGGTCGAGCGGCTGTGTTATTCCCGCGACATGTCAGTGCACGTGGGCGTGCCCGACGCCGTCGTCTTTGCCGAGACGACGGAGCAGGTATCGCGGATCCTGAGCTTGGCCAACGAGCAGAAGATACCGGTGATACCGAGAGGCTCAGGCACCAGCGTGACGGGAGCGGTGCTTGCGCCCAAGGGAGGCATTGTCCTGGATCTGTCCAGGATGAACCGCATTAGAGAGATCAATTGGAAAGATAGGTACGCGGTGGTAGAGCCGGGGGTGATCCTCAACAACCTGAACGCTGCCCTGGCTCCCACCCATTTCTACCCTCCCGACCCCAGCAGTGCACCTCTGGCCTCCATTGGGGGCACGGTGAATACCAACGCCAGCGGCGAGCGCGCTGTCAAATACGGTGGCACCAAAGATTGGGTTATAGGTCTGGAGGTGGTGCTGGCCGATGGGCGGGTGCTGAGGACCGGAACGGTGAGCCCCAAGAGTTCCTCAGGCTTCGACCTGACCCATCTCTTCATTGGGTCAGAAGGTACGCTGGGTGTGGTCACCGAGGTGACGGTGAGGATTCTGCTTACACCTGAGTACGCGGCTTTTGGCCAGATCAGATTCAGGCAACTGGAGGATGCAGGCAACGCCGTGACCGAGATCCTGACCAGCGGCATCCTCCTCTCGAAATGTGAGGTTCTGGACTCGGTCTCCCTGGACGTGGTCAAGGAAGTCATGGGCCTGGAGATCCCCGAAGAGGTCGGCTGCATCTTGTTCCTTCAAATAGATGGTCACAAGGCCGCAGTTGAAGATTACATGGAACAGATCAATGCCATAGCGGAGAAGCACCACAGCATCAGCCTGATGTGGACCGATGATCAGCAGGAGATGCTCAAGATTTGGGAGGCCCGTGGAGGACTGACGCCCGCTCTTTCAAAGCGGATCAGGGGCGAGCGGCTCATTCCCATCGTCGAGGACAGCGGCGTGCCCATCACCAAGATACCGGCTATCATCAAGGCGATCCAGGAAATTGGAGACAAATACGATTTCCCCATTTGCACTTTCGGCCACATGGGCGATGGGAACATCCATCCGGTGCTCATCATGGACCCGCGGAAAAAGGAGCACTGGGAGAAAGCCCGCCAGATCACCAGCGAGTTGATTGATCTCACCATCGAGCTCGGGGGTACGCTGACTGCCGAGCACGGTACCGGCATGGCCAAGTCGCCCTTTATCGGCCGGGAAATGGGAGAAGTGGGCATAGAGGTCATGCGCGCCATAAAAAAGGCCCTGGACCCCAACGACATCCTCAATCCCGGCAAGATGGGCCTGGACGACACGGTCGCAGACATCTACGACTATTTCGCTTTCACCAACTTCCTCGAAAGGCCGGATGAGATCAGAAGTTACGGCACGTCCATTGACAACGAGGTGATGGCCTGCATCCAGTGCGGCTTCTGTCGCCTGGGGTGTCCCATCTTCGCCGAGACGGGGCTGGAATCGCGCAACGCCCGAGGCCACGTCATTCTGGCCCACAATCTGATGACCGGAGCCGTCGAGCCTTCTGCGGAACTGGCGGCCAGCTTCTACCAGTGTACCACCTGCCTGAATTGCAAGGCCACCTGTCCAGCGGGCGTCGTCGTCTCCGACATCGTCGAGGGTGCGCGCCGACGGCTGGTCGCCGAAGGCTACCTGCCGGATGTTTTTGCTCCCATGCTGGAGAGCCTGCAGGCCCAGGGCAACCCCTTCGGCGAGCCCCCGACAGGCCGGACGGAGGTCTACCCGGCCGGTTTCGAGGAGAAAATAGCCTCCTCGGAGAAGGCGGACGTTTTGCTCTACTTGGGCTGTGTAGGCTCCTACCAGGACCTGTACATCGTCCCTAGCATGATGAAGTTGATGGACAAGGCCGGAGTGAGCTATGCCATCCTGGGGGAGCGCGAAGTCTGCTGCGGCTACGTGGCCTACCTGATCGGCTCCGAAGATAGCTTTGAAGAGTGCATGGAGAGGAACAAGGCCATGTTCTCCGAGATGGGCGTCAAGCAAATCGTCACTACCTGCGCCGGATGCTACAGGACCTTCGCTGATCTCTATCCCAAACACTCTGATCCTTCGACTGGGCTCAGGACAGGCCCTTCGACTGGGCTCAGGACAGGCTTTGACGTGCCTGTGCTCCACGCCGTGCAGTTCATGGAGCAGTTGATCTCCGAGGGCAAGGTCCAGTTCACAGGTGGATTTCCCAGGAAGGTCATCTATCACGATCCGTGCGACATCGGCCGGCATCTGGGCATCTACGAGCCACCGCGCAACGTCCTGAGGAGCATACCAGGTCTGGAGCTCATGGAGTTCAAGCTGAACCGGGCGCTGGCCAAGTGCTGCGGCGGGGGCGGGGGCATGAAAGCGTACGACAATGACCTGAGCGCGAAGCTGGCCGACAATCGGGTGGCCGAGGCGATGGACCTGGGAGCCGAGGTGATCGTCTCCGCCTGTCCCTCCTGCAAGAGCAGCCTCAAGCTGGCCGGTGCCAGGCTTCGTCGTGAGCGGAGGCAGAGCATCCGGGTGATGGACATCACCGAGGTGCTGGCTGAAGCCCTGTGAGGAGGGATTGAGTGGAGAAAGAGCTCAGGCGCAAGAAGATACAGGCGGCCGATACCCTCAAGCAGGTGATGGCTGACTACTACTACCGGCTGAACCGCATCTCCACCGGGGAGGAGGACGGGAAGATCGCCTGGTGCACCAGCGTGGGGCCAGCCGAGCTGCTCGTGGCCTTCGGCTTCGAGGTGCATTACCCGGAGAACCACGGCTCTATGCTGGGAGCCACCCGGGTAGCAATGGACTACATCCCGCTGGCCAACGCCATCGGCTATGCGCCGGAGATCTGCTCCTACCTGACCAGCGACGTGGGTAGCTATCTCAAGGGAGAGACACCCCTCTCCAAAGCGTATCCGGGCATCGAGAGCGTTCCCCGTCCCGACGTTCTGGTCTACAACACCAACCAGTGTCGGGACGTGCAGGAGTGGTTCGGATTCTACGGGCGGGAGTTCGGCGTGCCCGTGGTGGGGGTCACTCCTCCCCACGCCCTGGTGGAGGTCCGGGAGACGGACATCGCCAACGTGGTGGAGCAGCTCAAGGCCATGATCCCCACGTTGGAGGAGGTCTCGGGGCAGAAGTTCGACATCGCCAGGTTCCGCGAGAGCATACGCCTCTCCCGCCAGTGCAGCGAGCTGTGGGGGGAAGTGCTGGAGCTAGCCCGGCACGTGCCCTCCCCCTGGACCTTCTTCGACGGCACGATCCATATAGGGCCGGCGGTCTGTCTGCGGGGCTCGCAGGAGGCCGTTGATTATTACCGGCTCCTCAAGGCCGAGTTGGAGCAGCGCATCAAGGATGGCGTGGCGGCTGTGGACGGGGAACGTTTCCGCCTCTACTGGGAGGGCATGCCCATCTGGGGGAAGCTGCGGGCCTTGTCCGAACAGCTTGCCGAGCTGCTAACCTGCGTCGTGGTGTCCACCTACTGCAACAGTTGGATCTTCAGCGCCTTCGACGAGCACAGGCCCTTCGATGGCCTGGCCCAGGCGTACACCGAGATCTTCATCAACCGGGCCGAGAGCGTCAAGGAGCAGTACATCGAGGACATGGTGGACAGATTCCAGGTTGACGGTATCATATTCCACGACGCCAGAACCTGTCCTAACAACTCCAACAGTCGGTACGGCATGCCCCAGAGGCTGGAAGAGAAACTGGGTATACCCTGTCTGGTCATCAATGGCGACCTGAACGACCTGCGCTGCTACTCGGAGGAGCAAACGAGGACGAACATCGAGGCGTTTGTGGAGCAGTTAGAGGAGGGGCGGTAGGAAGTGTTAGTAAATTGGGAAACTGGGAAATTGGTAAATTGGGAAACTGGGAAATTGGTCACCAGTTCACCAGTTTACCAATCTACCAATCTACCAACTTACCAACCTACCAATCTACCAACCTACCAATCTACCAACCCGTTCTTCGCTGGTGTGGATTCCGGCACCTCCACCACCAAGGCCGTGGTCATTGACGCAGAGAAGAGGATACTGGGGAGCTTCGTGAGAAGGTCGGGGGCGGACCTGGCGGGCGCGGCGGTGGTTGCCTTCGAGGAAGCGGTGAAGCGGGCGGGGCTCTCGCCGGAGGCGATCCGCCACGTCACAGCGACCGGCTACGGAAGGCACAACGTATCCTTTGCCCACGAAACCAGGACTGAGATCGGTTGCCACGGACGAGGATGCTATCATTACTTCCCCGAAGCGATCACGGTGGTGGACATCGGCGGCCAGGACAGCAAGATCATCAAGCTGGATGCGCAGGGCAAACGTATCAGCTTCAAGATCAACCGCAAGTGCGCCGCCGGCACGGGGGCTTTCCTGGAGGAGGTAGCCCATAAGCTGGATATCCCCCTCGGCGACCTCAATGGCCTGGCTCGGGCAGCCAGCAAGACCGCCCAGATCGGGAGCTATTGTACAGTCTTTACCGCCACGGAGGTGCTGGACCGGATCAGGGCCGGTGAGAGGACGGGCGACATCGTCCGGGGGCTGTTCGACTCGGTCGCCAGGCGGATCCTGGAGATGGACACGTTGACCAATCGGGTGATCATGACCGGAGGAGTCGTCGCCTTCAATGACATTGTAGCGAAGCTCCTGAGCGCACGGGCGGGCGTCGTCGTGGAGATCGCGCCCCACCCGCAGGAGATGGGGGCTTTTGGAGCCGCCTTGTTCGCCCTGGAGTCCGCCACGGCAGCCGGAATGTGAGGCACATGCCTGACGGCTATCGTAGGGCGAGTACTACCCCAGTAATGCGAAGCACTTTATGTGTTTCCGGTTTAGGTGGACAACGTCCGCCTAGCATGCCAAATTGGGTGACTAGGTGGAAAGCTTCCGTCTATCCAGTAGTTGGGCGATTGCATTCATTCTTGCCGCCTAACGAACACACCAATAAGTGGGAGAAGAAGGAGGAATCCATGGAAGACTTTCTGAATCCTCACGCGCATGTAGCGCTCCGAAAGTTCCCGTACCCTTACCATGCAATGCTGGCCATCCAGTCAGACATTGACATGACTACCCCTTCGTGGTTCGAAAGTTATCATCGCTTTCTGAATACGCTTGATTATGACGGTCGCTTTCAGGAAAAAGGGCTCGGACTCGATATCGGCGACAGCTTCTTTGTCGCTGGATTCGGGCTTGAACCGTCTCTCTGGCATTGTCGGTGGCGCTATAATAGTGAGGCTGACTATCTGGAGAGACCAGATCAATATAGCAACGAGCCGGACCAGGCTCGAAGGCCAGACCGAAAACTGATTTATCCGTTAGCTCCCGACTTCATTGAGAAGTATATCCGTACGGGCTGGATTGATTTCTTGCACGGCGGTATAGCTGCTACAGTGCAGGACATCGCCGCCGCCGGCTACGAGCCGCGTGTTATGGACTGGTCTCGCATCAACGGGCAACAATACTACTGCTGGTTACTGCAACGCGACTTATTAGGCTATATTGACACCTTCGTTAACCATTGGCAGGTGACTTCCAACTTTGGGAATAATCATCCCACTAGCAAAGGGGACACTTTGACCCATCCGGCATATTGGCACGACGTTGCGGAAGAGAGCGGCATCCGGTTCACTTGGTCCTATGTGCCGGGCACGAGGTGCGATCACTCGCACTCGGACTTCGGCGTAGATACGCTCCTAAAGCCAGTAGAGTTTGCTGACGGGCGGAGGGGATGGCACTTCGAAAGATATCTTCACGGTCAGGATGACAGCGACTATAGCTCAGCCGCCAACCGCGTGCACTTGGCCCTTAACCGAGAGAACCTGGACTCGCTCGTGCGCAACCACCGCTACGAAATCTACTATACACACCTTGGTTACTGGCTCCAGCAGGTGAATGGTGTATGGCGCCCTGTAGCACATGATGATCCATGGCCAGAGAGCGTTGATGCGTTCAAATTGCTGCAGGACTACGTAAAGAAAGGCAAAATCTTAGTCGCAAAGAGCTCCAGAGTACTCCGCTACAATCTGGCGCAAGAGAATCTGCAATACGAACCGAGGAGAGGCAGTGACCGGATTGGTATCCACATTACGAGGATCGCTGATCCGCAGTTTGGCAGTTTCGTTCCACGTTTCAACGATCTACGCGGGATCACCTTCTACTGTAAACGCCCAGATTGCACCGATGTGTTTATCAATGGTAGGAAGATCCGTTCAGCACTGCTTACTCGAAACCCACCAGATGATTGGGGGAGATGGCCGAGTATAACGGTCAAATGGTGGGATCCGGACACCGCCGACTATACCCAGCGTACACTGGCTCAGGTGAGGGAGTTGCATCTGCTTGACGAGCCTGATTGGGAGGATCAATAGGGAGGGACTGGATGCGCTCCCCCGAATCAGTCAGGACCCCTTTGCCCGTTTCTTGGGCATTGAGTTAGTGGAACTCCGCGAGAGGTATAACAGGGTCGCCGCACCGCGCTCTACTGCCTGTTGGTATCAGTTGTGCGATAGAGAGGTTGATTGATAATGTTGGAAAAACTAACTAAACTCTTTTGCCCTTCCTCGGTGGCAGTGATCGGGGCATCTGACAATTTCGACAAACTGGGTTACCACGTCATGAAGAGCCTGGTGGAAGGGAAGTATCAAGGTGAGATATACCCCATCAATCCTCGGGGACAGGAGATATGGAGCGTTAAGGCCTATGCCTCTATACAGGATGTCCCTGGCGAGGTGGAATTGGCCATCATCGTAGTTCCCGCTCAACTTGTCCCCAGGGTGTTGGAGGATTGTGGCAGAAAAGATGTAAAAGGTGTTGTGCTGATTACTGCTGGCTTTCGTGAGCTCGAGGATCCCAGCGGGGCTGCCCTCCAGGAAGAGATAAGGGAAGTTGCAGCTCAGTGGTCCCTTCCTATCATCGGCCCCAACACCTTTGGCTTCGTCAATCTCCCATTCTCCCTGAATGCCTCCTTCACCTCAGAGCTCTCTCTCCTTGAGAAGGGAGGGGTTGCCCTGGTCAGTCAGAGCGGAGGATTCTCCCACCTATGTGGCTTTCGCTCACTTGATCAAAAGGTGGGTTTCTCCAAATTGGTGGGGCTGGGCAATCGGTGCAACGTAGATTTTCCTGAGATGGTGGATTATCTGGCCGAAGATCCCGACACACGGGTCATAGCCCTACACATCGAGGGCATGGACGATCCACGCCGTCTATTAGAGGCGGCAAAGAAGGCCAAGAAGCCCATCATCGCCTACAAGGCTGGGCGGAGCGAGAGGGGGGATGACGCCAGCAGATTTCACACCGGGTCTTTAGCAGGGAACTACCAGATCTATCAAGGGGCCTTTCGTCAAGCGGGCATCCTGGAGGTCGGCGATAGCGAGGAACTCCTTGATGTAGCTAAAGCTTTGGATAATCTTCCTCCTCTTGAAGGGAACAGGGTGGCGGTCCTCTCCAGCCAGGCAGGCCCAGGGATGATCGCGTGCGATGCAGCCGAGGCCCAGGGACTCACCCTGCCCTCCTTTACCCCCAGCACTCAAGATAGAATCAACGAATTGCTGCCACCACTGGCCATCCGAACAAACCCTGTGGATATGGGACCTGCCTGGTATAGCCCTGAGGCTATCATAGAGATCACGGCAGCAGTGGAGGAGGACAGTAACATTGATGGCATCATCTTCTTAGCCACGTATGCCTCGGCCAACGTTGCCCTGGTGAAGACTATGAAGGATCACTTCCAGGACAAGAGGTCGCCTGAGCTTGAGCTGAAAAAACCCTTTATCGCCTGTTTTGCTGCTCCACCTGCGATCTGGTGGGAAGAGATATGGGCAATGGACAAGGAGGGTATAGTGGTTCTCCCCACTCCGGAACGGGCGGCAAGGGCCATGGGCGCTCTTTGGCGTATGAGACAGTTGAAACTATCGGAGTGAAAGGAGCCTGAAATGGAAAGGCTCATCTTGGGGGTTGAGGCCCTTAGGTTCTTAGAGCGGGAAGGCCTACGGGTATTGAAAAGCAGCTTGGTGCAGGACGAGGAAGAAGCTGTGATTGCAGCGAAGGAGATAGGGTTTCCTGTCGCTCTCAAGCTCCTTTCCCCTGAGGTCATCCATAAGACAGAGGCAGAGGGAGTGCGGGTTGATCTTCGGAATGAAAGGGAAGTGAGAAAGGCTCACAGGAGGCTTATCGAGACGTTTCATACCTCTCGTCCCGAGGGGGAACTAGAAGGAGTGATGATCCAAGAGATGGGCGAAGGGACGGAGGTAATTGTAGGTGCCCTGCTCGATCCCCATTTCGGCCCTGTGATCATGTTTGGTCTGGGAGGAATCTTCGTTGAAGCGTTAAGGGACGTGTCCTTCAGGATCATCCCCATAGAGAAGAAGGATGCTCAGGATATGATCCGAGAGATCAAGGGCTTTCCCATCCTGCAGGGGATCAGGGGAGAAGATAGGGGAGTGGACCTCCGGTCCTTAGAAGATCTCCTATTGAACATCTCCAATTTGATCGAGAGACATCCCACCATTCTGGAAATGGATATTAACCCCGCCTTTGCTTGCCCCGAGGGATATGCCATCTGTGACGCGAGGATTAGGATCAGAAGCTGAACAAGAAAAAACGAGGAGGTTTACACCATGTTCTTTGAAAAGGCCTATATCCCCTACGGCGGGTATTGGAGCACGCCGTTCTGCCGCTGGCAGGGGAGCTTCGCCCACCTCAACGCCATCCCCTTCGCCGCCGACATCGCGAAACGAGCTCTGGAGGAGCGGGACATCTCACCGCGGGTTTTCGACGGCCTCTACCTGGGGATCACCGTGCCTCAGAAGCACGCCTTCTATGGCGGGCCCTGGCTGGCGGGCCTCATCGGGGCCGAGACCATCACCGGCCCCATGATCGGGCAGGCCTGTGCGACGGGAGCCCGCGTGATGGCCTTGGCTGGCTTCGAGTTGGAGGCTAGTTCCGATGCTGGAGAGGAGCGGGTGATCCTGACCATCACCGCAGACCGCTGCAGCAACGGTCCTCACGTCTACTATCCTAACCCGATGGGGCCGGGCGGCACAGGTGATAAGGAGGACTGGGTGTGGGATAACTTCGGCTTCGACCCCTACGCCCGCAACGCCATGGTCGAGACGGCGGAGAACGTAGCCCGGGAGGCGGGCATCACCAAAGAGGAGCAAGACGAAATGACGCTCCTGCGCTATCGCCAGTACGATGACGCGCTCAAGGACGACTCGGCCTTCCTCCGTCGCTACATGGTGATGCCCATTGAGGTGAAGGATGCGCAGGGACGCAAGGTCGTGGCCACCGTGGATGGGGACGAGGGGGTGTACCCCACCACGGCCGAGGGACTGGCCAGGCTCAAGCCCGTCCTGGAGGGGGGCACGGTCACCTATGGCACCCAGACCCATCCCGCCGACGGCAACTGTGGGATCATCGTCACCACGCGGGAGAGGGCGCGGGAGCTGAGCTGTGACCCCAATATCGAGATTCAGTTGCTCTCCTATGGAGAGGCAAAGGCGAAGAAGGGGTACATGGCCCAGGCCATCGTTCCCGCCGCGCGGCAGGCGCTCTCACGGGCCGGCATCTCCATCGAGGACATGTGTGTCATCAAGACGCACAACCCCTTCGCCGTGAACGACATCTACTTTTGCCGGGAGATGGGGGTGAAACCGGAGGCGATGAACAACTATGGCTCGTCCATCGTCTGGGGGCACCCGCAAGGGCCTACCGGCCACCGGCTGATCATGGAGGTGATCGAGGAGTTGGTCCTGGTGGGTGGAGGGTACGGGTTGTTCGTCGGCTGCGCCGCTGGGGACTCGGGCGCGGGAGTAGTAATTAAAGTCACCGCTTGAGGAGTGACATAGAGAGGAGGAAATGATGACGACAGGGACTAGTGCAAAGAAGAGTGAGCGCACCGGAGAGGTGCGGTGCCAGAATTGCTTTGCTCGCTTCTGGCCTCCGTTAGGAGCGGAGAAGGCAGCCTGTCCCGAATGTGGTTGGGAGTGGTACATCTCCTGGTCGGGCAAGCTGGCCAAGATCAGAAAGCCGGTCTGGGAGAGCTGGGAGCGACAACTGGCTGAACAACAAAAGAAGACGGGCTAGACATCCTACTTCCGACTTAAGCCGGACTTAACCTCCACAAACGAGAGGTGTTTCGGCGGCCCAGGCCGCCTTGCTGACAATATTATAACCCAACCTTAGCAAACTGTCAAATGGGCTTTGGAGTGGTCACATCCCACATCCCACATCTCACATCAGATTCAGTTCCTAGCAAAAAAAATAAGGAGAAAGTGCAATATGGCTCTAAAACGGAAAATCGCATACATAGACCTTTCCACTGGCGAGATCAAGACCGCCCCTATCCCCATCGAGATGCGGAAGTTGTATCTGGGTGGCCGGGGGCTGGACATGTACCTTTTGTACAATCACCTGGAGCCGGGGGTTGACCCGCTGGGCCCCGACAACGTGCTCACCGTCAGCGCTGGGCTACTGGTCGGCACGCTGGCCTCGGCCTCGGCGCGGACGCACATCGGGGCCAAATCGCCGCTGACCGGCTTTGTCGGCAGCTCCAACATGGGCGGCTTCTTCGCCCCTGAACTGCGCTTTGCCGGCTTCGACCATCTAGTTATCAAGGGCAAGGCTGACGGCCCCGTCTACCTCTGGGTCCACGACGGGGAGATCGAGATCCGCGACGCCTCCAACGTCTGGGGCGAGGATGTCTTTGATACCCAGGAGCTCATCCGCGAGGAGTTGAGCGACCCGGAGGTCAAAGCGCTGTGCATCGGCGTAGGCGGGGAGAACCTGGTGCGCTTCGCCAACGTGATGACCGGGATGAAGAACGCGGCCGGTCGCTCAGGGATGGGCGCAGTGATGGGCTCCAAGAACCTCAAGGCCATTGCCGTGCGGGGCACGATGGATCTGGAAATCCGTTTTCCCGAGGAGGCACTGGAGTACAATAACAAGCTCATCGAGCACATTGCCTCGACCAAGTTCGCCCAGATCATGCAGAAGTGGGGCACCATGTTTATCTACGGTGTCACCAACACCACCGGCCTGGTGCGCAACCGGAACTTTCAACTGAACCAGCAGGTGGGGGGGAACATCGAGTGCGAGCACATTGAGGAGTACTCATTGGGCACGGAGGGTTGCTATGGTTGCATCATCCATTGTCGCCACAAGTACCTGATCAAGGACGGACCTTATGCCGGAACTTACGGCGAGGGGCCGGAGTACACCAGCCAGGGTGCCTTCGGCATGGAGGTCGGCTGCAACAACTTTGAGACAGTCCTGGTCGGCAACCACCTGGTCAACAAGTACGGGCTGGACACGCTGGAGACCGGCAGCATGATCGCCTGGGCGATGGAGCTCTACGAGAAGGGCATCCTGACCGACGCGGACACGGATGGCTTGAAGCTGGAGTGGGGCAACGACGAGGCAGTGCTGGAGATGATCACGCGCATCGCCGAGCGCAAGGGTCTGGGTGACATCCTGGCCGAGGGGCCGCTGCGGGCTGCCGAGAAGATCGGGCAGGACTCGCTCAAGTACTGCATCCAGGTCAAAGGCATGAGCAACCTGCACTCGGATGAGCGACCCACGCCGTCGCTGGCGCTGGGCATCGCCACGGGCTCGCGAGGCTCCGATCACCTGCGCAGCCGGCCAGCGATTGACCTCTACCATCTGCCCGAGCACGTGCTGCGTGGGATCTATGGCGGCCCCAAGCCGTACGATGGCCCACTGTCGCCCGACTACACCTCTTACGTGGGAAAGCCGCGCATGGTGCAGTGGCAGGAGATGATGTACGAGGCGATTGACTGTACCGGCGTGTGCAAGTACCACACCATCTTTCTCAGTCCCAACCTGATCGGCTTCGAGCAACTCTCTAGGCTGATCTACCTCAATACCGGCTTGGAGTTCACGCCGGAGGAGATCTGGGACATTGCCGACCGGGCCTATACCGTCGAGCGGTTGTTCAACATCCGGGAGGGGTTGACGCGGGCGGACGACTGGCTGGTGGACCGCTACTTCGATGAGCCAACTCCCATCGGCCTGCCGATTGCCCGGGGCAAGTGCCTGGACCGCGAAAAGTTCAAGCAGATGATAGACGAATACTATGAATTACATGGCTGGGATGAGAACGGCGTGCCCCGGCCGGAGACGCTGAAGAAGCTGGGGCTGGACCAGGAACCTTCGCATAAGCTCTAGTGGGATGTAGCACAGGTTTCGTACGAAATGTGCCCATCTTGTCAGCACTTGCCGAAGGACCGAGTATGGGGTTGCGGGGGAATCGCCCCCTAACCCATCCCCTGGTCCCCATATGCGTCAACTTAATAAAAGGACGATGTCGTGCTCGCCGGGGCCGCACGGCCATAAAGTGGCCGTGCTACAAAGCTCCCGCCCGATGAATCGGGCTCAAGAACCCCGTTTACGGGGTGGCAGCTTTGTAGCCGTGGCACTTCATGCCACGGCGGGGCTGGACGGCGAGCCCTCCAACATGCTATAGGAGATTGCAGATGGAGAAGATACTGGTAGTAAATCACGAGAAGTGCACTGGCTGCCGGTTGTGCGAGATGGTCTGCTCAGTGAAGCACACTGGCATGAGCAACCCTACTCGCTCCCGCATCCACGTCATCAAGTGGCCGAGGGAGGGGTTCGAGCTGCCGATGCTGTGCCAGCAATGCGAGGAAGCACCTTGCGTCGCCGTCTGTCCCAAGGACGCCCTGTCCCGCGATCCCATCCTGGGGCGAGTGACACTGAACTATGACCTGTGCATCGGCTGCAAGATGTGTATGATCGCCTGTCCGTTCGGCGGCATGGGCTTCGACATCGCGGCCCGGCAGGTTGTCAAGTGCGACCTGTGCGACGGCGACCCGACCTGCGTCCGCTTCTGCGGTCCTGGTGCGCTCCAGTTCGTGCCCGCCTCCTCCGTGAACCTGATGAAGAAGCGGGACGCTGGGCTGAAGTTCTCTGAGGTGATGAAAAAGTCGTTCGCTGCCAGGCTCTAGGGCGACCGCAAGGGTTGCCCCTGCGAGGGAACCTTGACAGATTCAAAAGTCGCGTCTCTCGCCGACGCTGTGCGTCGCTTCATCCATAACGGCGCGCACATCTCTTTTGGCGGGTTCACGGTCAATCGCCAACCGATGGCCTGCGCCTACGAGATCATCCGCCAGGGAATAACGGGGCTTCACATGTATATGCACTCCGGGGGCCAGGCCCTCTACGGCAACCTGAACTCTACCTGCTTGGGCGATTACGCCCGGCCGACTGTGCGCTTTCCCGGTTCGGGCGGGGCCTGTGACGTGGGCAGCTTCGTGGGCCGCACCATCGTCTTCATCCGGCACGGGCGGCGGTTCGTCGAGCAGTTGGATTACCTGACCACGCCGGGCTACCTGGCCGGCCCCAGTGGGCGGAACGGGCGGGCTATCAGCACGGCAGCCCGGCCGGTGTGATTTCGGATAGGGCGCTGTTGCGCTTTGACGAAGTGAGTAAGGAAATGTACCTGGACCGGTACTATCCGGGCACCACGTCCGAGGAAATCCAGGCACACACCGGCTTCCCACTCGATCTCTCCCGTGCTGCGCCGCTCGACCCGCCCACTGCTGGAGAGCTACACACTCTGCGTCAAGAGGTAGACCCCCAGCGGCTCGTTCTGGGGCAGTAAAATTGGGCGCTGTTCAACGTATGAGAAGAAAATATGGTCAATGCGAGATTTGTTCATACCAACCTCATAGCTCAGGATTGGAGGAAGCTTGCTCAGTTCTATGAACAGGTTTTCGGCTGCACGCCAGTGCCGCCCGAGAGAAAGCTTGCGGGGCAGTGGCTCGAAGACGGGACGGGAGTTCCCGACGCCGAGATTTGCGGGATGCACTTGCGCCTTCCGGGTTATGGTGATGAAGGGCCTACACTCGAAATCTATCAATATAACCACCATAAAGAGCGACCGGAAACGGCTGCCAATCGCCCTGGATTTGGGCATATCGCTTTCGCAGTTGATGACGTTGAAGCGGCCCGAGAAGCCGTAATCGCGGCAGGAGGCGGAACCCTAGGAGAAGTGAGCTCTCTAGAAGTTCCTGGAGCGGGGAGGGTTACATTCGTCTATTTGACGGACCCCGAGGGGAATATCATAGAACTGCAACGCTGGTCGTAGAGGAAGGTGCAACTGACTACTGGACACTGAACGGAGAGAGCATAGGAGTGACAAAGTGAAAGAAGTTGACGTACCCACCTATGAAAAGGACAGGGTCGGCGAGGTCAGGCAGTGGGACGAGCGCGACATCTTGTTTGCTCGGGCAGATATCTTCTCTCACTTCGGCACGGACAGTCCAGAGTATAAGATTTACTATGAAGCGCACCCTGAGCATCTGGAATATGATACCCAGGTAAACAGCATGCCCGGCCTGGGGAGAACGGGCGGAGTTGACACCCCAATGTTCGATGCTCAGTTCGAGGCGATCACAAAAATCGCTTCCGAGTCCTTTGTAGATGGGGAGCCATCCCTCCATAAGACCGAGATTCCACCGGAGCGGGCGGTCAAGAAGGTGAAGGCATTCGCTCGATTTCTGGGAGCTGATTTGGTGGGGATCGGTCCCTTGCGCCAGGAGTGGGTTTACAGCCACGTCGGTCGTTCGTTCGGTAACCGTGAAGGTTTCCAACGATGGGGTACACCGGTTGGCCTCCGCCATCAGACCAACGCCATTGCGATGGGCTTCCAAATGGACTACGATCTAATCCAGAGTGCCCCAGACTTCCCGGTCTTGCTGGCGACGGGCAAAGGGTATGCCACCGGCGCCTGGGTCTCAATTCAACTGGCCGAATACATCCGCATGTTTGGTTATTCCGCTCGGGCCCATCACCTGTATAACTACCGGGTGCTCGTCGTGCCAGTTGCCGTTGATTGCGGTTTAGGCGAGCTTTCCCGCGCTGGTTTCCTGATCACCAAAGAGTTCGGGCTGGGTTTACGCCTGGGCGTGGTCACCACAGATATGCCTTTGGCTCATGACAAACCTGTTGACATCGCCGCCCAATCCTTCTGCGAAACCTGCAAGGTCTGTGCGGAAAACTGCCCCATTGGCGCCATTCCCATGGGCGACAAGATCGAGTTCAACGGCATTAGGAAATGGAAGCTAGACGAACGGAAATGTTACCGCTACTGGCACGCGGCCGGTACGGACTGTGCTCTTTGCATGACCACCTGCCCCTGGACAAAGCCCAGGAGCTGGTTCCACAGGTCCATGTCCTTGTTGGCTACCGTGAAAGGCCCGCACCAGTGGCTGATGACACAGGCGGATAAGTTGATCTACGGCAAGTTTAAGGGCGTGCCTCGCCCTGATTTCATTGATCCCTTCGGACACTGAGATTTATCTGAGATCATCGAACATTGGCTGCGTGCAGCCGCAACTGCGCCCGACGGCGCGAATCTTCAATAATGCGCTTGAGAGCGATGGTTCCTGCTCCTGGTCGTGGGCTATCCGGCTGATGATGCGTTCGTGCCCATTCGCAAGAAGTCGCTGTAAGAGGTAGTCACATTCGTTTGAGGGTGAATGAGTGCGCCGACCGGTTGAGGCATGCGGGTTTCGAAGAAGGAAGGTGATATGAGGAAACAGCAATATCCAGAGCCAACAGTGGGTGCATTAATATCCAACCAAGAAGGTAAAGTCCTCTTACTGAAATCTGATAAATGGAGAAACAAATATGTGATTCCTGGAGGGCACATTGAATTGGGTGAGACAATGGAAGATGCCCTAAAGAGAGAGGTAAAAGAAGAAACAGGATTAGACATTTACGATATTGAATTTGCTTTACTGCAGGAGTTTATTTTTGATGAGTCATTTTATGAAAGAAAGCATTTCTTATTTATCGATTTCCTTTGCAAAACTGATTCGAAAGAAGTAGTATTGAATTCTGAAAGTCAAGAATATGTTTGGGTTTCTTTAGAGGAAGCATTAGGACTTCCACTAGATCCTTACACAAAACGATTAGTCGAAGACTTGAAGAGAGGCTCTTGATGAACCAAGCTGTTCTCGTCATCGGCGCCGGCATCGCCGGTATCCAGGCCTCGATTGACCTGGCCCAAATGGGCTTCCAGGTCTACCTGGTGGAACGCACTCCCTCCATCGGCGGCCGGATGGCCCAACTGGACAAGACCTTCCCCACTAACGACTGCGCCATCTGCATCCTGGCGCCCAAGATGGCGGACGTAGGTCGTCACCCTAATATTGAGTTGATGACCTACAGCGAAGTTGTATCAGTCCATCGGGTTTCAGGTGACAAAGTTTCAGGTTCCAGGTCGAGCGAACTCGAAACCTCAAACCCGAAACCCGAAACCCACTTCCGGGTCAGGGTGCGCAAAAAACCCCGCTACGTGGACGTGGAGCGGTGCACCGGCTGTGGTGAGTGTGTGGAGAAGTGCCCCCGGCGGGTGCCGGACGACTTCAACGCTGACCTGAGCCGACGACGGGCCATCTACCTCCCCTTCCCCCAGGCCGTGCCGCGCAAGATGACGATTGACGCCGACTACTGCCTCTACCTGATGAGCCGGGAGAAGGGGCGCTGTCGCCTCTGCGAGGAGGTCTGCCAGGCGGGAGCGATAGACTGGGAGCAACAAGAGGAGATCGTCGAGTTGAATGTCGGGGCCATCGTCGTCGCCACCGGCTTCGATCCCTACGACGTCTCAGCGTTGAAGGAGTACGGGTTCGGTACGATCCCCAACGTCATCACCGGCTTGCAGTACGAGCGAATGGTCTCGGCCTCGGGGCCCACGTCCGGCGAGCTGCGGCGTCCCTCGGACGGCGAGCACCCGCACACTGTAGCTTTCATCCAGTGTGTCGGCTCGCGGGACGTGAACTACAACCCCTACTGCTCCAGCGTGTGCTGTATGTTCGCCACCAAAGAGGCCATCCTGGCCAACGAGCATGACCCGGAGCTGAGGTCCTACATCTTTTACACTGACCTACGGGCAGGCGGGAAGCGGTTCCAGGAATACATCGCCCGGGCCAGAGAGGAGTACCAGGTGACCTACATCCGGGGCCGACCAGGAGGCATCAGGGAGAACCCTGAGACTGGCAATCCCATCGTGCGCTACGAGGAAACGACCGCCCGGCAGGTGCGGGAGATGGAGGTAGGGTTGGTGGTGCTGTGCCAGGCACTGGTTCCCCGGCGCGGCCAGCAGGAGGTGGCCGAGTTGCTGGGCATTGAGTTGGACGAGCATGGATTCGTGCATATCCCGGGGCGACTGGCCCGTCCGGTAGATACGAGCGTGCCGGGCATCTTTGCCTGCGGCTACTGCCAGAGCCCGCAGGACATCCCTGATTCCGTGATCCAGGCTTCAGGGGTGGCGGCGCGCATAGCAGAGATGTTGCATCAGGCACAAGGG
>JBAWAP010000067.1:0-3228 GCA_049589355.1 Anaerolineae bacterium
TTATGTACCTGCTCTAATACTGCTTGCTCATGGCAATCTACACAGACCAACCCTTCTTGGGCGTGGGCATATGCCAGCAGGTTAGCATCTTGCAATGACTCCAAATACGGGACCATGACATGACAGACAGCACAATCCATATCAGGCTCCCACACAACGACTTATGTTGTTGGTGACACTTCGGTCGTCCACCCTAGCCCTGTCGCCACGGGGCCATGGCACTGAGCACAATAATCCTCCGAAGCCCTATGCGCCTTGTGGCAGATGCGACACTCCATCTCACCAATGTGCGAACCATGAGGATTTAGCTCTAGCCCCTCCGTACGTTGAATGACCTCTTCATAACTTGTGTGCTCATTGGGCTCGTGACAGCCGAAGCAAAACTCCATCGGGAACTTACGTTCCTCCAGAGGAACCTCAAAATCGCCTTGCACATAAGCCTTTAACTCATCCACCTGCTGCTGGATGGTCGGCTCGTGGCACTCCAGACAGGTGATGTTGTCCTCCGCGTGCGCCTGAGCGAGAAAGGGAGAGGATTCCCACGACTCCAGGTAAGGCTGCATGATGTGGCAAATGGCACAGAACTGGGGTTGTTCGTGGTATTTCCACAGAGCCACCCCTGCTATGATGATTACCACTGCTGCTATCCCTACAATCAGCCCGACTTTCTTCAATGAAACCTCCCAATATTGAAATTTGGATAGGATAACTCCCTGAGCTTCGAACCTGCTTTCCGCTTGCTGTGCAAGGATTCGCCGTGCCAAACGGTGTGAGAGCCCGGATCTCACCGCGCTCTCACTTGAACCCATTGCAACTAACCGCTTCTCAGGCTACGCCTCTATCCCCAGGGCTTCTCCGCAACAGCGTTTCGGCCTGCGATTACCCCCGTCTGTACTGTTTCTCAGAGGCTGCTACATTTATATAAATTCCGATTTACCGCCCCGATACAAGTAGGACTAGCATTCTTGAAGGAACCCAACTCTCCGCCGCTGTAAAGTCTTGGAATAGGTTGGCCCCATACACTCATTACCTGACACTTTCCGTTTCTTTTGGGTCCACCCTCTGTGTTAATGGTGTTGACCACATTTTCAACCGAGCAGTAGGGTGGCGTATCAATTGGCTTAAGGGTGTTTTTGGATCTAAACAGCTCTGGGTCTACCCCGTTCTTGCAATACTCGTTGTACTTGGCTATTGTCGCTTGAGGTGCAGCTGCCACCTTTGGGAAGTTAGCTTGGCACTGAAATGGTTGAAGGACAAAAGGCTGGTGGAGGAAAGCCGTCTTTAGACCTTGAACGACATTGAAATTCAGGATATACCTATCCCGAACCCCGGTGACCTCAGCGCTGCCAATTCAAGAATATGCTGAATAACTCGCCTTGGGTGGGGATCGGTATGAATTATGCATTATCACTTTGGCGGTTTGCGTGGTTGTTCCTGTTCGATGCCTTGAGATAAGGGTGACTGGTGATGCATGTCGAGATCGTCAATTTGATCATCCTTGGGGTGAATGATGACGAGGAGGCTCTTGTTGGAATTTGTGAGAGATGCCTGAAAGAGGTGGGACCGGATGTACCGCTGCACTTCACACGTTTCTACCCGGCCTACAAGATGACGGATAGATCGCGAACGCCGTGTCGACGCTGGGAAGGGAAGAGATGCCGCAAGTGCGATGCCGAGATTCCAACCTCAGGTCGATACGTGTGATCTGTAGGCGCTTGGAAATGAGGGGCCATTGCATAGACAACGGGGTCCTCGCGTCGATACAAGGTTTACTGTATCCTGACCTCGGCGGTGAACGGGATAGGCTGAACTTATCGTTTTAGCCGTCAGACATAGCTTAAGGTTGCATCCAAAAATCAACTGTATCTAGAGGTTCCTCCAACCATATCTTCCCGTTAGAAGCGTGTAGAGGACCTTGCCGTCTACAACTTGCGTCATCATTCCATCGGATCCCTTCCTTACCAGGATCATGTCTTGAGAACCGTCCGGGTTTCGCCCCACTGGGGACACCAACCTTCCAGGGGCGGCCAACTGTTCGATTAGCGGCGGAGGAACCATGGGGCTGTCAGCTGTCACAGAAACCTTCGTGTAGGGGGCTTCCATCTCGTAGCCCATCGCCCCGTCTCCTCTAACGAGAATGATGTCATTGTAACCCAGCCTCCGGAGGTTACCTTCAGCGAAGCGAAATGTAACCTCGTTTATCTCAATTGACACGACCATCCCTTCTTTTCCAATGATCTCCCTTGCCAGCGCCGCGCCGTACCCGGAGCCTGTCCCAACTTCTAGAAACCGATCGCCAGGGCCAAGCTCTAACGCCTCGTAGAAAACGGGGTAACTAGTGGGGTAACTAGGACACAAGATTATCTGCATTCCGTCTCCTAGGATCGGAACAGGAGCCTCAAGATACGCATAGTCAACGTACTCCTTAGGCATAAATTCCTCTCTCGGAACCTTCCTCATCGCCTCTACGATAGAACTCGACCTTAAGAAGCCCGACCCGATGAGGCGTCCGATCATCTCTTCTCTCTCTTTTAGAAAGTCGGCCTTGGTCTTCATAGTTTTGTCATACGGAGGCGGATCAAGCCAGGCCCATCCACCTGAACGGTTACCATTTTGGATTGCTCAGATAGGCCACGTGACGACTTCCTGATCTACCCAGTACAGAAGCCACGCCAAACCGACTACCTCCCCCTCGTCCAGCGGGACTCGCTCCTGCGACTTCTCTTGGGACGGTTCCCCCTATTCTTTCGCTTCAGATCTAGGCTTTGCCCGAGCTTCCTTCAACGCTACACCGCGCATGCGCACCTGCGTTATCACACTACGCCTGCGCTGTATCTTCCATTCGTAGCGGAGAGGGCACTTCACTCGTCAGACTCTCCAGTATTCCTTTCGCTTGAGGAATCCACAAATGCCAACCATTGCGCGAGGTGGCTGTTTAGGAGTTTTGGGTCTATGCCCGGTTCCGTCACTATGTGCAGAAGCGTAATGAACTCTCAGAGTGCAATAGTATGTCTAATACCAGCCCATTAAAAAAGAGGGGGAGGAGCTTTTCCGGCGGTCTGTTCATTGTCCTATACCCAGGGCTTCTCGTGAGCGTTCAGGTGTCATTGCGAGTCGGCCATGGCGTGCCCCGCCATTCTAAAGGACAGAAACGTCCCACCCTCACCCCTTCGCTCCGCTCAGGGCAGGCTCTAACCCTCTCCCTGCGAGGGAGAGGAGACTTGCCCC
>JBAWAP010000068.1:0-1884 GCA_049589355.1 Anaerolineae bacterium
GCCTGCGCCTGCTCGATCGGGCCATCTTCGCCACCTACCGCGACTGCGCGACGGCAGGCGTGTCGGCCGAGGCCCAAAAAGTGGTGCAATCCGCGGGCAGCCACACCTCCGCGGGCAACAGCGAGAGCTAGAGAGAAACCCTTAGCCGAAACTCTAGAACACCCCGGTGGCCGGGGTGTTTTTGCTTGGGTGCGGCCTACATTGGCTCTTGTCTAGCCGCCGGGCCCGCCGGGCCGCTTGCCGTTTCCCCTCTTCCTCCCCTCCAACTGCTGCCTGCCCAGCGCCTGCACACATTCCTCGAGAGCAACATCAAGATAGAGGGGCAGCTGGTCGAGCAGCGTCTGGAGCTCCTCTACGGTCAGCTCAATGCCCTCTTTGGCAAGAATCCCCCGAACTTGCTCGTCGGTTGCGCGCCACAGCTCCTTCTCCACCTGGCATCTCCGTCCCTTCCCAATGACTTGGACGGCGACGGGAAACCTGCGAGCTGCAGCAGGCGAATCCAAGCCACCAAGCCCCGTCTGCAGCGCATCCGCCCTCTGCGGGCGGGACGAGGCCCGGCAGGCTCAGCCTGCTGCGCTGACCAGGATGAAGCCCGTGGGGTTGGCAAGCGGGGTTATACTCGGGGAAGGTCCCCCCAATAGACCCGCAGTCAGGCCACTGGGCGCTACCAGTTGGAAGGTCCCGACAACCATTCCACTAGTAGGACGCCTATCGGGGAGACGCGCTACACTGCTGCTTCTACGCGATTACGCAAGATGCCGATTCCCCCAACCTCCACCTCGACGACGTCCCCTCCCCTCAGCGGGGCAGTAGTGCCCGGCGTGCCCGTAAACAGCACGTCGCCTGGCTCCAGGGTCATCATCTGGCTGGCGAAGCTCACCAGGTGGGCCACATCGTGGATCAGGAGGGAGGTGTTGGTGCGCTGGACGACCTCCCCATTAACCCGGGTTTGTAGCTCCAGGTTGGTGGGATCGAGGTTGGTGGCAATCCAGGGGCCGAGGGGAGCGAAGGTGTCGCAGCCCTTTGCCCGCCACCACTGGCGGTCGTTCTGCTGCCAATCGCGGGCACTGACATCGTTGCCGCAGGTGTAACCCAGCACATAGGCTAAGGCCTCAGCAGGCGTCACGTCTCTGGCCCGGCGGCCGACGACCGCCACCAGCTCGCCTTCGTAGTCCACCCGCGCGGCGTTGGCGGGCAGAACGATCGCCTCCTCAGGCCCGATAACCGCCGAGGGCGGCTTGAGGAACAGCTCGGGGTTGGCTGGCGCCGAGCTCTGGTCGAACTGGTGCAGATGGCTACGGTAGTTGAGGGCCACTGCCAGGATCTTGGACGGCCTCGCCGGGGCCAACAGCCTCACCCGCGTCAGAGGCACAGTCTCCTCGCCCGACCGCCAGCGCCCGAAGGGGCTGCCGACGATCGGCCTGAGCAGCCCGCCCTCCACCAGCGCGTACCCCTGGCGACGGCCGTGGCGAAATCGCGCGAATCGCAAAGAAGAAGGACTCACAGCACCTTTGCCTCGAAGGGGATTGTACTAGAGCCGCTGGGGATTGACAACTCGCCTTCTTGCCAGTATACTTGTTCGACAGAACACTAGTTCGGCGACATAAAGGAGGGGCGTATGGCCAAAGACCTCTCGCCCAAACAGCAGAGCATCCTCCGCTTCATTCGCCAGTTCATCGACGAGCACGACTATCCCCCCAGCATTCGCCAGATCCAGGACGGGTGCAAGATTAGCTCCACCTCGGTGGTGGACTACAACCTGAAGAAGCTGGAGAACGACGGCTACATCCGGCGCGACCGCAAGGTGTCGCGGGCCATCGCGCTGCTGGACCGCGGCGGCCGCCGGCCGCGCACCGTGGCCGTGCCGATCATCGGTCAGATCGC
>JBAWAP010000069.1:0-11487 GCA_049589355.1 Anaerolineae bacterium
GCTTCGCGCCGTCTTCAGAAATCAGAAATCCAGAAACCAGAATTCAGAACAAAACTAAGGAGAGCCGGGGGAAGCCGCCACCCGAAACCCCACACCGTAGCTGCGGGCGTCTGGGTTGGCCCCGTCGCGGCAGGCGCAGCGGGCGAACCCCTGACTGCTGGGCCACGAGCCGCCACGCAGCACCCGGGGAACATCACCGCCAGCCGAGAGATCCTCACGACCATCATCGGGTTTGTAGGGATACCCGAACGAGGCTTGCTCCAATCCGTGCCCCACAAGCTTCGTGTCCACTCCCAGACGTTGCCGCTCATGTCCAGGGCACCGCAGGGGCTGGCCCCTCCCGGAAAGCAGCCCACGGCGCTGGTGGCCCCGATGCCCGTCTCGTCGTAGTTGGCCTTGTTTGGGTCGGGCTCGTTGCCCCAGGGGTAGATGCGCCCGTCCGTCCCCCGGCTTGCCTTCTCCCACTGGGCCTCGGTAGGGAGCGTCACTTCCTGAGCGGGTCCAATCTCGCCGTTCTCGCGCAGATGCTCTGTCAGCCAGCGACAGAAAGCAACCGCCTCGTACCAGGAGACGCCCACCACTGGGTGGTTGGGCAGGTCGAAGACCCCGCCATAGGTATCTGGCCCAGGGTCTCCCTTCCATTGCCAGCCAGCCTCAGTCCAGTAGCGGCGCTCTTGGTAGTCGCTGGCCTCCACGAAAGCGGCAAACTGAGCGTTAGTGACGAGGTAGCGGCTGATGTAGAAGGCCGGCAGGGTGACCTTGTGCTGAGGTGTCTCGGCCTCATACCACCCGGCCTCACCACCCAGACGCTCGACCAGGGCTGGGATGTCCTCTTTTTGGGTGCCCATGAGGAAGGGGCCGGCGGGCACTTCGCACCAGACGATGTCTGGCAAGCCGGTCTGGGGGTTAACGCCCACGCCGGGGCGTGGGTCGCCCAGGTGGACCAGGGTGTCTCCAGCGGCAGCGCGCTCCACGGGGGGCAGGGCACCGGTCTCCAGTAGGGCCTTCAGCCAGTCACGTACTCGGTTCAGTTTCGCCTCGAAAAAGGATGTGTCTTCGCCGTGGCGCCGCTGCTCCTCAATCTGCTGGACCAGCCGCAACTCGACCATGGCCCGTCCAGCCAACGCCAACGCGCGCCAATGGTCGTCTGTCGGCTCTGTAAGCTCGTCGCAATCCTCCGGGCAGATGGCATCCACCAGAGATACAGCCAGCCCCAGATATTCCCGCAGGCGACCTACCTCCAAGAGGTAGACTTCCCGCCACCATTCCAGATCATCCTCAATGCACCGTCGGGTCGCCTGGACAGGGTCGGGTAAATTGGACAGATGACAGGCCGCCAAGTACTCCTGAAAGCTGCGGTGAGGGAAGGTGTAAGTCTGCTTGCCGCTCCACAGGAGCAGACCAGCCCGGTCTCGGATATAACGGATGGCCGTGTCAAACTTAGTCGGGTCGCCTAGAGCCGGTTCGAGCACGGCCCGCAGATCGGATTCCAGGATGTCCGCGGTCCGTGGACCGCGTTGGGGGCTGCGCCCTTGACGCTCATGGACCTCGTAGGCCACTCGGAAGAGGACCCTCTCCAACTCACTTTTCTCCACGCCCAAGGCTTGCAGCAAACCGACTTCTACCACCGGATTGCCGTCTTTGTCATAGGAGACTTTGCGTTGCTGCCAACGGACCAACAACAGATCCACACACTTGGCGTACAGATCAGCCCGGTCCTCAGGCAATGTGCCCCAGGAGGTGTGCACGTCAGCCATCAAGGTCAGAAGCAGGGGACGGGATGCCAGGTCAGCCAGGTGAGGGTTGGATTCAGGATCCACAGCAGCTTTGAGTTGAGCCGCTTTGACCCTGACGGTTTCAGTGCTGTACTGTTCAATGGGCGCCAGGGCTTCGTACCAGCCATCAATGAAGGTCTCCACCTGCTCAGGGCTGAAGAGGGCAACAGGATAGGTCTGAAAGCCTTCCAACCATTCCTGAGGGTCCTGATAGGCATACGTCCGGCAAGTCACAACGAACCGGCAATTCTGCATCAAGTCGGCAAACTCTTGGATGGCCTCACGGACACGGACCCGACGACCATCGGCCTCAGGTACTTCATCCAGGCCGTCGAGCAGAAAAATCCCACCCTCCTCCGTCAGAGTCGTACGCAGACCTGGGTAATAGTCTTCCAGGCCGCGCTCATGCAGGTTCAGCTCGAGAAAGTCCCAAAGCATCCCAGCCCTACCTCGGCGGGCCGTGGGGGCAATGGCTTTGGCGGCCAACTCCCGCAGCGGGATGTGTACTGGCATGAGGGCACCAAAGGGCCAGTCCGGGAGCCTCCCAAGCCAGCGCTCGCTGTGTGCCAGGCTGTCCATGGCCAAGCAGAGAGCCAGGTGATTGGTGAAGGTAGTTTTGCCGGTTCCTGGATCGCCTAGCAATACAACGGCGCGATGCTCAACAAGAGCCGTGAGTGCCGGGGCTCGGCGAGGTTCCACTTCGTGGGCCTGACGCTGTAGCTCCAAGAACTCCGGTTCAGGCTGTTTCCGGAACTCCTTCTCTCCGGCCGTCGGTGAGAGAATGACCTCCAGAGGCACATACACATCCTGGAGGGTGAGCTGAGGTCTGTCAGTGGGGCTGGCGTAGCGAGGGTCATAGACACTCCAGGGCAACTGATTGCCCTCTCGGGCTATGGCCCCCAAATATTGCTCGCGAAGCGTACCGGGGGTGGGCCGGGGCGGCAGCCGAACTCCGATAGCGATCAACTGGGACAGCTGGGCGTCCAGGTAAGCGGTGTTGATCCAGGGCAGCTTGTCGGGCTGCAGCTTGATGGTGTGGGCGTAGGCCTGGAGGAAGGCACGCATGGCAGCGGGGAAGTTCAGGCCCGCGTAAGCCTCTGGTGCTTCGTCCACGGGGTATGCCTCTCGAAAGAGGTTTTCCAGGTGAGTGATATTCACCACGGCCTCAGGATCCGCCGTCACGTTGCGCAGGTCTACCAGCTTAGTCAGCTCTTCAGCCGTCTTGGGCAGCTTTAGGAAGCGCTCCATGAGGCCAGCATACCGCTCAGCCCGGTAGCGGTCGGGCGGTTCCATGGCTTTCAGCGCCGCTTCCAGCCCAGCTTGAAGCGCTATGCGCAAGGCGGCCTCCTGCTCTGGATTGTCCTGCACCGACCTGCGTAGCTTACGTGGTAGCGCATCAAGAATCTCTTCCAACGCCTTCTCGGCCAGCTTGGCCGCCAGGGCAATCAGAAGCTCACTCAATGGGTCCATCTCACTCCTCCGTATAATTCCGTGGGTCGTTCCTTTTTCCTTCATCTCCACAAGCTTCAGCGCGAGGTTCTCAATATGCTGGCGATTCTCAGCTTCTCCCGCCAGGCCTACGAGATGGCTTCAATGCACAGATAGGCCCCTGAGACGGCGCAGGCCATGGCGCCAAGGGTGCCCCGATCCCCGCCGTGCAGGATGATGCAGAAAAGACACGCCTCGAAGGACTGGGGATGTCGCAGAAAGAAGTAGATGGCAAAGGGCAGCGATTCGTGCCCGGTAGGGTCATTCAGTCCAGCCTCATCTTCCTCTCCTGGCTCTTTATTTTACCACGAAGACGCAAAGACACCAAGAACTAGTCCAGATTCACAATCGCCCACCCGATTCGGTCAATCGTCGTTCCCTGAGGATAGTGGGCATCGCAACTTACGATGACGGTGTGCGGGTACCCCAGTTCTTCCAGGCTGAACCGCGCGAGCACAAAGTGGTCCTGCACTTCGCTTGGAGGACGAGCGCCAACTTTCGGAGGATACAGCACACGTATGCTGGAGACCTCTTTGCCATTGGCGGCACGAGCAAAGCAAGTATAGGAAAACAAGGAACTAGGGTTGCCTTGCATCTCGGCCGAGATCCACAATTCGGTGTCACTTCGCGCCGCGTAGAGCGCCACAAAGTCTCCACCTGGCCCCACTTCTTGCGAAATCGTATCCCCCGCAGAGTCTTCCATGAGAGGCGTCACCTCGCTTCCCTCTACGGTGTGCCATAGGCTTGGGACAGGCGTCAGGCCCTGATCTTTCACCAGTTGGGGCACGGGGGGATGATCCAGTTCACAGAACAATTCGTTCTGACGGACAAACGACCTGAGGAAGCTCCCCAGCAAAGGGAGTTGGCTCTTGTAGAGTTCAACCGCGCTGCCTTTTTGATCTCTGAACTCGTTGGCGAGGGTCACCTTGCCCCAGGTTGACGTACTTTGGACGAGCCGTAGAGGTGGAAGCAGCGGTGCGAAGGGAAGGTATCCCCGGGGAAGGGGATAATCGCCGCGGTGCACGAGATACAGCAGCAATCTTGGTCGGATCTGCTTTTCTTGCATGGCGATGGCCAGAGCCACGAACGCCCCTGATGCCCAATGGTCGGGGTGGACGTCGTCTGGGTGCGGAGCCACTACGGCGTCCGGCTGGAAATCTTCGAGGATGGAGTAGAGATCAGACAGCAAGGAGTGCCCAGAGTATACAGCCTGTGGATCGTATGTTCGTTCGTACGGGCTTTGGATCAGTTTGGTGAACGATGAGCGGTAAGGTGCGGAGTTATCCCAGAATTTTTCCCACAAAGGCAGGATCCCCCTGTCCGGGTAACCCAGGAAAATCACATCTTCCAGTAGCACTCCCAAAGATTGCATCGCGTTCAGAGATTCCTGTTGGCGCGCAGAGCCTGATCGCAGGTAGTCGCGGGTGTTGGGGTACAGCTTGTGGAACTCCACCATCGTCCCGGTGAACGACCCATCGCCGTTTGTGACCAGCACCACGCGCACCTGGCCGCCCCTGGTCAGAACCTGACGTATGAGCCCGCCGCTGCCGATGGTCTCGTCGTCGCAATGGGGAGCCACGACGAGGAGGCGGCGGATGGACGATGTCTGTTCCAGCTCGTCAACAAAAGGGGCTGGCAAAGACGAAAGATAGCCCAGGTATGCACTCAGTCCGACCAGCATGGCAAGCAGGAGGATGGTCGCTACGACGATGGCTCCTCGCCGGGAGAAGAAACGCCTGAGACGTCGAGGGGCTTCCCTAGCCCCTGCCCAAATGCTGCTCTTGGATATGTCCACTGTCCCCTCTCAATACAGACTGAAACCCTGGGCGTTACTGCCTCGATGCTAGCCTTGCTACTCCCACCCCTAGAAGACCTGAGCGCTGCGTTCCGTCCTCCGGCGGATCGCTTCTCTATAGGCCTCGACAGTCCTCTCAGTGGTTACACTCCAACTGTATTTGTCCTGAACATTGGAGCGTGCATTCACGCCAATTTTATTTCGTAGACCTTCGTCCTGAACAAGTTTAAGTAGCTTATGGGAGAGCTCTTCGTCTGAAGCAACCAAGTAGCCGGTTTCGCCATCAGTGATAAGCTCTCTTGTACCCGCGTTAATTCTCGCGACTGGGGCTATACCGCAGGCCATGGCTTCCAGGAGAGCCAAGCCAAATGCCTCTCTATAGCTAGGGAAAACAAACACATCCATCGCATTGAGGTAGTGCGGTGTCTCCCACCAGGGCCTAGATCCCAATATAGTAACAACGTTTTTTAATCCGAGTTCTTGAATTTCACGTTCAAGCTGGGAGCGCATAGGGCCATCCCCGATAACTAGAAACCGCACATCAGGCACCAAGCGTACAATACGAGTGGCAACCTTGGGCAAGCTCATTACGCCTTTGGAACGTACCAGCCGGGAGAGATAACCAACTACGATGTCACCCTCCTGATAACCCAATAAGCCTCTACTCCGTTTCCTGGCAATAACATCAGGGTGCCAATGTTCACAATCTACACCGCCTGGGATGATATATATAGGGAGATCAATGGCATTCAGCTCCTCAGCCGCTCCTTCGCTCAGGGCAATAACACCGTCAACCCATTTCTTTACTACCCAAAGCTCCCCCTCTAGCAGGAGACGACTAACAAGGAAGGGTCGGATAATTCTCAAAACCATCGAATGCCTGGTAATGAGAGTTGGCACCCCTAACTGCCTTGCTGCCCACAGACCCGCTAAGGCAAGAATCGAGCCAGACGAATGACCGTGAACGATATCGTAGTCCTTGGCTCTCAGGAGGTTTTGAACTTTGCTGATGATCCGCAGATCGAGCACTGGATCAGCGCCGTGTACATGGGCGACGAAGCCTTTCAGGCGATGGACAACCACATTTGTCGGCGGTTCCGGTGGGTCTACTTGCGCGGCTTGCTGCGTAGCCATTGGTACGACCGGCTGGTGCGTCACAACGTCAACGTGGTGGCCCAGCCGACCGAGCTGCAAAGCGAGACCATAGACATGAGACTCAATCCCACCAATACTAGGCGGATAGCAATCGGTCAGCAGGCATATTCTCAGTTTTGGGATCTCAACTTCATGAGCACTTCTCGCCTCCAGGCGCTGTCTGTCGTCGCCCTTGCTTTCCCCGGCGGGTGTGCTTTGAAGCGCTGCCAATAGGCTGTCTTGTGGTTGGCTCCAGTACCGAGCGGGCATGACGGTGTTGTCACTCATGTCAAGAAGTTAAGATTTCGGCCCCTGGTCGAGTTTCTTGAGGACGACCTCGGAGAGGATGACGGTGTTGGGCACAATCACCTGTTGGCCATCGGCGGTGCGGAGTGTCGTCGTACGCAGATCAATCCCCTCGACCTGGCTGGTGAAGGTTCGCACAGCAATCTGGTCTCCCCGCTTGAAGGGACGTTCCACCAGGAGATACAGGCCGGCGACGACATTCTTGGCCACGTCCTGCAACGACAGGCTGATGGCCAAGCCGAGGGCGCCCATCAGGGTCGCCAACGTCGCGATGTGCACCCCCGACATCCCCAAGGCCCACAGCACCCCTCCAACCAGTAAGGCAACGGTTGTCTGTTCATTGCCATCTCAGCTACGCAAACGCAGCGAGTTGTCCACGACAAGCACGCTGCTGGTGGCCATGGCCACGGCAGCGATGACCGGGCTGATGATGCCCAGGGCTGCCAGAGGCACAGCCACCAAATTGTAAGCGAAAGCCCAGGTTCTCGCAGATAATCCGTCAGGTGCGCAGAGAGAGGGATGAACAATGGGATCAGGGCCAGATCAGGGCGCGTGTCCAGTACTGGTCCAGCTTGGTGATATTCTCAGTCACGGGTTCCACCAAAGATTCCCGGTAACTGCTCAGGCATACAGGATTTTGACGTTTTGCTAACGCAAAATTGACGGCAATCAGTTATAGTAGAAGCTATGACACTTCTGAATTTGCCCACCCGCGGAGATGTGCAGGCCGCTTACCGGCAAGGGGAAGCCGCTGTGCTGGGCCTCTTCGATGCGTTGATAGTCTTCCTTCGACAGCAAGAGGAAACTAACCGCAACTTAGCAGCCCAGGTCCAGGCGCTTGAAGACCAGCTGGTGAAGAACAGTCGTAATAGCAACAAGCCACCTGCCAGTGATGGATTGAAGAAGTCCCCTCCCCGCAGTTTGCGCTCTCCCAGTGGCAAGAAGAGCGGCGGGCAGCCCGGTCACACAGGGCATACTCTGAAAGCGGTGGCCCAGCCCGACCACGTTCGGGTGCATCAAGTCACCACCTGTCAGCGCTGCCAGACCTCTCTGGAAGAGGTGCCCGCCAGTGACTATGAGCGGCGGCAAGTGTTTGACCTTCCACCGGTGCGGGTAGAAGTGACCGAACATCAGGCCGAGATCAAGCGCTGTCCGAACTGCGGACACTCGAACACGGCTGAGTTTCCAGCCGAGGTCACACAGCCGGTTCAATACGGCCCAGGGATCAAAGCCCAGGCGGTGTATTTCAACCAGTATCACTTCATTCCCCTGGAGCGCACCAGCCAGGTGTTCGTGGACCTGTATGGGCATCCCGTGGCCGAAGGGACAGTGGTCGAAGCGGCGGTGGACATGGCCGCGCGGGTGGCACCGGTCAATGAGCAGGTAAAGGAGCAATTGACCTACCAGGAAGCCGTCGTGCATTTCGACGAAACCGGTGCCCGGGTGGCCGGAAAGCTGGAATGGCTCCATTCAGCCAGTACCGAGCACCTCACCTACTATGCCATCCACGCCAAGCGGGGCTCCAAGGCCATCGAGGCGATTGGCATTCTGCCCAATTTGAACGGCACCGCGGTTCACGATGGTTGGCAGTCTTACTTCAAGTACCCGACCGTTGCCCATGCACTCTGCAACGCCCATCACCTGCGGGAACTCAAGTTTGTCGCCGAACGGTACCAGCAAGCCTGGGCCACAGAGATGGCGGAGGTACTAGTGAAGATCAAGACGACGGTGGATCAGGCTAGAGCGGTGCATGATTGCCTGACAGCAGATCAGATCGCCGAGTTTGAAGCCTGCTATGACCGCTTGATCGAGCAAGGCCTCCAAGCCAACCCACCCCCAATCACGGTCGAGCCGGCACCTGGGAAGCGAGGCCGCATCAAACAGAGCCCACCGAAGAATCTCCTAGACCGTCTGAAAGCTCACAAGCGGGAAGTGTTGGCCTTTATGCATGATTTCAAGGTGCCCTTTGACAACAACCAGGCGGAACGAGACATCCGCATGGTCAAAGTGAAGCAGAAGGTCTCCGGCTGTTTCCGTTCGGAAGAGGGTGCCAAGGTCTTTTGCCAGATCCGGAGCTACATTTCGACAACTCGGAAGAATGGTCAGCAAGTCTTGGATAGCCTGAGATTGGCGCTGACGGGAGCACCCTATGTGCCCCCTGCTTTGAATGCTCAACCAGCGTTAGCAGGCTGAGCAGTTACGATTCCCGATAGCTCTTGCTTTTCATGCATCTCCACAAGCTTGAGCGCAAGGCCCTCATAATGGCCTCCTGGCCGAGGGTGTCGAGCGCCGTTACCACGGCCCGTTTGGCACCCACCAGGCAAGCCAGGGAGGCCAGCATCTCAGCAATATCCAGGGCCAGCCGCCGATCACTCGCCGCTGCTTCGGCAAAGCCAAAATCAATGATCCAGGGTTGTCCTTGTTCATCAACGAGGATATTGGCCCGCCGCAGGTCGCGATGGGCAATGCGCGCTTTCCTGAGCAGAGCGACCTGGTTCCAGATCTTGCGCAGAAGCACATCGTCTATCTCGTCTGCCTCAAGAGAGTCGAGGCCTCGACCGGTCACCCTTTGCTGGGCAAGGAGGCCGGAGCCATCACGAACCTGCGTTGCAAGTACAACAGGGGGAGTATGGACGCCTGCTTTCTCGGCCAGAAGTGCTAGGTAGGCCTCGTGCTCGGTCTGCTGTTTGGGTGTGGCAAAGGGCACTTCGTCTTCCACCTCTCGAAAGGCCAGAAAACGATATGCCTTGAACAGCCAGTCGGCGTTGCGCTGCTCCCGTCCAACGGCCTTGACGAACAGCTCAGGTCCACGGGCAGTCTTCACCATGAATGGCGCCGAGCCTCGAGCATCTACTTGAGCAGGGCGCACCTCTACAGGGCCGATTCCGGCCTCCTCCAGCGCCCGCTGGACAACCTCCCGAGATGGGCGGCCGCCCGGAGCACCCCACAGAATGTGCAACGCCGCACCGATGGCCCAGCCGAGGGCTGCGCCGCCCACCACATCTATGGGGAGATGCGCCCCCACGTAGATCCGGGCCACGGCCACGAGCCAAACAATGCCCCACGTCATCTGGCGCGCCCGTTGGCTGAGATATGGGCTGGCTGCTGTGGCAAGGGCGCTGGCCACGGCGACGTGGCCAGAGGGGAACCCCAGCCCAACAGCCTCCGCCCCACGGACCAGTACCCCCTCGAGGAGTACAGTGGGCCGATAACGCATAACTACTGTCTTCACCAGCCTGGCCAGCACCCAGGCGAGTGTGCCACTGACGGCCAGATCCATTGCCAGGCGACGACGCCGAGCCAAAAGGGCCAGTCCAGCCGCCGCGAATACGGCCGCGAAAGACCCCGCTTGCATGATAACCCCCAACGGAACCGACGCCGCTTCAGGGGGTGATTGATGAGCCGGAAGAGGTCGGTCTCCAGCATTCCTGCCTCACCTTTACGTGCAAGCAGCACGGACCCGGCCAATACCGTAGTACCCAAAACTAGACGAATCAGGTCACCGGGGTGACGATGAAAGGACTCCACGCTGTTCTGTTCAGTCATTCTCGTCCTTCTAATGATTCCTTACCCTTCAGATCGAGGGCCTGGACATAGAACCGGTTTACATATTCCTTCACCATCCGCCGGGTGCTGAAGGCAGGAGCCACACTCTTGATGGCTGCCTTCATCACTTGAACGAACCCGTGAGGCACCCCCTCGTCGGATCGTTGATAGTAGAGCGGAATGACCTTTTCCTCTAGAAGGTGGTACAGAGCCTCGGCATCAGCTTGCGTACGGTCTCCCTCAATCTCATCCCCGCCAAAGGCCCAACCGTTGGCCCTATTATACCCCTCAATCCACCACCCGTCCAGAATGGAGAGATTCGGAGTGCCGTTGACACTGGCTTTCATGCCGCTGGTCCCGCTGGCCTCAAGGGGCGGCAGGGGGTTATTGAGCCAGACATCCACCCCATGCACCATATACTCCGCCAGTTGCTGGTCGTAGTTCTCCACGAAAGCGATCCTTCCGGCAAACTCGGGATTTTGGGCCAGGCGAAAAATCTTTTGAATCAGGCGCCTGCCCTCCAGGTCGGCAGGATGGGCTTTTCCGGCAAAGATGATCTGCACCGGACGCAAGGGATCCGTTAACAACCGCTTGAGCCGTTCCAGGTTGTAGAGGATGAGATCGGGCCGTTTGTAGCCGGTGAAGCGCCGCGCAAAACCCAAGGTCAGGATCTCAGGGTCGAGCAGGGCACCGAAGGCAATGACGTTACAGGCAGCCACCCTGTCCTGCTGCCAGCGTGCCCGGGCGCGCTGGTCAATTTGGGCGATTAGCGCGCCTTTGAGTTCCTGGTGCAGCTGCCATAGTTCCGCGTCGGGGATCTCGTCTACGAGTTCCCATACCGCTGGCCGGTCCTGGTGGGCGGGCCAGGCCGGGCCCAGGTATCTGGTCAGCAAGGGTTGCAAGCGAATGGGTTCAATCCAACTCGGCAGATGAACGCCATTGGTGATGGCCTCAATGGGCACTTCCTCTTTTTTCTCCGGCCACAGGCCAGCCCACATTTTGCGAGCCACCTGACCATGTCGCTGGCTGACGGCGTTGCGGAACTGAGCCATTCGCAGGGCAAAGACAGTCATGTTGAACCCCGCGCCGGGGTCCTGGGGGTTAGCCCCCAGTTGGAGGAAGGTATCGCGATCGGTGCCTAGACGGGTGTAGTATTCACCCAGGTACCTATCCACCAGTTGGAAGGGAAAAACGTCGGTTCCCGCCAGTACGGGAGTGTGGGTGGTGAAGATGGTGCTCTCCCGCACCCGCTGGGTGGCTTCTTCAAAACTGGCTCCATCCTCCACCAAGGTCCGAATGCGCTCGAGAACGGCCAGAACTGGATGGCCCTCGTTCAGGTGAAGCACAGCAGGCCGAATACCCAGTGCCCCCAGCACCCGCATCCCTCCCATCCCCAATACAATCTCCTGCCGCAGTCGCTGTTCGGGGTTGCTGGTATAGAGG
>JBAWAP010000070.1:0-14839 GCA_049589355.1 Anaerolineae bacterium
GTCGTAGCCTGGCCGGTAGCGGTCGGCGTGGGGGTTGGAGTGGGAGTGGCCGTGGGCCCGCCAGCGCCGGGACGCAGGATGAGGCGGTTGCCGCCAGACGTGACCTGGAAGGCGGGCACGGTTACCAGTCCGTCGGCATCCCCAAAGACTGTGCCGGAGGCCACCAGGGCGTTGTCGCTGACGCGGCGGTTCTCCCAGGCGTAGGCGTTGGCGGGGACGATGGTGAAGGTCTGCAGGCGGCGGGGGGTGACGTCCGCCGTCTGCGTCGAGCCGTCGGTGGTGTGCAGGCTGATGCGCCACTCATCGTCTGTATCTATGGGCGCGCCGTCCCAGTCAAGCCAACTGGCAGACCATTCCAGGTTCAGGTTGTAGCTCGCGCCGGCGCCGGGGGGCGGCACAGGGCTGCTGCCGCTGGCGTAGGTCAGGCCGGGCAGGCTTTCGTCGCGCACGGCGGTCCAACCGTAGAATGGCCCCGTCCAGTTGTAATCTTCGACGTTCGGCCCCAGGCCGCTGTAGCCGAGCCAGGTGTGATCAGCCGCCTCGGTGGCGCCGGAGAAGGCGCGCCGACCCTGGTAGAAGGGCTCGTAGGCCGGCTGGCCCTGGGTGCTCCAGGCGATGATATCGTCCCGCGTGCCGTGGGCCAGGGAGATGTGGGCCATGTCGTCGCCGCGCCGGGTCACCAGTTGTTGCTGGTGATTCTGCCAGTCCCAGACGCCGGTGCCGTCGTAGCTGGTCAGGTGATCGGCCCAGCCATTTGGACCCCGGTTCTCGATGGGCAGATTGCTGGCCACGGTGCCCCACTTCCACTCGGTATCGCTGAGCCACAGGTCGGAGGTCTGGTAGTTGGTCATGGGCTCGCTGCTGTAGGTGGCGGCGAACACGTTGGGGTAGCGCATGCCCAGGGCCAGAGCACCGCTGCCCCCCATGGAATGGCCGTAAACGTAGATCCGATTGGGGTCCAGCCGGAAGGTGGAGTCGCATAGCGTATCGTAAATAGCCCGCAGGATGCGCTCCTCGGTGAAGTTGACGATGGGGCCGCTGTTGGCCGTGCCCCCCAGCCGGTAGTCGTAGCTGGCGCTGTGGCCGTAGTACCAGGTCTGGTTCGGGTCGTCGGGGACGATGAAGACAGCACAGTAGTTCCAGGGGGTCACGTCGTCGTTGCTGTAACGTCCGCCCCAGCCTTCCAGGTAGACATTGCCCGGCAGGGAGTCGGGCAGCGAGCCGCCGCAGGCCGCGTCTGACGGCAGAGTCACGCCGTAGTTGAAGGTGTACTGTTGGGCTGCAGTGCCCTCCGGCACGCCGAAGGTGGGGTTGTAGCGGCTGTAATCCAGGTACTGGGTGAAGACAAAGCCCCGGCTGCTGGTGGCCTGCCACACCTTGACTGGCTGGGGGTCGGCCACCGTCTCGGCGATGGGGCCGGTCATGTTGCTGACGCCGAAGTCGGTGGTGTTCTCCGTGCCGCCATGCGTGGTGGTGACCGCGTAGTAGAAGGTGCCGTTCTCATGCGTCGTCCAGACGAAGAGGCCGGTGGTGTCGCTCAGCGGCGTGCCCAGGTCCTGGATTACGTAGTTGCGCGTGATGGGAGGCTCGCGGCTGAGCTCGCTCCAGAAGGTGCTGGAGCCTTCCCCCAGTGCACCCCAGGTGTCGGTCAGCCGCGTGGCCTGCGCCAGGTTGGCGGCCGTAATGGGGTTGGTGTGGCGGTAGACGTGGTAGCGCTCGCCGCTGAGATCCGTGCGCTCGGTCCAGGTGAGGAAGGTCTGGCCGCTGCGGTGGAAGGCGGCAACCGATTGCGGATTTCGGATTGTGGATTGCGGATTGTGTGTGTCCTCGACGGCGAGGGCCCTAGCGAGTACACTCAGCAGGATCGCTGTGGCCAATCCGGTCACTACGCGGACAGATGCAACTTGCACGACATGTCTTCTCACGACTGTAGTCCTTTCGATAAGGTGCCAGGCACTTCCGAAAAAGCTATTTGGTTTCAAGGTCGAGGACAAGGAAAGCGCTTTTACGGTGAAATTCCCAGTGAAAGTGCCTGGCACCTGACGCCATCAGCACGTTTCCCCCCAATGCACTGCCACCAGCATGATATCCACAATGTCAATATCGCAATCCCCGTCGAGGTCGTAGGCCGGGTTGTAGCCGTCATCGCCCATGTAGGTGTGCCAGCGGGCGGCTACCAGCATGATGTCGGCGATGTCCACGTCGCAGTCGTGGTCGAGGTCGCGTAGGAGCGTGAACTCGTCGGCCCCTATGTCCACCGCCGCAGTGCCATCTGAATCGCCATCCAGGGGGCGTGGGTTGCCGTCGAAGTCAACGGCCGATGCACCGCTGGCCGTGCCAGCGTCAATGGCCGGGCTGTCCGGGAGGAGGTGAGCATCAAAGGCGTCAATGGCAGGGTTGACCAGGCCGGGCGAGACCCCACAGATGTCGTTAGCGCCTGGGCAGAGATCGTGCTTCACGTCGTTGATCACCGAGTAGTCCACGTCGAAGGGGTCGCTGGGGAAGGTCTCTTCGTAGATCAAGCAGGTGTTCTCCCAGGGCTGCAGGAGGTCCGTGTGGCCCTGGAAGATATTGTTGCGCAGCAGAACCGCCTCGGAGCCGTCGCAGGCGCCGTCACATTCCGCCGTCACCAGGCAGTCCCCCTCGCTGGTGAAGCTGTTATTGATCACTGTCGCCTGATCCCCCTGTGTCAGGCCGATGGCCAGGGCTGTGCCGAGGGCACGGCAGTTGTCCACCGAGTTCCCGTACTCAGGGTCGTAGTAAGTAAACGGTTGGCCCTCGAAGAAACCGCAGTTGCCGACGACGATGGAGTTCTCCAGGAGAAATGGCCCGCGGAAGGTCTTGATCTGGTTGCCGGCGTTGCCCTCAACCAAGGTGCGGCTGATCTCGATGGCGGAGCTGGATTCGGAGATGTAGAGAAAGTCCAGGCCATCGGAGGTGTTGTAGCGAATGACCGAGTCTTCGACGATCCAGTGTCCGCCGCTGGTGCCGGTGGCAAACCCATCGCCGTAGCCGCCAGCGGGCTGTGCCCAGCAGCCGGTGGGCTGTTCGCCGGGGTAGGTTTCGCCACAGCCGTTCCACTCCACTGTCAGGCGACGGAAGCGCAGAGTGCCCGAGTTCGAGTCGCCGTATTCATCCCACAGATCGCCGTCCCAGCCGGCCGAGCCATTGCCGGCGATGCGCGTGTCCTCCACCGTCCAATCGGTAAGGCGACCGGCGTGAACCCCGGCACTGGCCAGGCCGTGGATGTTCAGGTGGTGGAGATAGACGTTGGCCGAGTCTTCGGCGTACAGGCCAACGGAGGCCCAGGGGCCATAGGGGGGATTATCGCGTTGGCAGGTCAGCGCCGATCCGCCCCAGCCGTGGGCATGGAACTCGACACAACTGGAATGGTCGGTGATCTCCAGGCAGGCCAGCTCGACGTTGCTGGAGTCGGTCAGGTTGACGATGAACCAGGGTCGCTCCGCTCCCCATAGCTCAGGGGGGCTGAGGCAACCGGCGTCCCAACCGGCCCCCAGGATGCGGGTGGGGTTGGCCGGATCGGGGCCGCTGGGGATAGGGGGCATGTGACAGTCGAAGGCACCGCCAGCGGCGCAGTTGTCGGCGCCCGGTGCGCCGTAGCCCATCATGTAGCTGCCGGCTCCGATAATCAGGGTATCGCCGCCGGCGATGCGCGGCGTCCCGCCTGGTGGCAGGGCGCGGAAGGGGTGATTCCAGGCACAGGGTTGGTTGATGCCATCGCCGGGGTAGGGCACGTTTGCCAGGCCCGTGCACTGTTCGGGGGAGCCCCCGTCGGGGCGCACGTAGTAGGTGGTTGTGCTCTGGCTGGACTTCCAACGGTGATAGAAGACGTTGAGCAACTGGACGAACTCGCCGGTGGCCTTCTGGCCGCCAGCGGCGGTCGGATGGCTGTCCGAGGGACTGCTGCCATAGGCCGAGTAGTTGTTGCTCACGGTCTGGATGTGTTGCACTGCCCCGTTCCACCAGCGGTGGTGGTTGCCGGTTCCCGAACCCAGGTCGTTGGTGTTGGCATTGCCGCCGTTGGAGGTCAGGACGTTGTAGAAGTCGAAGACGGCCACGTTGTTGTAGGGATAGCTGTCCAGCCAGTCGTTGACCAGCCAGTTGTTTAAGGCGCGGGCGTTGGCGGCGTGGGTAGCGTCAGTGGCGTTGGCGACCAGTGGCGGTGCAGTGATGACCACGAAGAGCTTGTCCTGCCGCGTCCTGAAGTATTCCAGGATGTCGTTGTAAATGCCCTTGGCGTTGCCGACGGTCATGTGCTCTGACCAGGCGTCCTGCCCCCGTAGTGGATTCGTACCGGTCGTTGGCGGATCCGTGGGATTCCCCCCTAGCTGGGAGTTGGGGAAACAGGACTTAAACATGATGATCTCGTTCTCGCCGCCGGGGTCACTGGCCAGACGAGAGTAGGTGGAATGTTGGTCACTCTCGGTATAGAGAGCAGTGAGGTAAGTGGCGCTGCCAGTCCCCCGGAACCAGTTCCACCAATGGCCGATGTCGGTGTGGTCACCGATGCTGTTCGGCCCCCAGCCGTAGTTGGTGTCGCTGACGAAGTAGTTGTTGTCGCGCAGGGCGATGCCCAGCTCGCCGTTGTCGTCAGCCAGCCAGTTCTCCCCGGTTGAGTGGTGGATGAAGATCAGCTTCACCGTCTGGCTTGGCGGGTTGGGATCATCAGCTTGAGCGTGCGCTTCCTGGGGATTGGTAACACCAACGTGGCCGCCTGTTAAAAGGAGACTGAGACAGGCCAACACCATACAACCAGCAGCCAAAAGTTTCCTCATTCCCAGTTTGGGCAAAAACAGGTTTTTCATGCTAGTCCTCCTCAACAACACTACACCGAATTGAGAAAGTAACGAATTCTTTTGAGATCAGCCCGCTCGGTCCAGGTGATGAAGGTCTGGCCGCTCACGTTTCACGTCTTCACGTTTCACGGCGTCAACACGTTTGCCCCCAGTGCACCGCCACCAGCATGATGTCCACGATGTCAATGTCGCCGTCTTCGTCCAGGTCGTAGGCCGGGCTGTAATCGTCATCACCCACTGAGCTGTGCCAGTGGCTGGCCACCAGCATGATGTCGGCCACATCCACGTCGCAGTCGTGGTCGAGGTCGCCCAGAAGCGTGAATTCATCGGCCCCTATGTCTACTACAGCCATCCCGTCTGAATTGCCATCCAGGGGACGGGGATTGCCGTCAAAGTCAACCTCCGGCGCACCTTCGTTGGTGCCGGCGTCAATGGCCGGGCTGCCCTCCCGCAGGTGGAAATCGTCGCTGTCCGGATCAACCAGGAGGGGATCGTCTATCACGTAGTTGGTGCCCACCGGTTGATGCCAGTTGTATTTGAAATAGAACAGGTTATGGGACACAGTGTTGATCGCAATGGAGTTGCCGGTGATGCCTTCTTCGTCGTTGAGGGCGATGATGTTGTTGGCAACCACGGTGTCGTCCACATCGTCCAGCCGGATACCGGCGAGAGCAGAGTTGTAGAAGACGTTGTTGTAGACCTGGTTCCCGGTCATTTCGCCTTCGCCGGTCCCGCTCTCCCGCAGTTCGTCCCAGAACTGTAGCCCGTTCCCGTGGGCATCCCAGACCACGTTCTGGTACACCCGGATGTTGGAGAGTCGTCCCCGGCTGGCCTCACCCAAATCACCCACGGCTAACATGGTGCCGTTGCCATAATACTGGCCATGCCAGTCGCCGTATACAGGGTGAGAACCACAAAGCTGCTCCTGTCCGTCGTCGGCAAGGTAGTAACCGCTGCGGCGAACCTGATTGTTATAGACCTGCACATAGTGGGCTTCGTCGATGTAGATGCCCACCGCGCACGCCCGTTCTACGAAGTTGTGGTGAACCTCGCCGTTGGTTGAGCTTTCCTTGACGGTAATACCCTCTTTCTGGGTGTCGTGCACGTAGTTGTACGTCACCACGAAGTTAGAGACAGCCACGATGGAGAGCGCCTCATGGTAACCTATGTGCATGTTGCCATCTTCGTCCCGGAAGCCCAGTTGAGCACGCCCGACATCGTTGTGGATCACCGTAAGGTTCACGGTGTCCGCCAGGAGGAGGCCAGAATTGCCTGTGCCGTTGGTGGTGACGTGCGTGATCACGTTGCCAGTCCCACCGAAGACGCTAACTCCAGCGGCGATGGCATTCTGCACGGTGAAGTCACGCAGGGTGATGAAGCTACTGTCCTGAATGTTGACCATCCCCTCCACCGAGGCCCATTCCACCAAGTCCCACCACAAATCCCGGTCAACATCGTTGATGCTGCAGGGGAAATCGGGGCATCCGCCGTCGAAGATGACCGTGTTGCGCGACTCGCCGCGGATGACGATGGGCGCGTCAGTTGTAGCGGCGAGTCCAGTTACCACCAGTCGCTCGGTATAGGTGCCGGCTTTGATGATGAGCGTGTCGCCTGGCTGGAGGTGGGCAAGAGCCGTCTCGAAGGAACAGAAGGGTGTCTGGTAGTCACCGGGCCCTGTATCGCTGCAGTTGGTTTGTCCAACGTAGTAGGTGGTGCCCTGAACCTGTCGAAGGAGCCTGCCCTGAGCCTGCCGAAGGGTCGCCCCGCTGACTGCCAATGAACCACCGGCTAAGGCTAGGGACATCAAAACCATCAAAGCAAAGCCAATTTTAGAAATTGCTATCTTAGCCCTCACAGGTTTCCCCCCAGTGCACGGCCACCAGCATGATGTCCACGATGTCAATGTCGCCATCGTCGTCCAGGTCGTAGGCGGGGTCGTAGTCGTCATCGCCTACCGAGTTGTTCCAGTGGCTAGCTACCGCCATGATGTCGGCGATGTCTACGTCGCAGTCGCACTCCAGGTCATAATAGCCAGCACATTCTATGAGGATCCCAGCGTGTGCGAGGGTATAGGGACCGCCGTCGGCATCATCACGATAGGTCCTGAACGTCACACCGTCGGCATCCACCTGAATCATGATGAAAGTGCTGCGGGCGCCGGTGTCTCCCTGTCCGCGAGCGTGTCCAGCATCCAATTGCCAGACGCCATCTATTTCCACCGCGCTGTAGTTGTGGGTGTGACCACAGACGTAGACGACAATCCCCTCGTCCCTCAGCAGATTCCAGAAGCGATCGCGATGGGTCGGGTATTGGTCCAGGCTGTCTCCCAGGTGACGTATCCGCCTGTTATCGGCATCGGGCTGAGGATAAGCAGGCTCGTGGCCGAAAACGAAGATGTGGGTCTTGTCTGTGGCGCTTAAGTCGGCAACCAGCCAGTCGTACAGGTGATCGGGGACATCGCCGTCCCTGACTGTGTCACCGCCGGTGTCGCAATACTCGTTCAGCATCACAAAGTGCGCGTTCTGGTAGTCGAAGGAGTAGGTGGTCTCTGGGCAACCCGATGGGCCGGGGTTTACGGCCCCGTAATTATAGCTGCGCAGCCAGTCCATGTTGGCTCCATAATAGGATTCCTGGCCGCCGCCGGGGAGCTCGTGATTCCCGACCACGGGGTACCAGGTGTAGGCCGCGCCCAGGGTTGAGGTTATGGTCCAGTGCACATCGCTGGTGGGATCTATGTCGCCGGGGCTGACCATGAAAGCGCCTCTGTCCCGGCTGGCAATGGCTTCACAGGCTCCCCTGAAATACTGGGACGAATTGTACCCCGGCCCAGAGTATTGCCTCATATCAGAAGTGACCACAAAGGTGAATTGGCTATTGTCTCTTTCCCACCCTCGCAGTTCCAGGTCAAAGCTGATGTCTGAGCTGGTCACGGCACCCTGGTGGATTTCTACCGCCAGGACGTTCGGGCTGTCGTTTAGCAGGCTGGGGTCAACACTGGTCATGAAAAAACTAGATTCGTCGCTGCCACCGATGGTCGAAACGGCAAGGGTTTCATAGTCAATGGCTCCGCCGGGCATGTTGGTTCGAAAAACTTCCGTCCCGTTCAAATAAACGACGGCGCCGTCGTCCCTGAGGACGCGGAGCGTCAAGCTCTCGAAGATCGAAGCGTCCGCCACGTCGAAACTGTGGCGGAAATAGGTCGTGATGTACTTGTTTTCCGCATCGCCTCCATAACTTACCACCGTTGCTTCGTCGCCGTCGCCATAGCCCAGTTGGGCCGGACCCGACGCCCATCCCGAATCATCGTCATCCGGCTGACGCCAGGCCGTGCCCTGGTCCGAGCCGTCGTCCAGGTATCTCCAGGTTGAGCCTCGTGGGACCAGAGCCGTGGAGGTGTCTTTCTCGTAGAAATAGACCGGCTGGTAGGCGCCTTCACTGACGGTGTAGTAGCCCAGGCCGTGGGCGGCGAAGGCAATGGCCTCGCCCTGGGGTTCCACGGCCAGGGGCACCGTGCAAGCGGTTCCCGAAAAGGCTTCCCAGAGGTTCGTTCCGGTTGCGCGGGGCCAGTAGTAACCCTGATAGTAAAGCCGCAGGAGCACGGCGTCGCCGGAGGGTGAGACATCGCCCCCCGTCACCTGGGAGGGCAGGGGAATGCTGTCCACGAGCTCAAGGATCACCATGACGCCGGGCGTGTGCGGCGCCGGATTGCGGAAAACGCGGGCCACCCCCTCGCCCTCACGATCCTTCGTTACCAGGAAAAGGTCTCCACTCGCCGGATCAACCAGCAGGGTCTCGCAATCATAAACCGCGGGGCCGGGATACCGCATGGGTAAGGCGTCCACATTATCCAAGTTGACAGTCACTGGATTTTGGGTGGCACTGACCAGCGGTTCGGCGACGCGATAAACGGTCACCGATGAGCGGCGGCGCGCATTGTCGCCGGTATCGCCGACGTAGATGTAATTCTGTCCCTCTACCGGTCCCGGCCCGATGGCCATGTCTTCCCAATCGGTCGCGCTGGCTCCGAGGAGGTTATAGACTCCCAGGTGCTTGCCCTGAATGCTCAGGGCATAGATGCGCGCCAAGTCGCCTGAGTCGTTGTGGACCCAAAGTACATCGGCGTTCTTGCGACTGGCGGCGACACCAGAGATCTCCACCAGAAGGCTCGATTCCACCGTGCCGAGTTGAGCGGGGACGATGAACGTGGGGCAGTCGGCCATGGCGGAGAGGGGGTGGGAGAGGAGCGATGCTATAGCAAAGGTCAAACAAAGGTAGAGGCCAGTTATTTTTTTCAAGGTCTCCTCCTTTCGAGACATGGAGACCTGGGGAACCTTCGGTGCGATTAGTGTCCTTCGGTATCCCCTGATAAAAAACGTGCTCCCCGGACTGCTTGCTTCCGAAAAGCACGTTACACCGTGCCCTGTTTCGGCAGCCCGGCTATCATATCAGTGGTCAGTAACCAGTAATCAGTAAACAGTGGTCTGACTACCTGGCTACTGTTCACTGAGACAGACCCGTGGCTTTGCGTCCCCACCTTTCGATGGGTTTGCCTTTATCGGTATAGGTTAGGTTGATTATATTATAAGCGACAGATGCGGATTTGTCAAGAGCCAATCATTTATGTTATACTCTGGCCATGCCCGAGTTGCCCGACCTGGAGGTCATCAAAGAGTTTCTGCAGGATCGCATCGTTGGTCAGGAGATAGCTGAGGTCGAAGTAGTGCGCCCCATCGTGGTGCGTAACCTGGCGGGCGGCGATTTCGCCACTCGCCTGACGGGCCAGAGGATAAAGCAGGTCAATCGGCGGGGCAAGTTTCTCATCCTGGCCTTGGATTCAGGCGATTGCCTGGTCATCAATCCGATGCTGGCCGGGCGGCTGCACTACGCGCCTCGACGGGAGCGCCGTCTCCGCAAGACCTTTGTAGTTCTGCGCCTGGCCGATGGCATGGACCTGCGCTACGCCGATGCCAGGACCATGGGCAAGGTCTACCTGACCGACGATCTCGCCAAGGTGCCGGGCTTCGCCGAGCTAGGGCCCGAAGCCCTTGATCCCGACCTGACCCTGGATCTCTTCAGAGAATGGTTGCGCCAGTATCGAGGTGAGATCAAGGACATCTTGACCAGGCAGAGCTTCGTGGCCGGCATCGGCAACGCCTACGCCGACGAGATCTGCTGGCGGGCGGGGGTCTATCCTTTCCGAAAGCGTCCCCAGCTTTCGGAGGAGGGGATCGCGCGTCTTTACCAGGCGATGCATGAGGTTTTGAGCGAGGCCTTAGCCATCTTGCGGGAACGGGTGGGGGCAGATATCCACGTGGAGATAAGGGACTTTCTGAAGGTCCACGGCAGAGGGGGCCAGCCTTGCCCTCGTTGCGGCACAACCATCTCCGAGATCAAGGCCCGGCAACAGCTCACCAACTTCTGTCGCCAGTGTCAACCGGGCAGCTTGATCGGAGGCGGCCCTCTCCTCCCTAACCCCCCTCTCCCAAGCCTGGGCGAGGGGGGAACTGAGCTCCCCTCCCCTAAAGTTGGGGGAGGGGCTGGGGGCCTGTGCTGAGCCACATCACAGGTTCTCCCTCACCATCTCTGCCGCCTTCCTGGTCATTCCCTTCACGGCGGCCAGCTCCTCGACCGAGGCCTGGCGAATGGCCTCGATGGAGCCGAAGTGCTTGAGCAAAGCCTGGCGGCGCTTGGGGCCGATGCCGGGAATCTCCTCCAGAATCGAGGCCAGGCTCTTTTTTGTTCGCAGCTTGCGGTGGTAGCCGACGGCGAAGCGGTGGGCCTCGTCGCGGATGCGCTGCAGGAGGTAGAGTCCCTGAGAATCGCGGGGCAGGACGAGGGGCTCTGGGCGGCCAGGGAGGAATATCTCCTCTTGCTTCTTGGCCAAGCCTATGGCGGGCACTTCACCCTTCAGGCCATGTTCCTCCAGGACCTCCAGGGCGGCGTTCAGTTGTCCCTTGCCGCCGTCAATGATAATCAGATCGGGCAAAATAGTCCAAACGTCGGCCTCTTTGAGCTTTGAACTTTGAGCTTTGAACTTTGAACTTCCCTCAGCCCTTCCTTCGATGGCTCTCTTGAAGCGCCTCCGCAGCACTTCCTGTATCATCGCGTAGTCATCTGCACTCTCCACGGTGCGAATCCTGAAGCGCCGGTAATCGCCCTTGCGAGGCACGCCTTTGACGAAGACCACCATGCTGCCAGTGGCCGCCGTTCCCTGGATATTGGAGATGTCGTAGCATTCGATGCGGGTTGGCGCCTCCTCCAGGCCCAGGTGCTCTTTCAGTTGCGCCAGGGCCTCCACGCTCCTCCCCTCGTCGGCCAGCCACTGAGCCCGCAGGCTGGCCAGGGTCTCGGCCGCGTTCTCGGCGGCCATTTGCACCAGTTCCTTTGCTCGGCCTCGCTTGGGCACGTGCAATCTCACCTTGCTGCCCCTTTTGCTCCTCAGCCAGGCCTCGATGACCAGGGCCTCCTCGACATTGGTGGGCAAGATGATTTTCATGGGCACGTAGGCGGCCTCGTCGTAGAACTGCTTAATGAAGGAGGCCACGATCTCAGCTTCGTCTTCCTCCGCGGTCCCATCCAGGATAAAGTATTCGCGGCCGATGAGCTTCCCCTGCCGGATGAAGAACACTTGCACACAGGTGTCATTGTTTTCGCGGGCCAGGGCAATCACATCCTCGTCTTTTCCCACCGCCAGGGCAATCTTCTGTTGCTTGGTGACCCACTCTATGGCCCTGATCTGGTCGCGCAGGGCGGCGGCCCCTTCGAAGTCCAGCGCTTCGGCGGCCGATGCCATCTGGGCCTGCAGATCGGCCACGATCTCCTCGGCCTTGCCCTCCAGAAATAGACAGATGCGCTTGATCAGGGCTCGGTATTCCTCCTTGGAGACCGCGCCAATGCAGGGTCCTGCGCAGCGGCCGATGTGATAGTAGAGGCAGGCCCGTTTGTCCTGGCCTGTGATCTCCCGGTTGCAGGTCAGATAAGGGAAGAGTCTGCGTAGCATGTCCAGGGTTTGGTGGACGGCCCAGACGGCGGTGAAGGGGCCGAAGTAGCGCGCCCCGTCGCGTTCCATGCGGCGGGTGACATAGATACGGGGGTAATCCTCCTGCCAGGTGATCTTGATATAAGGGTAGCGCTTGTCGTCCTTGAGGCGGACGTTGTACCTGGGGCGGTGCTCCTTGATCAGATTGCACTCCAGGATGAGCGCCTCTATCTCCGAGTCGGTGACGATGAAATCGAAATCGGCGATGTGGTATATCAGGCGATGTAGCTTGAGAGAGTGGCTGGCCGAAGCCTGGAAGTAGGAGCGCACCCGATTTCTCAGGTTAATCGCCTTGCCCACGTAGATCACCTCGCCCCCTTCGTCCTTCATCAGGTACACGCCGGGCTTGGTGGGCACAGTTTGCAATTTGTCTTTCAATAACGGGTGGTCCATACGTACATCCTTGTCGAGCGGCGAATTGGCTACGGCGTCTCTTTACGGATTAGTGGCAGGTACAGTTTCCAGGCGGAGTAGTAAGCGTACTTTAGGTTGCCATTGGTGCTATCATGGTAACTGATGTGCGGATACCCGTCCCCATCCAGGGCTAGCGAGGTGTATCCGCCGTCGTAACCCAGCCCTGTGTCTACGGTCTCGATGTGCCAGCCGAAGGCGTCCTGGTAGGCGTAATTCAGGTCGTAGTTGCTGTGGTAGCTGATGTGGGGATACCCGTTCCCATCCAGGGCCAGGGAGATCCAGTAGCCACCATCAGATAACCACACGCTGCACACAGTCTCGATGTGCCAGCCGGAGGCGTCTTGGTAGGCGTACTTCAGGTTGCCCAAACCGCTGTAACTGATATGTGGATATCCGCCCCTATCCAAGGCCAGGGAGGTGAACGGGCCCCCCTCGCTGTCCACGGTTTGGATGTGCCAGCCGGAGTCGTCCTGATAGGCATACTTCAGCTCGTTGTTCCACCAGTCGTGGTAGCTGATGTGCGGATACCCACCCCTAGCCAGGGCTAAGGAGGTGTACGTGCCGACAAACCCCTCGCTGTCCACGGTCTCGACGTGCCAACCGGAGGCATCTTGGTAGGCATACTTCAGGTCGCCGTAAGGGTAGCCAGCGGAGTAACTGATGTGCGGGTAGCCGCCCTCATCCAGGGCCAGGGAAGTGTGCTCACCGACATCCCACTTACTGTCCACGGTCTCGATGTGCCAGCCGGAGGCGTCCTGGTAGGCATATTTCAGGTCGCTATTGCTGCTATCAAAGTAACTGATGTGTGGATGCCCGGTCTCATCCAGAGCTAGGGAGTTCCAGTCGCCTACCTCCCCCTCGCCGTCCACAGTCTCGATGTGCCAGCCGTAAGCATCCTGGTAGGCATACTTCAGGTTGCCGTTCCACCAGTCGTGGTAGCTGATGTGCGGATACCCGCTCCTATCCAGGGCCAGAGAGGTGTACTGACCGACTATCCCCCCGCTGCTGTCCACGATCTGGATGTGCCAGCCGGCGTTGTCCTGGTAGGCATACTTCAGCTCGTGGTAAGGAGGGCCGCCGGAGTAACTCATGTACAAATCCTCGCAGTAACCGATGTGCGGGTATCCGTTCCCATCTATAGCCAGAGAGGTGAACCAACTGACAACCCCACCGTCCTCCATGGTCTCGATGTGCCAGCCGGAGGTGTCCTGGTAAGCGTACTTCAGGTCGTCGCAATGGGAGCCACCGGAGTAATTCATATACAAATACCCGCAGTAGCTGATATGTGGGTACCCGCTCCTATCCAGAGCCAGGGAAGTGTCTGTGCCGCCCTCGCTGTCCACGGTCTCGATGTGCCAGCCAGAGGCGTCCAGGTAGGCGTATTTCAGGTCGTCGTCCTGCCAGTCGTGGTAGCTGATGTGCGGATACCCACTCCCATCTAGGGCTAGAGAGGTGTCCCCGACGCTATCTCGCTCGCTGTCCACAATCTCGATGTGCCAGCCGGAAGCGTCTTGGTAGGCATATTTCAGAAGCTCATAAGGGTAGGCAGCAGAGTAACTGATGTGAGGATAGCCGCCCTCATCCAGGGCCAGAGAGGTGTAGGTGCCGACATCTCCCTCGCTGTCCACGGTCTGGATATGCCAGCCGGAGTCGTCTTGGTAGGCATACTTCAAGTCAGCGCTGCCCCATTCGTAGTAGCTGATGTGCGGATAGCTGCCCTCATCCAGGGCCAGAGAGGTGTAGGTGCCGACATTTCCCTCGCTGTCCACGGTTTGGATGTGCCAGCCTGAGTCGTCCTGGTAGGCATACTTCAGGTTGCCGTTCCACAAGTCGTAGTAGCTGATGTGCGGATAGCCATCTCCATCCAGGGCCAGGGAGGCATACTCGCCGACCCAAAGGGAGTCATCCACTGTCTGGTAGTACCAGCTTACCCCATCGTGCCAGGCGTGGTAAAGATGATCTTCGCCGTAGGCGATGTGCGGGTGCCCTGCGGCATCCAGCCGCAAGCTGCGATCGGTCATCTCCGAGAACTGCTTGGGGCAGTCCACACATTCGATCACCCATCCATCGGCACTGATGGGGGTTGCCTGAAGGCCCAGGAGTGGGCCAAGCAGGAAGGCCAGCATCAGTGGTAGGGATAAGGCTTTCCTCCAGTGCCTGCTCTGAACTGCATGCCTTGGTGAAAGTTTGTTTGTCATCTTTTCTCCCTCCTGAAAATGACAACAGTGATCAGTTGCCAGTTGTTTGCCAAGGGGCAAGTCGGTTATGGTGCCTCCTTACGGATCAGCGGCCAGTACACTTCCCAGGCGATAGCCCCCACGCGCTCCAACTGCAGGCCGTCCAGGGTGACCTCCAGGGTGAATGGAACGCCAAGCATGGCGCCTGCTGCTGGCTTGAGGTGCAGGGCGTAGCTACCGTTGGCATCAGCGATGTTGGCGGCTAGCACCTGGCTGCCGTCGGCGAAGACGGCTGGCCCACTCATGGTGGCGGTGAGGGTGGTAGGGGTGGTGATGTTGCCATATACCACGTCCACCGTTGCACCACGAGGCGTGAGCAACAGTGGGCGGCC
>JBAWAP010000071.1:0-3305 GCA_049589355.1 Anaerolineae bacterium
AGCCTTGGTGATAAGCCCATTCTCATAGCACTCAATAGCCATAGCGATGGCAGCCCCGGCCGAGATGGTGTCAATTCCATAGCGGTCGCAAATATCGTTGGCCTTGATTATCGATTCCAGGTTGTTATTGAGACAATTGGTGCCAAACATGGCAGTCGTCTCATATTCCGGTCTCCGGGAATCGGCGGCATACTTATACTCTCCGGTTCCGGCCTTCATGTACCCTCCGCATCCGATGGGGCACTGGTAACAGGCAAACTTTTTTGTCATACGCGCAATCACAGCCTCTTTGGCTATGGGTTGAAAATCTGGAAAGTCAATAACCCCTACTCCTGTCCAGTTTTTGACCGGCGAATCACCAGTCTGAACGCCGATATCAACGAGGAAGGGCGTGCCGAACGGCTTTAACCAGGCAATATGTCCTCCCAGTTCGCCCTGGTATTTTCTTCTCAGTTCCTTAGTTCTTTGTTCATCGGCCAGGGGGACCTTCATGTTGCCCTTCACCGCCACTGCCTTGAGCTTCTTGGAGCCCATCACGGCACCCAGACCGGAACGAGCCGCAGTCCGGCTCCTGCTCATCACTGCTGAGATGAGAGAGAGATTCTCACCTGATGGGCCGATGCAAGCTACCTCCACATCCTTGCCCAATTCCGATTTGAGTATTTCTTCGGTCTGGCGAGTATCCTTCCCCCAGAGGTGGGCGGCATCCCTCAGCTCAGCCTTGCCATTATTGATGAAGAGGTAGACCGGCTTTGCCGATATACCGCTAAAGAACAAGGCATCGTAGCCGGCGAACTTCAGAAAAGCACCGAAGTAACCACCGGAATTGGCATCGCCCCAGCCCCCGGTCAACGGTGATTTTCCCACCACAGTGAACCTTGTACCCGAGAGCGCCGGGGTGCCGCTGAACGGGCCGCTAAGGATGCCCAGGGTATTGTCCGGTCCCAGTGGGTCAATACCAGCCTTTTGTCGGCTGAACAGGATTCTGGCGCCGATGCCATAGCCTCCAATGAACTGGCGGCAAATCTTTTCGTCGAGCGCCTCATCCTTTAGCTTATTTTTGGAAAGGTCCACAAACAAAATCTTTCCCATATAACCTCGTGCCATACTTTCCCTCCTTTTTTTGACACCTGTTCTAAAATCCTAAATTTCAAGCACCAAATCCTAAACATCCCGATTTAATCGGGACAAAATTCAAAACCGTTTTTTGTGTCGGGGCGTGAAGGAATCTCTTCCTTCACGATTGAAATGGTAAACAATACAGCTGCCTCTTTCTAAAAGTTTTGCGTTTTGAGTTGTCATTGATTGTCCTTGGCTATCACACACGGGCAGGCTGTCCAGAAAGACACTCCCGGGAAGCTACCCCCGATATCCTTCCAGACAGCCTGCTTACTATCCTAGACTCCTTGTCTTAATATCTATCTTAATCTATCTTACCACTTAACAATATCCTCGGGCTAGGGTAGCCAGTTCCACAGGTCCGTCATGGGGAACATGAAGGGTGCCGTAACCTTGTAGTTCGGCAGGTCAGCCGTAATCCCGTCATATCCTACGGTTTGAAAGGTTCCGCCGCTTTGCCACTGGCCAATCTCACCGGCGTGGCAAAGGTAATCCAACTGTCCACCACCTTCACCAGGGGTCCCGTACATGCGGAACCAGGCTTCTCCCAGAATCGTCTCCATCGGGTCATCCTCGAAAGCAGCAAGGGCCTCTCTTAGCAGTTCCTGGTCAACGTATCCCACACTCTCTACAGCCGCCAGCCACATCTGCAGGCCTGTCCAGTAGCAAGGAATTCCCCAATGATCCAGAGACAGAATGCCAGGCAAACCTGGTATACCTGATAGAGGATCGCCCGCATCGTCATCTATCCGTGCCGCGATTCTATCATATACTGCTGTGATTTCCGCCTTTGCGGCGTAAGCGGCAACCGTGAAAGCCATTATTCCGTTCACCATATTAGGGTCTGGTGGCGTGCCGAACGAGTAAGCGTAAAACCCGAAGTTGGCGCCCGGTCCGAATATCATAGCCGGTGGGTTGAAGCCTTTGGCCATGGCCGTGCCGGTAGTCATCATGACATGATCGGGATAGGCAAAACAGCAGAAGATGTCATAGGCCGGGGTCGCCGGGTTGCCCAGAGCTGCAATAGCGGCATCCATTACACCGTCTACCAGCGGGCCATATGCCGATGGATCAAACGGAATTTCAGCATGGCCAACGACGTCGAAGTTATCTTCGGCTACAGCGAGATACTCATCGCCGTGCTCACCCTCAATATGAAGTACATACGCCTTCGGGGTTCTCCCTAGCTCAGCCTCGAGCATAGCAGACAGGACCGGCAACTGGTACCAGTCGGAATAGCTCAGGGTGATAAACACGTAGGGCCACTTAGCAAGTTTAAGTGGATCATTCGCGATGGTGGTAGCACCACCCTCGAAGCTCAGTAGTACCGTTTTGGCCCCATTGGCGATAGGGGCTTGAGTGAAAATACAATCGGTGCCCGGGGCGCCCCACAGAAAGTGGACATCACCGTCGGCTATGTCGGCGCAAATGCCTGCCGTCACGTCCCCTACGTCCCATGTCGCAACACTAATTTCGCGCCTATCTATTTCCAGAGGTACCATAACTTCGGGATTGTTGGCTGTGTCATATTCCTTTAGATGGACCCCGCCAAGGTCTTCGTTGACGTACTCAACGAATTCCCTCATAACTGGTCCGCCGCCTACCGCTTCAAAAATAGCCAGCGACTCGTCCGTATCTCTTGCCGCACCAATTACGAGTGCTGAGGGCTCGGGTGGTATCTCCGGCAAGTTATCGCCCCCACAGCCGACAAGACCCAGGCCGATAACGAACACCACCGCTAATGAGATAAAAAGTATTCTATTTTTCACTGTTTCTCCTCCTTTCTAAAAGTTTCTAAAATTACATCACATCTTTCCGTCATCAAACCATACACCTCCCTCCTTTCATTTACTGGTTCTGCTACCTTAAATAAGCTTCCCTTGTAGAATTGCGCCTCCTCACCTCCTTTCATTATCTTTATTTTATCTTTATCATATGCTACTTATGTTAAAATCCTGTTAAGTTAAGTATATGTTACAATTTTCTGGTTTTCCGTTCGATTTTCGGCATTGTTGGTTATTTTGTAAGAGCTCAGTTTTATGCTCTTCGGTGGCAGTATACCACCCTTCCCGCACGCCTCTCAAGGGTTCTGAGATTCTTTCCCAGAATTTCATCCTCATTCGCTAAAAGTCAGAGGTAACAGTTCGGCTTTTCCCAAACCCCAGTGTACCATATCGCCTCCCGTC
>JBAWAP010000072.1:0-24737 GCA_049589355.1 Anaerolineae bacterium
GGCGGCTGGACCGGCTCTGGAAGGGCGTTGGGGGCAGCGGGGTGAGACATTGCCTGCGGATCACCCAGCCTGGCTACTGGAGGCTGACTACCTGGCCTTCGCTTTGGCGAATATCATCTGCATCCTATCGCCCCAGCGCATTATCCTGGGAGGCGGCGTGATGCAACAGCGCCAGCTCTTCCCGCTGGTGTGGCGGAGGGTGCAGGAGCTGCTTAACGACTATCTGCCGGTGCCGGCCATCCTGGACCAGATTGACGATTACATCGTGCCGCCGGGGTTGGGCGACCGGGCTGGCGTGTTGGGAGCGATTGCGTTGGCGCAGCACGCAGCGGTCACAACTTTATGAACATGGAAGGTTTCGATGAGCAACACGGCAAGGTGCTAAAGGGCGAGTTGGCAGGCATGGATACTTAAGCCGCAGAAGGGCCCCTACCGCTTGCGCCAGGTCACTGGAGATTCTGCTGGACAGGTTGCGGCTATCATTTCGGGTTTGATCTGTCTAATTGGAAGGACATATTGCGCAATTAATTGAGATATGGTAGAATCAGGTCGTGTTTGCCCGCCGTTTGGTTAATCCTTAGCAAAAGGAGAAAGCGATGAGCGACAAAACCGAAGCTATGACGGTCGAGTTGGTGATAGAGCCGATAGCGCCCTACACAGTTGCCGATGTAGCGGCTAGCTTGGCTGACGATATTCGTCAGGCAGCAGCCGAAGAGAAGATGACAGACCTGGTGGACAGTGACCGTTTCTCATTGCGGACGGAGCGACACCTGCCTCTGCCTTCCAAAGAGGAACTGGAATCCATCAAGCTGATCCTAGAAATAACTACCATGGCTGGCGCGCCACTGATCGCGTTATTCAAGTTTGTCTTCGGTTACCTCAAGAAAAAGTACGGCAAAGTGAGGGTACTGAAAATCAAGATGGACGGAAAAAAGATTACTATTCCCGTTGAGGGCGACTCGGTGTCCATCGCTCTAGAGGAAATAGCCAAGTACCAGAAGTAAGCCCAGTAGGGAGGGCTGATGTCCTTAGATCCCCTCCGGCAAACCACCTTCGATGTCCTGTGCCACTGTTTCAGCGAGTTGTTGGCGCACTGCGAGTCGTTTGAGCAAGCAGTCTCTACCCAAAGCTGGTCATTGGTGCAGTTGGCCCAGGAATGCTTTGATCCAGCGGCCAACAAGTTTGGTCGTACGTCCAAAAGCGAGGATCCAGTTGAGGCACTGACTGACTTGCTGGAGTTGATGGTCAATACAGTGGAAGGGCAACGCCCCAAGAACCGCGACCTGGTAGCTGCTTACGATACTTACCGTGAGATTGTTATAGGGTTATTCGCCGTTCCTTTCGACCTGTCTGAGCCGCAAGCTGTGGGCAAAGAACTGTCTTGTGAGTTTTACACCCGTTTCGGCGGGCCAGGCGATCACTTGCAATGCCCCGTGCAGCTCGAAGTGGAATTAGACCACCAGCTAGGCCTGTGTTGTCGCCCTGAGAAACAAGGCAGGATTAGCTCTCTCACCTTCCTCTTTGCTCCGGCTGACTTCTACTTCGGTGATTTCCTCAACTTGCCTTTCTATTTCCTCCACGAGTATCTATCCCACCTTCATACTGCACCTATGTACGCAGACCAGTTCCGGAAACCGCATATGTTTGGAGGCAGCTTTGAAGACGGCTGGCTGATTTACACTGCCTTTGATCTTTACTGGGAGCGGCTGAACGAGCCCACTTTTCCAGGCCACGAAGCAATACGCTTTGAAGCACTGGACCATTACATCACGGTGACGAAGCAAGAACCTGAGAACTATTTGATGCAGAGGGGCTACGATTTGGCAAAATGGTTTCACTTGCATGTACTTGATAGAGACACCGAGATCTTCCGTTACCTCAGTGCTCAGTTAGCCCTGTGTTCATTTGACCATCTTGGAGCAGACGATTTGCACACCGAGTTCGTCCGGGCAATCGCTCGCTACCGTCAGCGTGGCGATGTAGCTGGTTTGCAACGATTGGTCCAGGCCAATCCGACCATTGGTGAACTACTGGTCTCATTGATTTAATTTCCCTTCATTTGACAAGAAATAAACTTGCATGTATACTATGCTGTATCTGATCCAAAAGGGGGAGTACGATGACGGTGTCTGGAGAAGTGACCTTCAAGGTTAAGCAATTCATAGCCGCCCGTGAGCGATTCACCATCGGCCAGGTGGCTAAGCTGACGGGGCTCAAGCACAAGAGCGTGGAAACAGTAGTGCAGCGGCTGGTACGGGATGGCTACGTGGTCAAGAGCCAGGAGACCGTGCCTGTCGCCGGCCGAGGCCGCCGCCCTCTTTACTATACCCTGACTGCCGACATGGAGAAGCGGAAGGAGTTGGTAAACGAAGTCAGCGCCTTCCAGCCTAGAGCTGTCCCGGTGCGTGTCCACCCCCTTAGCGCTAATTACATTGGGGCTCATGACATGCTGGACGAACTGGAGCGAGAGCCGGATGTTCCCGACCATGAGGCCCGGCTGGTGAAGATTGAGAAGCACCTGGAATTAGCGGCTTTCGAGGAAGGGTTGGAGGACAGAGAAGAAGGTACAGCCGTGGTACGGGCCTATCTTCTGCGTGAGAGAGCCCGAGTCGCCGCCCTGCGCCACCAATGGGTTGAAGCTGGGCGTTTGTTGCGCGAAGCACATCTTGTTTTTGAGGAGCACGGACTGGAAGGGGAAGTGGAGAAAACAGACCAATATTGGTTTACACTGCTAATTCGACAGCGTTTGATGCTAGCGAAGGATGGTGATGAGATCGCTCGAGTCTGGCAAGAGATTCCACACATTGTTCAAGAGATGGGACTCGCTGCTAACCCGGTTGTTCAGTTGACAGTAGCGGTGTCTAAGGTACTTAGTTTCTTAATAATAGCTTTGGGGAGTGAAGTTAGGGAGACTGCAAACCGTTTGTGGGAACTGGTGCCACTTTGCATTGGCATGAAAGTAGACCGAAGAGGACTTGAAGAGGAGGCACGCTTTACGCTAGACAGGGAAGATGTGAAAAGGAAGTTACAGAAAGACGTTAGCATCTATTTGGGGGAGGGCCTCCCAAAAGAAGTTCATCACTACACTTCGTTCCAGTGGAGCGACATCCTAGAAGGAGTAGTTGTCAGCACCAGCCCCACCGAAATCCTGATTGACCTAGGCTCCAAAGCGGCAAGTCTTTTGTCAAGTCGTGAATTGGGGCGAACGGGCCTAGAAGCGGTTGAGAGGCTCAAGGTGGGTGACGAAGTACCAGTCTCAGTCTATATCCTTGTCCCCGAGGACAAGGTAGGTCAGGATGGTCGGTCAGAAGTTACGGCGCGAGAGTGGCGCAAGCAACAGAAAGAGAAGTTACTGAGTGAACTTCAGGAAGGTGATATTCGTCGAGGGCGAGTCAGTAGCCTCTGCAACTTTGGAGCTTTTATTGACTTAGATGGGACCCCTGGCCTAGTTCACCTCTCTGAACTCTCCTGGAAACGTGTGTCTCATCCCAAGGAAGTGCTTCAGGTTGGCGATGAGGTAGATGTCTACGTCCTGAAAGCGGATCGGGAAAAAGGTCACATCGGCCTGAGCATCAAACGACTGGAGCCTAAACCTTCCAATAGAGACGCACAAGCTGAAGGAGTACGAGAGGTATCTCGCTAAGAGCACGGGTGAAGAACTCAGGCAGAGTTGCATGGAGCGATTGAGAAGGTTAGAGTAGCAGTGAGCACCAAAGTGGCTTGACGAAGTCAGCAGAGAAGTCGAGACTTGTCTCGACTTCTGTTTTGTTTTGCAAGTTGACGCGAGCAATGAACGAATAGTCTATCCGCTCCCATCCGTTGCCGCCATCCTCAGGAGAAACCATGACCGACCATCTGATGATAACCACCATTCGGGGATAGGAATGAAAAAAAACATCTTCACCAACGAAGGGAAGGCGCTGGTCAGCAAGGTCCGGTGCGACGGGGACCTGAGGCAAAGCATCGGCCAGGCCGTGGCCGCCATCGGTGGCTTCCAGAAGCTGGTGGAGCCAGGCGACACGATCCTGGTCAAGGCTAACTTCAATACCAGCGACCCGCCGCCGGGCTCCAGCGATCCTCGGTTTGTCAAGGCGGTCATTGAGCTGCTCTACGAGCACGGGGCGGGCAAGGTCGTCCTGGGCGAGTCCTCGATGATTAGCCAATCTACCAGAGACACCTTGCGCGAGGCAGGCATGCTCCAGGCGGCCGAAGAGGCGGGGGCCGAGGTGGTGATCTTCGATGAGGGCAAGTGGGTGGCCGTGGAGACCGACGGGCGTTACCTCAAGAAGGTCGCTCTGGCCAAGGCGGGGCTGGAGGCCGAGAAGATCGTCTACGTCTGCTGTCTCAAGACCCATCGCTATGCGGATTTCACCCTGAGTCTCAAGCTGGCTATGGGCTTTGTCAGGCGCCGGGACCGAGTGCCGATGCACCTCTGGCGATTGAGCGAGAAGCTGGCCGAACTCAATCTGGTCATCGCGCCGGACCTGATCATCATGGATGGCCGCCGCTGCTTCATCTCCGGTGGCCCGGGCACGGGGGAGGTACGGGAGCCCAATCTGATCCTCGCCTCGGGTGACCGGATCGCCATTGACGTGGAGGCCCTGAAGGTCATCCAAAGCTATCCGGGTCACAGCCTGAAGAAGCGTCCGTGGGAGTTGACCATGATCCGGCGGGCTGTGGAGCTGGGGCTGGGAGCAACCAGCGAAGCGGCGTATCAGGTCATAACCGATTGGCCGCGCTGAAGAGGGCATAAGAAGCTGGGGCTAGTGTGGAGGGTCAATCAGCCCTCCGCCAGGCCAGGGTTGCGGTTTGCTCCGTGGGAAAGAGCCAGTTCGTCTAGCTAGGGCAATCGCAAACTCCGCTAACGCGGTCATTGCGAGTCTTCCATGGCGCATCGCGCCATCCGTAGGGGGCAGAAACTTGGGCGAGGTTCGTAGTAACAGCTTTAGCTGTCGTTTGACAGCAAAGGCGACTAAAGTCGCCACTACGAACCAAGTTTCTGAGTAGCGCAGCGAAGCAATCTCCAACCTAGTAGGGGATTGCTTCGGCGCAAAAAGCGCGCCTCGCAATGACGGAACGCCAGCTTATCTCACCTGCCAGGCGACTTTGCAATTGCCCTATCGGGCGAAATTTTGATCGTTCAGGTCAATAAGGTCGTTATCATGGAAGTTGACACCTCACGTCATCTGGAACGAAAGGCATCAATCTCTCTCATCAATCGGCTAGATTAGATTCACTCGACTTCGAGCTCAAATACCCTGGCGAGCAGTTCTATGTCGGCAAGGTGGTGGCCTGTCAGCAACAGGTAGTGATGCGAAGCGAGGTTGTTCACAAGCTTCCGACCATCGGGAACCCTGATTACTCCTCCATTCAAACAGTGGGAGCCGGGGTATTGAACGTAGCCCTCTAAACTCCCATCCACCACCATCATCTTGTTCAACGTTGAATCCAATTTCGCCAACGTAATATCGCCGGTCGGCATGCGGGCGTCTATGGCCGTGGCGTTGTCGTCCACAATGGCAAGGACCTTCGGCCTCAGCGCCCACTCCGTGGAGAAGGACGTCGGCACTACGCCCAGGTAACCGCAATGGGCAACCAAAATGTGATTCTCCGGGTCCTTCACCTCGGGGAAGCGAGGTATCTTCTCGTGTTTCAACGCCGCCTGGCCGAGGAGAAACGGGTACAGGTTGGTCATCATGATCGGCACGTCGAGTGACTGGTGCAGGATGCATTTCGTCAGCATGGACATCGTGTCGGCTTCGCAGCCCCAGATGAGACGTCTCTCTTCGTAAAGCATGTTCCAGGCCAGGCAAGGAGTGGTATCCGAGAAATGGGATTCGTTGAGGCAGTTGATACCCACTCCCCGGATGTTCTCGTCTTTCTCGGCTTCCCGCTTCACGGCGATGTAAACCTTGATCGCACTGTGCAGCGCTCGCGGCGAGACCCCTTCCACGCTCAACTGCCATTTTTGCCAGACCTCTTCTGCCTCCCGATCGGAAATCTGCTTCGCCTGTGCCCCCAGCTCCTCGAAGCTTTTCTTCACGATGGTGATGCCGAACTTCTCCATCATCCGTCGGGTACATTCGTCTTCCCACCAGTAAAAGCGCTTGAAGATGCTGGCCTGGAACCCTTGGCCGGGGTTGTCCTGGAAGACGAGGAACTTCGTTTGCTTCAGCTCCCGCTTGACGCCCAGTCCCCGGCAGACCTTCCTGGTCTGCTCCAAGCTGTAAGGGGCAATCGTGTCTATGCCTTCCGCTCGCAGGTAGCTGGCGATCTCCCAGTCCCACATGGAAACCGTTCCGAATTCGGATGTGACGATTAGGATCGGCAGCCGGATTTCCTTCAGCCTTCCAAGCTGGGTATACGCAGCTCCTAAAAGCTGAGGGAAGACAACTGCCTCGGCTTCGGGGAGCGGCGACCCCAATGCCACGGGGTCCAGTATCTCCGCTTGCTCGGCAAGCGAACTCTTTAAGGCTTCCACCTGCCGGTCAAACTCATCATCTCGGCCAGGTACAAAGAAAGAGGGAATCAGTCGTGCTTTCATACACATGCCCCTTAAATCCTGCTATTGGGAGCTTTTCAGCCGGGCGACGCGGCGCCTTCCATCCCCGGCGTAGCCGTTTTACCTACCCAACAGGTAACTGCTCAGCCTGTCATTCTGAGCAAAGCGAAGAATCTCGTTTGTGCGAAGAACGAGACCCTTCGCTTCGCTCAGGGTGACACCAAAAGCATCCAAATCTGCCAGGGCTGAACAGTTATCCCAACAGCACCCTCTGCCCGGTCTCAGCCGATTGCAGGCCCGCTTCCAGGACCTCCATGATCTTTATCCCGTCATAGAAATTTGGCTCTATCTTCTCATTCCTGTCTATCGCGTTCAGGAAATCCACCACGGCGTGAACGAACCCGTGCTCGTAGCCGATGATGTGCCCCGGCGGCCACCAGCTCTCCATATAGGCGTGCTCAGGCTCGGTGGCGAGGATGGTGCGAAAGCCTTGAGCGTAGTTCGGATCTTTCAGGGAGAAGAACTGTAGCTCGTTCATCCTCTCCTGGTTGTAGAGAATGCTGCCCTGATCGCCATAGATCTCGAAACTGTTGAAGTTCTTCCTGCCGGTGGCAAACCTCGACGTCTCAAAAGACCCGAGCGCTCCGTTCTCAAACTCTACGACCATAAACGCGGCGTCTTCTACGGTTACTTTCCCTCTCTGTTCCTCTTTGGCAACGCCTTTGAACGTCCCGGCCGCCTCCTCGTCGGGCAAAGGTCTCTCCGAGATGAACTGAGCCGTCATGCCGGTCACGCTTTTTATCTCGCCGACCAGGTAGCGGGCCAGATCAACGCTGTGGGAGTTCAGGTCAATGTGTGGGCCCATGCCGGCGGTCTCTTTCCTCAGGTGCCAGGTGAGGGGGAAATCAGGATCAACGATCCACGACTGCAAGTAGGCGGCCCTCCAATGAAATATCTTACCAATCTTTCCCTCATCAATCAACCTTTTCGCCAGCATGACCGCCGGATTGCGCCGATAATTGTGATTCAGGTAGTGGACCACCCCATTCCTCTCCGCCGCCTCGTACATTTCTCTGGCCTGCTGGGAGGTCAGCGCGATAGGCTTCTCGCAAAAGATGTGCTTACCGGCCTGGGCCGCCTCGATGGCGATCTGATGGTGCAGGTACGTCGGCAGCGATATGTCAACAATATCAACGTCGCTTCTGTTGACCACTTTCCTCCAGTCCGTCTCGACTTCCTCCCAGCCCCATTTTTCGGCAAAAGCCTTTAGAGATCCTGCGTGCCTTCCGCAAGCGACCTTCAGAACTGGTTTGACGTTGACGTCGAAGAATAGGGGGGCTTTGAGCCAGGCATTGCTGTGCGCTCTCCCCATGAACTTGTAACCGATGATCGCGACGTTTAGCGTTTTCATCTTAACCCTTTGCGGCCTGAATCTATTTCTGCCGGCCAAGTCGGCGATGGCCTGTGCCCTCTGGGTATGCAGGCCAGCTTCAGGGTGCAGGGATAGGCGCAGACGCTCAAGTGCATCTGCTGCACGGCCGCCTTAGGAATGTGAGGCGATACTATATCTTATCAGCACGGACTGGCAAACTGGCCCCTGCGCGCAGGTAGAGCGGAATCCGCTCCAGCGGTGCCTCGGCCGTGATCCACTGACCGCCGTCGAAGGTCTCGTCCGTCCAGGTGTCGGTCCAGGTGGTCTCGGCCGGCAGGTAGACCTCACGGCTGCGAGTGCCCTCGTAGAGCACCGGGGCGACCAGCAGGTCTGGCCCGAACATGAACTGGTCCTCCACTGTGGCGCAGCCCTCGTCCTCGGGGAAGTCGAAAAAGAGCGGACGCATTGGGGGGATGCCTTTCTCGTGGGCCAGGCGCATCTGATCCATAATGTAGGGCCGCAGCCGCTCGCGCAGGAACAGCAGTTCCTTGATGATGGCGTAGGCCTCGTCACCGAAGGACCACACCTCGTTGGGGCCGCCGGTGTGCCAACCACTGGTCGGCAGCCGGAAGCCGTGCAGACGGAACAGTGGGCAGAAGGCGCCGTACTGAAACCAGCGCACGATGAGATCGCGGAAGTAGGGCGACTCAGGGTCGCCGTTGAGGAAGCCACCGATGTCCGTGGTCCACCAGGGAATGCCGCTCAGACCGATATTCAGCCCGGCGCGAACCTGGGCCTGCAGCGCCTCGAACGTGGACCGGATGTCCCCGGACCAGACAGCCGCGCCGTACCGCTGGCTCCCGGCCCACGCCGACCGGCAGAGGGTGATGATTTCTTCTTCTCCCTCGGCGCGCATCCCCTCGTAGAACGCACGCTCGTGCATCATGGGGTAGATATTCCCCACCGCCGCCCCATTGCCGATGTGGTAGCGCAGATTTCCGGCGTCTTCGTGACGAGTCTCTGGCTCGCAAGCATCCAGCCACCAGACCTTGATCCCGTGCCGATAGTAGCCCTCACGGACTCGCTCCCAGATGAAGCGCCGCGCTTCGGGATGGGTGGGGTCGTAGTAGTGCATATAGACAGGCCCCTCGAATCCGGTATCTGTAAAGAGCATGATCGCCGGAACACCGTGCTCGGTACGGAGCAGCAACCCGCGTCGCTGCATCTCCTCGAAGTTGGCGCTGGCAGGGTTGACTGTGGGCCAGATGGAGACCATCACCCTGACCCCCATCTCCTCTAACTCCCGCACCATCCCCGCTGGGTCCGGCCAACATTCGGGATCGAACTGCCACTCGCCCTGCTTTGTCCAGTGGAAGAAGTCTACGACGATGATCGAGAGGGGTAGGCCGCGACGCTTGTACTCCCGGGCCACGGAGAGCAGTTCCTCCTGCGTGCGGTAGCGGAGCTTGCATTGCCAGAAACCTGCGGCCCACTCCGGCATAAGCGGGACGTGGCCGGTAACGTCGGCGTAGTGGGCCATGATCTCCGCCGGCGTGTCGCCGACCGTAATCCAGTAATCCATTTGTGGGGTCGCCTCGGCAACCCAGCGCGTCTGAGCCTGGCTCAGTTCCACCCGCCCCACGGCCGGATTGTTCCACAGGAAGCCATACCCCCGGCTCGATAGCAGAAAGGGAATGCAGACCTCGCTGTTGTATTGGACAAGATCAATCACCGCGCCCTTCTGATCCAGCAAACCGTGCTGGTGCTGGCCCAGCCCGTAGATCCGCTCGTCGTCGTAGGCCTTGAACCGCGCCTGGACCTGGAAAAGGTCGCCCCCTACGGGCTTGAACTGCCGCGCCGGCGGTCGGGGGAAATACGACGGCGACTCGGCCAGGAGTTCAGCGCCGGTGGCGCTATTGAGGACGCGGATTGCCGCCTGGGGACCGGTATCGACTCGGCCCCCGCCTGGACGGACTTCGGCGGCAATTGCGCCATTGCGGATGACGGCACACTCCTCGCCGATCTCAATCTGTGCTTTTGCAGGGAGGGGGGCCAGCAGCCCGCCCGGCAGGTCTTCCAAGATCTCCGCTGCTGCCGTGGCCCGCACCCGCAGGCTATCGGGGCCCCACGGTTCAATCCGCACAGTCTCGTGGTACTTTTCCCATAGGAGGGAATTTTTCTCCTGACGAAAGTTTTTCATAGAAATATCTCCTTTGCTTGGCTATTAGAGCGTATGAGAGCGTACAATCTCAGTGACTAGGCGAAACTTCTCGACCGAGACACCAGGCGGACAACTGTCACTGTTGGCAAGCACGTAATGGCAGGGATTTACCTGAGTGAGCAATTCCTCTACGTAATCCCGGAGACCGTCCAAGCCGAGATTGAGAAAATGGGTGGGCTCAATTCCACCGATGACACCCACGCGGGACCCTAAAATCTCTTGTGCTTCCCAGACCTCGATGTTGCCCGTCGGCGGTGGGCTGAGCGATTCCACCACATCAATCGCCTCCTCGGCCATAGTGGGCAGTAAAGCGCGCACGTGGCCGCAGGCGTGATGGACGAGCAACTTCCCGGCCGCGTGCACGGCCCGGCCCCAGCGGGTGATCTCCGGCGCGATGTAGCGGGCGAATATCGTGGGCGAGACGTTGGTGGTCGAGCTATCTTCCCAGGTGATGAAAGCTTCGGCCGGGGATTCGACTGCGATCTGCACTGCTTCCATCGCCCGCTCCGACATAACCGCCAACAATGCCTCGACCTCCTCAGGGTAGTCCACCAAGTCGTAGACGAGTTGCTGAGTGCCGACAAAGTGCTCAACCAGTGCCTGGAAAGGAGTCTTGAGGAAGGGCGAGATCAGCGGCATGTATAGGCCATCTTCGCCCAACTCTTCAATGGCTTGCTGGATAGGCTCATAGTTGGGCTCTATGACCATACGCTCGACGATGTAGCTGAGGATCTTGTAGTCCTCTCGCTGTTTGACTGGATGCTCGACAACGAAACGGGTGTTGCCTGCCGCACTGTAACGCGATAGCGTAGCCAACGTCCCCACCGGCGTCACATGTTGGACCCGCCAGTCATCCCCTTTGACCTCGCGGCGGGTCTCACAGCCGGGAATGGGGTTATAGAAACTATCAGGGTAATAATCAACGCCGTGGATGTCGGAGCTGATAAAAGGGGTTGCAAAGCCACGCAGCAGTGGATCGGCGCCGATCTCTTTGAAGAACCAGACCTGACCGCGCTCCTGTATCTGCTGAGGCTGGTGCTCCCACCAATAGGCTAGGAACGGACTCCAGGGGATTCGGTCAACCTCCTGACCGCGCAAAGCAGCCAGGAGCCGTTGACGGGAGGTCATCTCCATAAGATCACCCTCAACGCCAAAAAGAGCCTTCAGACCGCCAGGTCAGTACCGGTAGCGGGGTTCGTGTAATTTGTGAGCAGCCAGAGCGAGTAGGATAATCAGGCCGTTGAAGAATTGGGTCCAGAAGCCCGTCAGTCCGGCCTCGATGACCCCAGTTTGAATAAACCTGACCGTGCAAGCGCCAAAGAAGGCCCCAACCATCGTGCCGACACCGCCCCAGGTTGGTGTCCCGCCGATGAAGGTGGACGCCAGGACAGCCAGCATCGTTTCACCCGTTTTGAATCTCGCAAAGAAAACCCCATAAATTAAACCGTACAATACGCCAGCGATGCCGGCAGCCATGCCCACGTATACAAAGGCTAGTGTTTTGACGCGCGCTGTATGGATGCCCATTTCTCGGGAGCTTTCCGGGTTATCTCCCACACAGCAGACATGCGAACCAAACTTGTGATAATTGAAGAGCAATGTGGCGACCACCAAAAAGACCAGCGCCCAGACCATCTGGGCCGGCAAATTCCCAATACGCCCAACGAAAATATTGTAAAATGGTGTGCCCTCAAGGAAAGTCAAGGGGATGCCGACCGTTCCGGCGCCACCAATAGCCAGGCCCTGCAAAAGAAAGTTCATGCCCAGGGTTGTCATTAAAGAAGGAAGACCGACGCGGGTCACCAGCAGGCCGTTGATGAGTCCGACAAAGCCCCCCACCGATACAGCCAATAGCGCGCTCAGAAAGGGGTTCCAGCCCGCCTTTGCCGTGGCCGCGAACGCCCACAGACTAAGTGTCATGTTCGAGACAAAGGACAGGTCAATCTCCCCGGACACGATCACAAAAACCAGGGGCAAGACCAACACGATGCGGATAGGCAAGGACTCAAAGACCGCCTCGTAGATATCCGTACCCAGAAAGACTTTGGGGTTGGCGATGACAAAAACCAGCATCAGGATAACAAAAACCAAGAGGGCGCTTAAAGCTCTTCGGTTCTTGTCGAGGAAGTCGGTGATGCCCCTTCTTGGCCTCGTGAACTCCTGGCTGAGGTCCTGGCTCTTTTGTTTTCTCTCGAGGACTGCCATTATTGACGCCCTCTTTCCCTTCGCCTATGCGGAGCCTTCCCGATTGCAGCGAGCAATCTCTTGCATATCCTTCACCAATTGCTCTGCGGTAGTATGCACGCGATCGGTTTCCAGGACGACCTTGCCCCGGTCGAGGACGACGAAGCGCTCCGCCACATCATAAGCATGGTAGATGTTATGGCTGATGAAAATGCAAGAAGTGCCGCTTTCCTTCGCCCGGCGGATAAAATCGAAAACCTTTTCTGACTCGGTGAGGGATAGAGCGGTGGTCGGCTCGTCCAGAATCATCAGATCGGCTTGAAAGTATAACGCCCTGGCAATCGCCACCCCTTGCCTTTCGCCACCGGACAATTTGGCCACCACCGAGTCCGAGGCAAAAACCTTTGAAGTGAAGCCAATCGTCCTCATCAAGCGGTTTGCTTCGGCAAGCTGCGATCTGCCCTTCACGAAGCCGAGAACGCCCGTCCTTTCTCTGCCCATGAAAATGTTGCGGGCGATCGTTTGTTGCAGTACCAGAGCCCGGTCCTGGTAGACCGTTTCAATGCCGGCGGCGCGCGCCTTAGCAACCGACCAGTGGTCCACCTTCTCGCCCTGAATGTGGATTTCACCCGAGTCCGGGGGATGGACGCCCGAGATGATTTTGATCAAGGTTGACTTGCCTGCCCCGTTGTCACCGATCAGGGCCACGATTTCAGGCTCGCCCTTGATGAAAAAGTTGACTCGATCCAGGGCAGAGACTTTCCCAAAGGACTTGGAGGTGTCTTGCAATTCCAGGAATTTAGTCTCCACGGATAACCTCCTGGCATCATATTGTTGCGGATCTGTTCGAGCCAGAGACTCGATACTCAATAACGGTAACGTGGTTCATTCAGTTTGTGACCCATGAGTGCAAGGATGATGATCAAACCATAGAAAAAATCCGTGAACAGGTGCGATATACCGGCGGCTACGATACCGGAGGTGATCACACCGACAATACAGGCCCCAAGGGCCGCACCCATAATCGTGCCGATACCACCCCAACCCGGCGTCCCACCGACGAAGACCGCGGCCAGAACGATCATGAGCAGGCCCTCACCAATAGTCGGATAGAATATCTGGTTGGTCAGCGTGAATTGGATGGCCACAATCGCCGAGGCGATACCCACGTAGACGAAGGCAAGCGTTTTGATGAGCGCGACGTTGATCCCCATCTCTCGAGAGCTTTCCAGGTTGTCTCCCACGCAACTGATCCGCGCACCGAATACGTGATAATTAAACAGCAGCACGCTCAGCGCGACAAAGCCTAACGCCCAGAGCATATGGACCGGGAAGCCCCTGATATTACCAATAAAGGCGTTGTAGAAGGGCGTGTCTCGGAGAAATGTCACCGGTGTTCCCTCTCCCTGGGTGCCGATATTGATCAAGCCTCGGATCAGGAAACCCATGCCGAGCGTGGACACCAAGGAAGAGAGCCCCAGCCGGGTCACGATGAGGCCATTGATGAACCCGGCGAATGCCCCCACGATCACCGCGAAAAGCACGCCCAGATAGGGACTCAAACCGGCTTTCAGGGTGAGCGCAAAAGTCCAGGCAGCCAGCCCAACGATGGAGTGGAAAGATAAATCAATCTCTCCAGATGCAACCACAAATACCATGGCTGCAGCTAAAATGATAAACATGGGCAGGGTCCTGGAAATGGCGATGTAAATCAGGGGAGTCAAAAAGACCTGCGGACTTACCATCGTAAAAACCAACAGCAGGACGGTAAGAACCAAAAAAACGCTCAAAGCCCTTCTGTTCTTGTCAATAAAGCTGGAGATTCTCCATCTTGGACCTCGAGACTCAGCCGCCAGATCCAGATGTTGAGATCGCTCCTCAGAGGTGGCCATGGTCCCTCTCCTAACTTGACATTGCTAGATTCCAGGCCAAGTGTCATTGCGAGGAGCGGAGCGACGAAGCAATCTCCACCGTTGCTTGCATTTGAAGGTGGGAGATTGCTTCGCTGTGCTCGCAATGACATCCTTTGTTAGGCTACGACAGCGAATTTAACAATATCGAGCTAAATGCAAGATTGAGTCCGGTTTTGTATTACCTGATAAAGCAATTATTTCCACCGGACTCAATCTCCCGCGCCTATGCTGCCACTAGGAAAGCCGAATGTTTAGCGGTACCCCTTGATAGCCCAGTCTGCTACATTCTTATAGTTATTCTGATCCACGAAGCCCGCGCCGGTGTCAAACGTAATTGGGCCAAAGCCATACACCTTGGTCAGGCACAGGCTCAGAATGGGCAGGTAACCTTGCAGGTACGGCTGTTGATCGGAGGTCAACTGGACATAGCCCTTCTCAAAGGCATCAATGACCGCCGGGCTGGTATCATAGCCGATGTTGTAGACCTCTCCCGGCCCCTTGCCGATGGCCTCCATGTACATCTGGGCCGCGCCAAGGGTCTGTCCACCCGGGTAGACGATTATCTTTGTCTTGGGATTCGCCAGGAAGGCTGCCGAAAGGGGAGCGATCAGCAATGACGGGTCAGACCCCATCCCTTCCACATCGCTGATGCGGTGAACAGTTAATCCCGCCTCTTCGAGGGCCACGGCCGTGCCTTCTTCTCTGTAGAAGCGGCCGGGCTGGCCCCAAGTGCCAATCACTATGGCTTCGTCACCTGCTTTCAATCCCAGTTGTCTGACGGCCTCTGCCCCTAAAGCCCGGCCTTGCGGAGTCAGAATGGCGCCGATGTAGCCACCGCCGTATTTCGCCCGAACTTTGGGCACGTCAACATTCTGGTACATCATCGGAATGCCGGCTTCGTACGCCCCTTTGGCCAGTGACATGAGAGCGTCGTCGCCAGGATGGCCCATCATGGCAATGCCATCTGGCTTGGCCGCGACGGCTTCGCGGAACTGGTCCACCATTTTGTCCATATTCCAACCGGAGAACACGTATTCGACCACCGCCCCCAGGTCCATTTCAGCATCCAGTGCCCCTTTATAGACGATCGAGGCAAAGGCGTCTCCGGCCTCGCCACCGCAGAAGAAGCGTATGGTCATGCCTGAACACCACTTTTCGACTTTCGCCGGTACCTCTACGACTCTGGTGACCTCGACCACCACGGTCTCCTTGACGATTTTCCCTTCGACCTCCGGGGCCGGCGTGCGGGCGCAGGCGGCCAACAGCGACAGGATGGCCACTACAGCCACAAAGGTTACAAGCCATCGTTTGGTAAGCATTTTTTCCCTCCTAAGGAAATGATTGTGATGTGCAGAACCCTGCACGAAGCCTCAAACTGCCAACCGATTGTCAAGCTGCTCTCTAGCCATCACCTCCTTTCAGAGGCGAGGAACCGGCTGCACGACCAGGCAGGTTCCCCCCTCGCACGTTCACTGGCCTGGCGCAGCGGGGTTCCGGCGGCAAGGGCCGGAACTGCCGCGCACGACGAGGCGACACGGCAACAGCGCTTGTAGTGCGCTCTGTTCTTGTGCTTCCAGTTGCTGGATCAATAGCTCAGCCCCCAGGCGACCCATCTCGGCAGTCGGTGCATCCGCCGTCGTCAAGGGGGGCATCATCATCTCGGCCATGCGCGCCGACGAGGCGATGACAACTATTGAAAAGTCATCGGGGATGCGCCAGCCCCGGTCAGCGATGGCCTGCATAACGCCCGGAATAGCGCGTTCATTCATGGTTACGAGTGCGGTCAAATCGGGGCACTCGGCCAACAACTCATTGAAGGCCTCGTATCCGGCCCGCGGCGCAGCGCGACAGAACCGCGTTATACCTTTCAGCCCAGTGGCTTGCATCGCCTGCTCGAAATCGGTGTGGGTACGAACGACCGGGCCATAACCCGAGTCAAACACTGACTGGGATTGGTTCAAGAGAGCTATGTGTGTATGCCCCAACCCAGATAGATAGCTAACCGTCTCTTGTAAAGTCTGCTCAAAATCAATGTCCACGTAGCCGATGCCGGTTGTGTCCGCGCATCGCCCGATCATACTGAAGGGGAAGCCGATCTTGCGCAATAAGTTGATGCGCTCGTCATTCAAGCGCACTTCCATGACCACCACGCCGTCTGCCAGACCTTGCTGTGTTAACCGCTGTAGTTCGTCGGGATCGTGCATTTCAGACGGCCACAGTACCAGGTGGTAACCATTTTCCCTGGCGGCGTCGGCTACACTGGTGACAAACTCGAGTTCCGTGATGCCAAAACCTCGTTCGGAGACGGGAAATAGGAGGGCGATGATTCTGCTGCGCTTGCTGGCCAGGCCACGTGCCAGGGCATGCGGCCGATATCCCAGCTCCTCCATCGCTGCAAATATGCGCTGCCGGGTCTCTTCGGAGACAGGCCGAGTGCTATTTAGCGCGTAGGAGACCGTGCTTAGAGCAACGCCGGCCCGTTTAGCCACATCTAGCATCGTAGGCATAGCTACCTCTTGAGGTCATGTGGGGGTGCTATCATTAAAGACATAATTCGTCGAAACGCTTAGTCGAAGCGCTTCGATAATATATATTATAGTACCTTTTTCGGGACCTGTCAAGTCGGGAAATCTGGGGTGTTTCTGCCTTTTAGCCAGCTTGCCAAAAGCTCGCCTTTCGGGTAGAATGTGGCCTGTGATTGCTGCCAGACCAAGGAAGGTGACCCATTGACCAAGAGAGAATTCAGGCCAGAAAACGAATATCACTACAACCGCTTCGGGCCGGTGCGCTGGATCGTGTCCCATCTAATGCGCTACCCATTTTTCCCGCTGGCGATGCTCCTGGCGGCTGTCCTGAACAACGGGTTTTACAGCTATATCCAGGTCTTCGTCGGCCGGGCGTTTGACCTGATCGCCACCCCCGGCTGGCAGACGGCCGCACTACTGGGATTGGCGGCGAGCGTGATGGGATCGGCCATCGGGCAGGGCGTGACGGGACTGGTACGGAACTTCAGCATCGAGTGCGCGGCCCAACGGGTCGAGCGGGATGCCCGCGATGAGCTGTACGTCAGCCTGCTGGGCAAGAGCCAGACCTTCCACGGCCGGCAGCGGATCGGGGACATCATGGCCCGCGCCACCAACGATATGCACATGCTTAACCTGATGCTCAGCCCCGGCCTGATGCTGATCACCGATTCGGCCATGGCCGTCGTCGTCCCCGTCGTCCTGATTGGCTGGCTCAGGTTTGAACTGTTGCTTGTCCCGTTCATCTTTCTCGTCTTGCTGACTATTACCCTGATTGATTACAACCGGCGACTTAGCCCGGTCAGCATTGCCCTGCGAGAACAGTTCGGGACCATGAATGCGGGGTTGGCAGAGGCCATCGCCGGGATTGAAGTCGTCAAAGCGAATGTCAGGGAACGGTACGAGCGGGACAAGTTCACCCAGAATGCCAGCCTGTTCCGCGATTATTTCGTGAAAGAAGGGGGAATCGAGGCCCGTTACTGGCCGATGCTGATGTTCAGCCTGGCCTGGGCCAGCGGCTTTCTGCACGCGCTACTGCTCTGGCGAGGGGAGATCATCAGCCTGGGCGAAGTAATCACCTTTATGGGGTTGTTGGGCACACTCCGCTTTCCCACGTTTATCTCGATCTTTTCCTTCGACCTGGTCCAACTGGGGATTGCCAGCGCCAGGCGGGTTTTGGAATTGATCAACACGGAAACAGAGCTGGACGAGAACCCGGCCGGCGTCGCCCAACCGATTCGGGGAGAAGTCGTTTTTGAGAACGTCAGTTTTAGCTATAATGGCAAGCCGATGTTGAAGAACATCAGCTTTAACGCCCGGCCGGGAGAGACGATCGCCATCGTGGGACAAACCGGGTCTGGCAAAACTACCCTCACCTGGCTCATCAATCGCATCTTTGACGCCGGTAGCGGGCGGGTTCTGGTAGATGGCGTGGACGTGCGCGACTGGAGCCTGGAGTCGCTCCGTTCGCAAATCTCAACGATTGAGCAGGACGTGTTTCTCTTTTCTCGCACCCTGGCCGAAAACATCGCCTTCGGCTGCGCCGGCGCCAGCCAGGAAGCCATCGAGCAAGCGGCCCGCGAAGCCCAGGCCCACGAGTTTATCACCAGCTTTAGTAACGGCTACGATACCGAGATAGGCGAGCGCGGCGTGACCCTCTCTGGCGGAGAGCGGCAGCGCATCGCCATCGCCCGTGCCTTTCTCACCAACCCCCGCATCCTGATCCTGGACGATAGCACCAGCGCCATTGACAGTGCTACCGAAGACCAGATTCAGCGGGCCATGCGGCGCATCAGCCGCCAGCGGACCACGTTCCTCATCACCCACCGCCTCAGCCAGATCCGTTGGGCCGACCGCATCCTGGTCCTGCGTCGGGGCGAGTTGGTGGATCAGGGGACGCACGAGGAGTTGATGGAGCGGAGTCCGGACTATCGCCGCATTTTCGCCCGTTACGATTAGAGGTTGGAGGTTAGAAGTTAGAGGTTGGAGGATGGAGGTTGGAGGATGCCAATCAGAAGCTACCGCGATATCGAGGCTTATCAGCGTGCTAAAGCGTTGGTAATTCCTATGCATAAACTGGTCACAAGCTTTCCGGCTCACGAGCGATTTGATCTGTGTGATCAGATCAGACGCGCGTGCAAGTCAGTGGTGACTAACATTGTGGAAGGGTACAGCCACAAAGATACACCCGCCAAAGCAAAGCAGTTCTGGCGGACTTCGATGGGATCAGCCAACGAGATGATTGAGCATCTGGAAACAGCCGTTGCTTTGGGGTACGCTTCCCAAGACACCTGCCAGCCTTTCATCGAGGAGTACACCATCGTAGCCAAACAACTCAACAAACTGATCCAGACATGGCAGAAATTCTAGATTGGAGGTTAGAAATTGGAAGTTAGAAGTTGGATGTCCAACATCCAACATCCAACTTCCAACTTCTAGAGGGACACCATGGGTTTTATACTTGACGGCCTCGACGCCGAGGCCTACGACCGCAATTACAGCGATAGGGAACTACTGAGCCGGATCATCAGCTACTTCCGGCCATATAGCCGGCGAATGATCCTGGTCGCCATCACCATCACGCTGAACTCAGTGGCCGGGACCGGCGGGCCAATCCTCATTTCCAAGGCCATTGACATCGTGGCGGAAAACCCATCGGTCGAGGTCATGCTGCTCCTGGCGGGAGGTGTGCTCTTACTGGGCGTGGTAGCCTGGATGTTCAACTACGTCCGACAGATGATCTCCGTCCGGGTGGTGGGGAACGTGGTTCTCGAGCTGCGGGAAGATGTCTTCAACGCCACCATCGGACACGACCTCTCCTTTTACGACGAGCATCCTTCTGGGAAAATCGTCAGCCGGGTCACGTCCGACACGCAGGACTTCTCCGCCGTCGTCACCTTGATCATGGACCTGCTCAGCCAGGTATTGCTAGTGGTCATCCTTTCCATCTGGCTGTTCCACATCAACTTCTGGCTAACGATGTTGCTGCTGGGCATGACGCCCATCGCGGTCGCCATCGCGCTCAGCTTCCGGCGGGTCGCCCGGACTGTTACCCAGCGCGCCCGTCGGGTCGCGGCCAAAATCAACGCCCAGATTCAAGAGTCGGTCAGCGGCATCATGGTGGCCAAGAGTTTTCGACAGGAACACGCCATCTATGCCGACTTTGACGCCACGAACAAACAGTCCTACCAGGTGGGGCTGCGGCGCGGCCTGACACTCAATATGATCTTTCCGGCCATGGGCCTTGCTTCCGGCCTGGGGGTGGCGACGTTGATCTACGCCGGTGGGCTGGCGACTCGCACTGGCGCGGTGAGTCCTGGCAATTGGTATTTGTTCATGCAAGCGGTGGGGTTTTACTGGTATCCGCTGATGGGCATCGCCTCGTTCTGGAGCCAGTTCCAGGATGGGCTATCCGCCGCAGAGCGGGTGTTTGCGCTGATTGACGCCGAGCCAAAAGTGGTTCAGGCAGCAGCCGAACCAGTGGAAAAAGTGGACGGCCGGATAGAATTCCGCCACCTCATGCTCACTTACACCGGCGAGGAGATTGTGCTGCCCGACTTTACCCTGGAAATCCGGCCCAAAGAGACGCTGGCGCTGGTGGGTCACACCGGCGTGGGCAAAAGCAGCCTGGCCCGGCTGATTGCCCGCTTTTACGAGTTCCAGGAGGGGCAGCTTCTGATTGATGGGCGAGACATCCGTCGCCTGGACCTGAGCCAGTACCGCCGGCACATTGGGCTGGTTCCCCAGGAGCCATTTCTCTTTTCCGGCACCGTGCGGGATAACGTCCGCTACGGCCGGCCGGAGGCGACCGACGAGCAGGTGCGCCAGGCGGCCATGCGCATCAGCAACGGCGACTGGCTGGCCGACCTGCCGGCTGGGTTGGACACCGACGTGGGCGAGCGCGGAGCGAACCTTTCGATGGGGCAACGGCAACTGGTCGCCCTGGCGCGCGTGCTGCTCAAAGACCCGGCCATCTTCATCCTGGACGAAGCGACGGCCAGCGTGGACCCCTTTACCGAGACGCAGATTCAGGAGGGGCTGGAGACCACCATGCGCGACCGGACGGCCATCGTCATTGCCCACCGTCTGTCCACCGTCAAGAATGCCGACCGCATCATCGTCATGGATCACGGTCGGATCATCGAAGAAGGCAAGCACGCCGAATTGATGGCCCAAGGCGGCCATTACGCTGAACTGTACAACACCTATTTCCGGCACCAGGAGTTAGATTACAGACCGCCGTACTCAGACGATGAGCCTGTTCGCCTGGCCTTGTCGGTTGACTTGTGACCGAAACTTGCCTGTCTAGCTCGTTTGTGCTAGAATTAAGCCAACAACCGAGAACGAAAAAGCCCCTCGGCTTGCGAGGAGCCAGGGGCGCGGCCAAGCTACGGCGACAGCCTGGCAAGTAGTAGTATAGCACGGAAGCCCGTCTGTCGTCAAATCGGCAGGCGGGTTTTTCTGTTAGTGTTGGGCATTTTGGCAATCTGAAGCAGTTGACAGGGGGTGCAAAATGACGGAAGAAATTGAGAGACTGCTAGAGCTTGGTCGGATGGACTTAGAAGCGGGCTATCCTGAGTATGCTCGTCAATACTTTGAGAAGGTGCTGGCGCTGGATGCCACCAACCAAGAAGCTATAGATGCCCTTGCACGGATTGATGAGATATTGAGCCGTAAGGCGACAGTGCCCGTTAAGCCGATTCAACACGAACCAGCCAAACCATCGCCCAAGGCTGTTACAAAAGGCAAGGTGGTGTATGGTTTAGCTGCTGTTTTCGTGCTGGCAGTAGTAGTAATTCTGGTATGGATAGCGTACATCATGTTCATTGAGCCACGGAGGCAAGTAGCAGTAGCGCCAACAGCAGCAGCCATAAGCATGGAAACACCAAAGCCGACACCGACCCTCAAACCCTTGCCTACACCTACAGGAAAGCCGCCCGTGCCGACGATGAGGCCAACGCCTACGCCGAAGCCGACTAAGACACCTGTGCCGCCAACGAGTACACCAGTGCCGCCAACGGAAACGCCTATCCCACAATTAAAACCGATCACATTGACAGGTAGAGGTGATGATGTAGTTAATGTGGATAAGCCTGATGTGCCAGCCATTGCACGCATTAGCACAACGCAATCTGGCGGCAATTTCGCCGTAATCAGTTATGATTCCAGTGGAAACCGTATTGGCTTGTTAGTCAATAAAATAGGTTCATATAGTGGAACACGTCCGATAGATTTCTTCGATGATGAACATACAGGTCGTTTTGAGGTAAAGGCGGATGGTTCTTGGAGAATTGAGATCTTGCCACTTACTTCGGCTCGGAGTTTGTCTGTTCCCGGCAGAATATCAGGCACCGGTGACGACGTGATTATACTGCGTGGAAGTACACCAGGCGTTGCCACAATAAGCCATAGAGGGGATAGCAATTTTGCGGTTATAGCGTATGGTACTCTGGGCAGAGATCTGCTTGTAAACGAGATCGGATCATACGACGGAAAAGTCATTGTTAGTGATTACGCGATAGCATTGGAAATGGTAGCGGACGGTAACTGGTCTGTAGATATTTCCAGCAAGTAGTGTGCAGGTTATCGATTTATCGAGAAAAGATGGCTAACAGCGGTTGCACCGGATGGGCGAGATTGAGGGTCATTCGTCATCTGCATTGGGCTTGCGGTACTGAGAGGCTGGTGCAGGCAATGGAGTTGGCCCGGCACGCCGACCCCAGGACGACGAAACGGTACTTCCACAACCTGGACAAGCTGCGGAACCACGCCGTCAACCTGAGCCCCATCGGGCTGAGTGCTATTGCCTAGTTCGGGTATTCCAGGCAATCAGAACTTGCCTGATTAGCATACTTGTGCTACAATAGAGATGACAACCAGGACAAAGAAAGCCCCCGGTGGGAGACGCCAGGGGCGATGGCGAAGAGAACACAGCAAAGGAGGATCAACAGTGGACGCCAACATACAGACTGATAGCCCAGAAGTGATGAAACTCTTGATCGCTTGGCAAGCGGCTAGAACAGCGACAGCGGACATACCGGACGGTGAGGCCAAGTTCAAGGCGCTCTTAGAGAAGTTCGCTGAAGCCTATAAAGCTATTATCGAAGTAGCTACTGGGCAGCCTTTAAGAAGGGGTTACTTGCCAGAATTAGACAAATAGTTGTTTCCGTTTTATAGGCGAAGAACCGTCGGGAACGCAGAGTGCGTAGTCTGCTGTATTGTGGACAACAAGGGTAAAGTAAACACAAAGCCCCTCGCCTGAGCAAGAGGCAGGGGCATGGCCAACCCGGGGCAGACGGGCTGGCAGGTAAAAGTATACCTGAGAACCAACCGCCTGTCACATTGGCAGGCGGTTTTGTTTGTGGAGGGGACCACTGGTTATGAGCGAATTTGTCGTCATCACAGAACCACGTACACTCTATACAGATACAGAGGCACTTGAGAGGTGTCTCAAAGTGTATTTCAAGCGCCGGTACTCACCGGCGCAACTCAGTGTGTACTCTATCGGGGGCGATAACGAGACTCACATAGAATATCATGCGCCTCCTGATGGCCATTTCTCTTTCGTCGTGACAGATGATGTTGATGCCAAGCTGACGATTACCAGAATGACCTATCCCCGCCACTGGAAAGATGACTTCGAAGAGTTGATGGAGGCAATGCCACGACAATGGCTATCCACCCAGTACTATACTTGCTTCATGAGCCATTCTAGCAAAGATCAGGCGTTCGCCGAGCGGCTGCACGCCGACCTGCAGGACAAAGGAGTGCACTGCTGGTTTGCACCTGAAGACATGAAAATCGGGGATAGAATCCGGCCCGCCATTGATCGCGCGATCCAATCGTACGACAGGCTGCTGCTGGTGCTTTCGGAACACTCGATTGACAGCGATTGGGTGGAAAAGGAAGTAGAGACAGCGTTTGAAGAAGAACGCAAGTGGAAGAAGACAATACTACTCCCAATCCGCCTCGATTCGGCTGTGATGGACACAGACCAGGCATGGGCGGCGGACATTCGCCGCACCAGGCATATTGGAGACTTTTCCCGCTGGCAGGATCACGACGCCTATCAGAAGGCGTTTGAGCGGTTGCTTCGTGATCTCAAGGCAGAGGAAGTGGCTGAAGCCGACACTTAGACCAAGAGAGGATCAGCCATAACAAACACGACCACTGATCTTCCCTCCCCAACTCAATCCTTCGCCTCTTCCTAGACACCCAACCTCCCGAAGTCCAAGAGGCTTTCCAGTTCTTGCTAGCCACCGCCATGCGCGAGGCTGGCAAGTTTGAGCTCTTGAACGTTGCAGAGGTTGAAGGGCGGTGGCACTAAATCTTGCAGGTACCTGCCATATGGCACAACTATAGATAGCCTGCCCTATCCATTGCCACGAGAGAGGAGGAAATTCAATGGCTACGATCAGAGAGTACAATAGCTATGTTACCTCGTTAGCAATGTGCACCAGATGTAATCGGTTATGGATTGTAGCAAAAAGCGACGATCTCTGGTGCGATGTGTGCGCTACTGGTAAGAATGTAGTTCGCAGAAAAGTGAAAGACGAACACGACGTCGTTGAGATGTCTGCGGAGGAATTGCGTGAAGCATTGGGATTCGTTCCCTAAATATCCCCGACGACATTAGCACTGGCACAACTCTCCATGAACATCATTGAGTTTGAGCAATACCTGCGGTTCATGGAAGGCTTCTTGAGCGGCGAGTTCGAGAAGCCGTATAGGTCACTAGAAGACTTGCGAACTGCAATGCATCAAAGTTCTAACACGTTGACTAGGGATGAAGGGGAAGTTGAAATTGCTCCAGAAGAGTATTATGCACTGGCTAGATATGAGCAACTAGACAACTTTGCCAGCATATTGCGCAGGTCGTTTTTTGTGACTCTCTATCGTAACAATTGTGCAACCAGAGCCCAAACCGTGCAAACCGGGGCAAAAACAGAACTTTTCCAATTGAACAGTTTTGAGGTAAGCTCATTGTGATCCTATAACCAGGAGGGTTCACGATGAGTCAATT
>JBAWAP010000073.1:0-1861 GCA_049589355.1 Anaerolineae bacterium
GGCGGTTAACAAACCCCGTTACTGGCTCTGTTTTTGTTCTCCCGTCTTGAACCACCTGGATAGTCGCCTCTACGTCCTCAGGATGCACAAGATCTGTGGGGCGGGTGCCCAGAAGTTCCTCTCGCGACTTCCCAAAGAACTGGCAGGCGGCGTCGTTGACGAATGTCCACCTGCCATTCTCATCCACCTTGGCAATTAGGTCCTTCGTCAGGTTGGCAGTATCGACGTATTCCTTCGTCTTGGCCAATAGGGCATCCTCGATCTTCTTGCGCTCGGTGATATCGATAGCAACGCCGATGACACCGGACACCTCACCGTTCTGATCACGGATCGGCGTATGATGCGTCTCGAGCACCAACCCCGCCACCTCGAACGTCGCGGTGAACGACTCGCCAGCGAACGCCCGCTGCATGTACTCGCTGACCTCCGGCTTTTCGCCGTATAGCTCGAACACGGTTCGTCCCACAAACTCGCTCGGTTGGGCGCCGAAGCCCCCCAGGGCCTTGCCTTCGGCGAGGGTCAACCCGCCTTCTCGGTCGACCGCAAACAGAATGACGGGCACATTCGTCACCAGGGTGCGCAGGCGCTCTTCGCTCTCACGCACCACCTCCTCCATCTGCTTACGCTCAGTGATGTCGACGTACATCGCCCGCGTACCAAATACAAAGCCCTCCGGATCGGTTTCAGGCAGCGCCCGTAGCAGTGTCCGGACGACGCGGCCGTCCCGCGCTAGCAGCTCGCGTTCCTCACCAACAAGCCTGCCTTCGAGCCCTCGTTGAAAGCCACCGCCCTCCAGTAGTTCAGCGCGCGATTGAGGCGTATAGAAGTCGGCTAATGGTCGCTCCAGTACCTCAGCGCGGGTGTAGCTCAAGGTGCTCAAGAATAGTTCGTTGCAGTCGCCGATAATGGGAACACCCTCCTGGTCGCGGACGATCACGTACATCACTGGCGCTTCCTCGAACAGAGTTCGATATCGCCGTTCCGTCCGCGTCACTGACTCCTCCGCCTGCTTGCGGTCGGTAATGTCACGGCCGGTAAGCTGGATGCCGGCGTACTCGCCCTGTTCATCGAAGAGGGGACAGCCGTTCCATTCCAACACCCTTATCCCCATCGGCGTGACGAGACGGCTCTCAAATGCCCTCACCAACGCCTTGCTCTCTATCACCTCTAGGACTGCCTGGCCAGCCTGCTCTAGATCCTCGGGCAGCACAACGGCTCCAGCGTGGGTGCCCAGGAGTTCCTCTCTCGGCTTTCCAAGGATCTCGCAGGCCGAGTCGTTGAGGAAGGTGAACCTGCCATCCTTGTCCAGTCTGATGATCATGTCCCCTGTCAGGTTGGTGGTATCGATGTATTCCTCCGTCTTAGCCGCCAGGGCGTCCGTCATCTCATTGAAGGCGCGGGCCACCGAGGCCACTTCCTCCGGACCGGACACCTTGGCCCTCGATTCCAGATCCCCGGAGGTGATTGCTTTGGCGGTTGCCCGCAGGGAGACCAAGGGACCTATCACCGACCCAATGGTCACTATTACCATGCCGGTGGCTATCAGCAGCGCCATACCGCCAACGCCGACGATCAGCCAACTGGTGAAAGCTGCGGCGTCGCTTGCTGTCGCTCTCGCGGCGGCCAACTCGGTCTGCTCGTCCGCGGCTAGCTGGTCGAGAGCGGCTATGATAGCGTCGATCTCAGCCCACGTCTGCGTCATGGCGACAGTCGCTAACTGCGCTCTCGTCCCGGGCTCGCCTTGGGCCAGAACGGGAATGCCTGCATTCACTGCCTGATTGAAGCTGCCTATCCGCTCAGCCAGGTCATCCAGGACTGCGACATGGTCGGCCCTGCCCGCGGCCACGTCCTCGGCCCGAGC
>JBAWAP010000074.1:0-3117 GCA_049589355.1 Anaerolineae bacterium
CGGCCGGCACAAGGGACCACCGATTGATGAAAGCATCCCCGCCCGCCAGTTCGAGCAGGAATACCAGCGCATTTGCCCCGATGATCAAGGCGGTGATCAGGGGAAAGCGCAAGGGTCGCCTGTCTACGTCTCCTAAAGGAATCATGATTCACCTCCTCCTGAAATTCGAGGGACAATGCTCGTATGAAATAGCATTTCTTCGCTAACGTATCCAGCCCGAGGGCATCTCTGCCTTTACCAGCTAACCCCAGTTCTCTTTACCAGGACGAACTTGACCCAGTCATTCACTACTAACGAGAAAATGAAAGCATAGGCGATTACCGAAAGGGTTTGCACGAAGGGTATAGGCTGCAGACCAGGAATCCCAACAGTTGCTATGATCATCGCCATGATCGCGTCGAGCAAGAGCACCGTCAGCAAGGTTTTGCTCGGCATTGAGTTCCAGAAACGCCTTCTCTCCCTTACGGCGAACAACGAGAATATGGCAAAGTAGAGTAGTATCTCGAAAGTAAAAGTCTGAAGGACTTGGTCGTTTGTGCCCAAACCAAAATATCTCAACCCGATGTACAACAATCCGAATGACTCTACGACCATGAGCACACCTAAGATCACAGCTATTTTGGCCAAGCCAGTGACATTCCAGGTTTCTGGCTTTTTCGACCACCTCACATTATCTGTGGACAAGGATATCTTGGCGAAATCGGTCATGAACACCACCAGGATCATGCCAAACGCCGATATGACATACTTGCCGGTGATGAGAAAAGCCAATACCACGAAGGAAGACTTTAAGATGGTTCTGCTGATTTTGTTGATGATCCACGTAATTATCCGCTGATAGATCATCCTTCCATTCTTAACCAGATCTACAATACTGGACAGACCTTCATAGGTTAATACCACGCTGGCTGCACCTTTGGCCACATCGGCAGCGTTACTGACCGCGATACCCACCTCGGCTTGCCGCAATGCCGGCGCATCGTTCACGCCATCGCCGGTCATGCCTACTACGTGCCCTTTCGCCTGCAGGCTTTTCACCACGGTATACTTGCCTTCCGGGTATATCTCAGCGAAGCCATCGCTCCTTTCAGCCACCTCTGCTGCCTGGACTGCATTCTCTTTGGCAAGCTCTTCCAGCTCTGCTACCCTGCTCACATTTTCGCCGAGCCCTACCTCTTTTGCTACCTCTTTGGCTATGGGCAATGCATCTCCCGTCAACATCTTCACGGATACGCCTAGCTCCCTAAGCTCTCTGATCAGATCCTTTGAATCAGGTCTGGGCGCATCATACAAGGTTACCAGACCCACCAGCCGGGGTTGATCCTGACCATCCACCCTGGCTACAGCCAAAGTCCGATGTCCCTTTTGAGTAAACTCATTAGTTCGGGCTTCCAGTTCCCTTACGGCTGCTTCATCCAGTCGGCAGGCTTGGGCTATGGCCCCGACTGCTCCCTTCATCGTTCGGAATTCTTGCCCATCCTTCTGCACGACAGCCTCGGTCCTGCGCGTCTGTGGGTCGAAAGGAACGAAACTCTTGAGCACAAACGAGTCATTGATCAGTCCCCTCTGCTTTGCTGCCGTGATGAACGCCAGGTCAATGGGATCCTGGTTTGCTTCTTGGGAGGCCAGGGCTCCATACAAGATCACGTCCTGGTCAGCAAACCCGTTCAGCGGGATTACGCTGGCGATGGAGAGCCTGTTCATCGTGATGGTGCCTGTCTTGTCAACACAAAGAACGTTCATGGTAGCCGCATCTTCTGAAGCACTGAGGCGGGTCACCAGGACGCCTTTGTGCGCCAATTCCATCGACCCGATGGCCATGCTGACCGTAAACATGACCGGCAAGGCCACCGGTATCGCCGATAGCAGCAGCACCAACATCAAAGGCAGGATTTCCAGCAACTGTACACCCCTTAACACAGAAACGATGAGCGCCAGGCTCAGCAGTGCGCTTACGATCATCAACAACCAGCGCACAACCTGGGATACAACCTCTTCGATGTGCAATTTCGGGCGGGCAATCTGCACCAACTGGGTAGTCCTGCCGAAATACGTCCCGACGCCGCTGAGGACGACAACGCCATTTGCCTCGCCCCGCCTTACAACGGAACCCGAATAAAGCACGTCTTCAGATCGCTTTTCTACCTCCATTGACTCTCCGGTCAACGCCGATTGGTCGACCCCCAGCTCTCCCGTGACGATCTTGACATCTGCAGGGACAAAGTCTCCAGGCCTGACCCTGATGATATCCCCAGGCACTAATTCTCTGGCGGGGATTACTTTCCACACACCGTCACGCAGTACCCGAGCGTTGACTTGGAGTTTTTTCCGCAATGCTTCTACAGCGCTCGATGCTTTCTCCTCCTCGGCAAAACTCAATATCGAGTTGACGACAAGCAATCCAGTTACAATGTAAAGGTCGGCGTATTTGTGCAAGATCCAGGAGAGAATAATGATCAGTTCAAGCATCCACGCGGTCAGGCCCCAGAATTTCTTAACGAACCTGACTAACGGATTCGTTCTCTTTTCAGGGACTTCGTTGTATCCGTATTGCTTCAATCTGTCTTCAACTTCAGACTCTGTCAGGCCTACTTCCAAGCTCGTCTTCAGTAACTTTACCGCTTCTCTGGCCTTCGCTTGAGCCAGATCTGTAATCTCTCCACTTGCAGATGCCATTTAACTTTCTCTTATCCCCTCTACACCATTGGGCCAACTCGGCCTCAGACCGAGTCGTCTAGCAAAAATTGAGCCGAGCGTCAGTTATGAAGATCCATTGCTGCACTACCACTGACCCGCTGCAAGTAGGGAACGAGGGGGAACCCCAGCAGCGTTGGCAGCCAGAACGAGATGAAGCGATAGGTGAGGATAACTATCACCGTCACCCCGTCAGGCACGCCAAGGCCATTGTACAGCGCGGCCATGGTGCCCTCGACGATGCCGACCCCACCGGGCAGGAAGGTCACTCTGCCCAAGAGCAGCGGCAGCCCATAGCCTGTCAGCAAGACGCCTGGGCTGACTGCATGACCGGCAGCGATGAAGAGAAAGCACAAGGTCAGCATGTCAAAGAGGATGTTGAGCGCCGCACCCAGAACCGGGCCGCGCCAGCCGCCAGCGCGC
>JBAWAP010000075.1:0-17379 GCA_049589355.1 Anaerolineae bacterium
CACCCCCACGCGGGTGGGGAAAACTTGGATGTCTATGCCAGATAGAACGACCTCCATCGGTTCACCCCCACGCGGGTGGGGAAAACGAACTGGAGGACGCGAGGGAATAGCGATGGAAACGGTTCACCCCCACGCGGGTGGGGAAAACGTCATAATCTGCCACCTCGCCATCGCTATAATACGGTTCACCCCCACGCGGGTGGGGAAAACTGAGAGATTCCTTCGCTTCTTCCTTAGTGATGTCGGTTCACCCCCACGCGGGTGGGGAAAACGAATATAATTTGGTTTATTGGAATATGAATAATCGGTTCACCCCCACGCGGGTGGGGAAAACACAATCCGATCCTGGCCGCCCTCTTCAGCAAACGGTTCACCCCCACGCGGGTGGGGAAAACTTTTTGCCAAAGGCCCTCGGAGTATCTTTCCTTCGGTTCACCCCCACGCGGGTGGGGAAAACCACGGACGTGAAGGTGTGGGAGAGCGAGTACTGCGGTTCACCCCCACGCGGGTGGGGAAAACGCTCGAAGCCGTGTCGCTCAGATCCAGCCATTCGGTTCACCCCCACGCGGGTGGGGAAAACCGCATCCCAGACAGCCTCCAGCGTTTGCTCGGCGGTTCACCCCCACGCGGGTGGGGAAAACGAATCCAGCGACTCCTGCTGTTCGCTGCTTTACGGTTCACCCCCACGCGGGTGGGGAAAACTATCTAACTGCTTCCTGTCCGTCTGGATGGTTCGGTTCACCCCCACGCGGGTGGGGAAAACCCCTAGCAATTCCGCCAAAAACCGCGAGAAACCAATTTGAATCAGTCGCCACTAGACGGCAAGCGGATCAGTTGCAGCCCGTCGAACTCGACAATTTCCCGTTGGGTGTCGCCGTGGGCGCGCATCTTGAATCGCTGCTCGGTGTTGGTAGACCAAATCTGGACGACGCCACCCGCGCGCTTGGCCTTGCAGCATTTGTCCCACAGGCGGTCGCGGACCATGGCATTCACGTGGCCCACAAAGAGGCCAGGATGAGGCTCGATCAGCCAGCGAGTCAGCTCACCTCGCAAAGAGACTGGCACTTTCTCCAGAACCATCACTACCATTGTCTTCTCCCTCCAAAATCAGATCAGACGGCAGCGACCAAAGCGGCTCGGGGCGCGCCGGGTCACTGTCTGCTTCCTGTCCAGCCACCAACACTTCCTCCGACATGCCCAGTAGATAGTCTATGTCTGGCAGAATGCGCTTCAGCAGACGGTGCTCTCTGAACGCCTCCCGACAGGCTTCCCGGACGCGCGGCCCTACCCTCTCTTTGGATTCCGCTACAATGCGAAAGGCAAGCGGGATGGTCACCTCCACTTTGTAGAGATCGGCGATGTCGTAGACGAAGGAGAGTTGTTTGCCGGTATGGATAAAGCCCAGAGCGGGGGAGTACCCGCCCGACACAATGGCGGCGTGGCACAGGCCGTTGAGCAGGGCGTGGGCCGCCGACAGGGCACGGTTGACCGGGTCGCTGCTGTTCCAGTTTGAGCGATCATAGTACCGTCCGCACCAGGGCACGCCATAGGCGCGGCTGGCCTCGGCGTAAGCGTTGCGGACGCGCGCGCCTTCCTTGCCGCGAATCTGGAACAGATTCAGATCCGGGTCCAGTTCCCCTCCAAAGCGGTAGTGGTACATGCGCATCACCACCTCGAGCCGTTTCTGGGGATCGCTGACTAGCTCAGCCTGTTTCAGTAGGTGGTAGGCTTTGCGCGTCTCCCCGCCGCCCTGAGCGTAGCAACGCGTGCCATCCTCGCCACACCAGACCACCAGGCAACCGTTATCGGCCAGGGCTTTGATGGCAGCGTGGGTGATGACGGTGCCGGGGCCAAGCATCAACACCGATAGCGCAGCGGCGGGGATCATGGTGCGACCTTCTTTGTCTACGCACTCGACGGCCTTGTGCTTTTGTTGAACGCGGACGTGCTCCAGGTAGAGATAGCTCAAGCTGTCGCGCAACTTGGGCAGTTCGTGTAGATCACGCATGGTACAAACCCCTTTCGATTGTTAAGGTACAAACCCGGGCTTGTACGTTGTTGGGAGACCTGACGGGTTTTGGGAAACCCGTCAGGTCTGACGATTCTCACGCTTGTGGTTGGGCCAGGGAGAGCAGGCCAAAACCCAGCCCTTTGCCGCTGCCCACGCCCCGGCGGACGGTCTCACACAGTCGGTCGGGATCCGTTACCTGCAACAGGCCGTCGAACTGGACGGCCAGCAGCTTCAGCTTATGGCGCTCCTCATCGCGGCGCACATACCCGTTGACGGTGTCCTGGTTGCTGGTGCGGACAGAGAGCACGCGGAAGCCGCCCTGCTCGCCTTTGCGCTTCAGCCACTCGATCTGCTCTTCCTCGCGGTAGAGGCCCACCCTTTTGTGCGTCTCATCGTCAAACCTGCGCTTGACGGTAGGATTGGCCCGCAGTCGGAAGGCCAGCACCTGGCCGGGGGCCAGGTTGAGGTCGAAGGGTTTGACGGCCGGGTTGGGTTCGTCCACCGGTAAGAGGTAACCGCGCGCCTCCGGCTCCGCCAGCCATGACCAGTCGGGCAACGTCAGCGATTGCACCAGCAGGGTCAGCGCGTCGGTGCGCGGATTGGTGTCCAGGCGGAAGAGGACGCGCTCGGCTTCCGGCTCCAGGTCGTCGGGGAAGGCCTTCATCAGGCTACGGTGCATCTGGTAGGGGGCGGCTACCTCTTTTTGCACGCGGCGGTTGCGCGGGTTAAGGATCAGTCGGGAGAGGTACATGGGTCGGCCTCCTTAACGCAGGTGGAAAGTGACAGACGCTTCTCGCAGGTGTAGCGGGGCGCAAACGTGCGCCGCGAGTGCGAGGCGATTTCATCCCGGCGGCGTATGCCCTCACCCGGGCTACTTTCGATGACGGCACGCACTTCAACAGTCTCGGCCTCTCTGGGTAACGGATGAGGGGGACGCGCACAGAGAGCAGTTTCCAGATCGGGGAAATCCCCCACGCCGTCGAAAGGCGGGCGGCTAGGTGGACAAGATTTGCGTCCCAGATAGATGGGCCAGTGCGGTGACTGAATGGAGTCAGCTAGACAGGCGATCAACTCAGGCACACCCTGCAAAGCAACTAGGAACGAGGCATCACAAAGGTAATGGCGCCAAGTCTCCTCGGTGTGCGGGCGACCACTGCTCAACTTGGGCTTGCCTTCTGCGGTCAGCAGGGCGGGATAGGGATACCCACCGCCGACGGTGTGATAGTCAATGAGATGCGTGCCCGGCTTATCGCAACGCACGCCCATCCGCAACGATTGGGAAAGCTGTCGCAATGCCTCGTCGGTGTTGATGCCCAGGGCACAACCTAGCAGGCCGATGACGCCGGACTTGGTCGGCTCTGGCGCGGTGTCGCGGACGCTCCAGCGTCCGCGTTCTCCCCAGGATTGCAGCGGGCCTTCCAGCCGTAAAAACAGCGTGTTGGCCATAGGGTTATCCCTCCGGCAGAAGCGCCGCCAGCCACTCCTGCAACTTTGAGAGTGAGGGCATGACCTCCGCCTCTGGCAAAGTATAGTCCTGCACAGTGGTCATGGCGCGTTGGTCTATTTTCTTCAGATCGAAGGTCGTGCCGATACGGGCCACATAGTCATCCAACTTAGCGACGGCGTCGTCCATCAGCGTGTGCTTACGATCTTGGCGAGCCGGCTTGAGGAAAGCGTTAGCGTAGCTGACGGGCAAGTTCTTCTCCCTCACCTCTACCAAGATAAGATCAGGCAGGTTGTGGGCAGCGAAGGTGTTCTGTTTGCCGGAGGGCTGCGCCGTGGCCGCCGCTTCGAGCAGGGCCAGCACCGCCCGCCGGGCTACTTCGGTGTCATTGCCCAGGTTCTTGCACAACTCCTCCCAGTGGACGTTGAAGTATTTGTAGTACGTGGAGCTATTATACTCCACATCGCCGATATGGCCCGCACCGGATTCGCCGGAGATATCGTCCACGGCGGTGAAGTAGTCGAATTCCTGCTCCAACGCGTTGACGGAGAGAGCGTGGGCGACCTGCACGGCGGCCTGCACGTCCTCGAAGGCGTAGGAGGTGGTCATCCGTCCGAACATCGCCACGTCCACGGAACGAGGCAGGCTCGCGCCTACAGCTTTGGTGATGTCTTCGATTTTCATATCGGCCCATTTTTTCGCCTCTTGCTCCTGGTAGAGGGCCAACAGCTTTTCGGCCAGTGGACGCAGTTCGTTTGGGCCAATGAAGATGAGCTGTCGGGTCTCAAGGACTCCGTCCTCGCTGTCCTGGTCTTCCTCCACCTTGCCCCGGCCCCGGCCTGATTCGCTACCGATTTCCGGCACGCGAATGACGATGTCCTTGATGATGTCATCATCTACATCCATCGCCTTCAATTCGTCACGAATCAGGCCAGGCAAGCGCTTGGTGCGAACGGCTAGCAGTTCACCGTTCTTGAAAGCTTTCGCGAAGGTCTCCGACATGCGAATGCTGCGCTTGAGGCACTGGCTGGAGATGCGGCCTCGCAATACGCCGCCGAAGTAGGCGTTCTTGGGGGAACCGGTATCATCGCGGTTCAGATTCGATGGTGCATAATTCTGCAACATATGGATTTGGATCAACATGGTCTATATCCTCCTTGAAAAGTTGTTTTGGAGACCCTCCGGGTCAATGTAGCTATTCACCCGCAAAATAGGCGCGGGCCCAGTTTTCCTGCACGTATCGCTTGGGATGATCCCAGGCAAGCAAGTCCTGCAACAAGTGGGGCCAATTCACAGCGACACGCTTGCTATCCAGAAAGCGGATAGCCTGTCGCAAGCGGAAGGGCAGTTGCTCCCGATCCGCGTCCAGCAGGACTTCCACCCGCCGGTCAAGACCTTGGGCATACTTCTCATCTCGCGCCAGGTAAAGCGAGTGGCCCAGGTTCTCCACGTCGCCTCCCTCTGCCAGAGGAAAGAGAGTAGCAACCAGGAAGTAGGTCTGTTCTTGGTACTGCGGCACATTGGGCGGCAGCAGCCGGAAGAAGAGGCCCAGCACGTTGTGGGATTCAGCCAAGGTGCGCCCGGCATTCCGCTTGAGACGCGCCCGCTCACCGGCGTCGAGTTGTTCCAGGCGCTCGCAAAACTCGGTGACTCTGGGGTCAAAGTTCGGTTCACTCATCGTGTAACTGCTCCTTTCGTTTTGTGTTCAATCGGAAGTCGCAGATCCTGCGGCCCGTGACGCGCTTCCGCAGCGACGCCGCGTCGCTGCCTGTCATCTCGGAGTAGGTCTTGAAAGCTGCTTTGCCCTCCGCGACCACGCGATCCACCCAGGCGCGGCGGGTAGCTTCCCGCGTTTCGGGTTCGGCTACGGCCAGCACGAAATCGCGGAAGGGGGCAGCCAACGCAGCCCAATAAGCGTTCACCATGCGACGGCGCAGGGTTTCGTGGTGTTCGGTCCTGCCGTCTTCGCTGAGGAAGGTTTTGCGGAAGGTGCTGCTGATGATGCCGGCGCAGTCGGCGGCAAAGCTGATGGCTTGGCGCACTTCTTCGCTGCCTTCAAAGTCGTGGAGAAGCGAGACCGGCACATCGAAGCCGGCGTCGAGCCATTCGAAGACCTTCATCCGCATATCGGTGCGTATCCCGATGCAGCGGAACGGATAGATGTCCACATCATCACACAGGCCCTCTTCGGCCAACTGATAGAGGACGCTCGGCGGCTGCGTGCGACCCTTTGCTCCTTCATCAACGGGGGACGGCAGAAACAGAGACGCGAACTCGCGCCATAGCACCTTGCCCTCCAGGGGACGGACGGGTACCGGACCCATTTTGTCGCGTATACGGTAAGCCGCGAACGGATCAAACCAGAACGGCGCATCTTTGGGGCGGCTTTCGCCCATTTCGTAGATCATCGTGCGCACACCCCACTTGCTCTCCTGTCCGCAGCGGGAGCAAGATTTGTGCAGCAGTTCGGGATGCAGGCGCACGCGACGCGCGGGGAAGGTGAGGCTATGCAGGTAGCTCACCTCGTGTACGATGGCCTTGAGTTCGACAATAGGCTCTCGTCTCCACCAGACGGCGTCCTCAGCGGTGGAGGCGGCCTTGGGTTGATAGGGTGGCAACACCAGTGAAGCCGCCAGGCTCTCGAAGAGCGCCTCACCACCGGGCAGAACGTAGATAGGCGGCACGCCATTGATGGAGGGTTTGATTCCCGCTCCGCCAGAGGTGGCAAACGCGGGAATGATAAGCAGACCTCGGGCGGCACACGTCGGGCAGAAGGCATTGTCCTCCGCCACGCCGTGGCGATAGTGCGTTACCGCGCTGCCAGCAGGGATCTGGGGCATCAGATATGTGACTGTCTTAGTTCTGGCCCGCTTGGACGGCGTTCGCGGCAGGTCTGCACTTTGCAGGAAAGGCGCGTCCACGGAGAATAGGTCGAAGCGGGGCGCGTACCGTTCGCCAAAGGCGCGAACCTCAGCCTCCGGGAAGTGCCCCTCCGCCCATAGGCGATGCAGATCGTCCGGACGCTGTGGTTCGAGCGCGTCCTGAAGGACAGCCATGAGTAGCCGGTGAATGCCGACGATGACCAGCGGCGAGGGATCATAGATGGCGCGGAAATCACCGGCCCGCAACAGCGTTTCCTGAATGCCTGTTTGCGCCAACGAGCCGTCGGTGCGCTCCAATGTGATCCACGGCTCAGTCCACAGGTTAAACGAAGGTTCGGATTGTGTCATAGACTATGCTCCTTTCTCTTTGTGGATGACGAGACCTAACTCGTCGTCAAGGATTACAACTAACTTGCCTTTTTCCAACGGGAATTCCGCTTTCCCATCAGTCAACCAAAGAGGATAGTACCCTTTGAGCTTGGGCGACTTGGTGAACAGCTTGGGCAGCGGTGCTTCTTTGAGCGCCCGGACGATCTCCGGACGGCTAACCCGCAGGTGGCGGCGCAACAGGCTCAACTGCATCTCCCGCGACGCGCGGCGATCCAGGGCCACCATCTCTCCAGTGGGGGAAAGACGGGCCATGTCGCCTTCCCGCTCCAACGGGATGAGGTTGACGCTTTCCCGACCCAGGCGGGTCTGGGCGACAACCCAGGAGGCACCGGTCTCGTCTTCCTCGAAGGTAAGCTTGGCCACGCGGGGACAAAACGACCATTCGGGGTCGGGTTCCGGTATCAACCGTTCCTTCGCCTCTTTCATAGCATCAGATCGCTTTATTTGCAGCTTGCCCCACGCTTCAGCCAGAGGGCTGTCCAGCGAGACTTCCGTGATCCCGTATACGGCCTCCACCAATTCCCGATAGTCGCCAGGTAAGCTGATCTTGTCACGGCACTGTAGAACCTGCCAGGTCTGCCGCAGCAGGAAGGCATCGTAAATCCAGCGATTGACGCCCAGGTCCAACTCGCCGGCGGAGTCAAGTTCGGTGTTGATCCACAATGTCGGATGGTCAGCGTAGGAAGCCGGGCGCGTGCGGTCGTGGCGTTGCAGGCGACCGGCACGTTGTAGCAACAGGTCCACCGGCGCGAGATCGGAGACCATCACATCAAAGTCCAGGTCCAGGCTCTGCTCCAGGACTTGCGTTCCTACGACGATACCGCGCTTGGGGCGGTGATCACCGTTTGGGCCATATGTGTCACTGAGTTGTCGCTCCCTGGTCTGTCGATCTTCCAAAGGGAAGCGGGCGTGCAACAACGTCAGATCTATGTCGCCTGATCGCTCATCTTTGGTCAACTCTTCAAAGACTTGTTGGGCCTGGGCCACCGTGTTGGTGATCCAACAGGCGCAGCCGCCTTCAGCGACAGCGTCAAGCAGCCACTGGGCTTTGGCTTGAGAGGCGTCTTCTGCTAGATGCAGCGACCGGACAGCGAGTCGCCGATCAGGTTGGTAGGCCGAAGGTGTGGTGTGATACGGCGGCTGGGTCTGGCTAAAGAGCCACAAGCTGGGGTAAGCCTGCGCCTGCTCTGGCGAGGCCTGCACATCCGCGCCGTAGGCGCGCGCCAATGCCGCCCGCTGCGCCTGGGGCAGTGTGGCCGAAAGGATGATGACCGATGTGCCCAGGGCCGAAAGCCACTGAAGCAGCGTCTCTACAATGGTGGTCATGTAGGTATCGTAAGCATGCACCTCATCGAAAATCACGACCTTGCCAGCCAGCCCCATCAGACGCAGCGCATTGTGCTTGACGTTGAGGGCGGCTAGTTCGGCCTGATCTACGGTACCGACGCCAAAAGGGGCCAAGATCGCACGTTTCTTGGAAGTGAACCACTCAACCATCGCGTCCTGATCAGCCTGCTCGGCATTGTCCAATGGCTCGATACGAAGGTCGTCTTCCATCAGGAACGCCTGGCCGTGGATGAGCTTGATTTCTGTCGGCAAGTTCAGGCGGTCATGGAGATGCTCTTGCAAGCGTACGAACATCTGGTTGCTGGTGGCCGTGGTGGGGAGCGCGTAGTACATTTCGTCGGTGCCGCTTGCCTGCGCCAGTCGGTGCGCCAGGGCCAGCGCCGCCTCGGTCTTTCCCTCACCGGTGGGAGCCTCGATGATGGCCAGACACGGCGTGGCGAGGATTTCCTCTGGAATCGCGTCTACCGCCTCTTGCAGTGGGCGCGGGGGATGCTTGTCGGGAAACAGGGCAGTGAACAGGATGGGAGCACGGCTGTGAGAACGTTCAAGGAAGCCGGCCGCCTCTACAGCGCGTTGGGCACGCTTCTGGCTCTCTGGAATGTACCTTTCCAGATCAAAATCGGACGCGGGCTGAAAGAAGCACTCATCCGAACCTAACCAATCGCAAAGGATGGTGAAGCCGGTCAGGGCCATCGTTGCGGTAGAGATGTTGTCGGGTTGTGTCAGCGTGTAGAGAGCGGGTGCGAGGAAGTGTTCCTGCAAGGCTTGAGCAGCAACGTCGCGCAGTTGCTGCCACAGCGGAGGCTCGTACTTTTGCAGGCGAACAAGTGTTTTTCTCACGCCACTGCTGTGGCGAAATTGCCCGTGGTGCCCGCCGACCATATCCACCCACATCTGTCGGAAATTATCCGACAACGTCAACTCCGATGCTTCCCACTGTTGAACGTAGACCTGTCCAACCTGTGAGTGATGGACTTTGAGGCTAGTGCGCCATCCCTTGAAGGGGAATCCCTCAGCTTTCAACCGTTCATGCTGTGACTCGATCTGCGATTGGAAGGCGGCAGAGATTTTGCCGATGTCGTGCATAGCGATCACGTATGGCAGCCACACTCCCAGTGTCTCTGGTTCAGCACCCAGAGCTGTGGCCAAGACCCCCCGCCAGCGGGAAGATGCTGGAGGGCATAGGAGCACTTGAGCCACGTGCCCTGCGTCGAGCATGTGAAAAAGCGCAGGGTGAAAATCACGTGTCGTTTTCTCGGTTTTTCCCCAGCAGCGCAGCAGCCGTTCCAGCGGTGAGTCTGGTTGGGGGGGCTGCACGCCGTAGATATTGGCCAGGGCCCGCACGTGTCGAGTCACTATTTCCCGCAACTCCCTCGGCCCCACCACCTCCACATCCGCGCCCCAGCCTCGAATCCAGGGCACCATCTCTTGGGGCTCGGCGACCCACGCCTGCCAGATCAAGCTTCCATCCGGCTGCTCCTCCACCTGCTCGCTGCGATGCCAGCGCGTTTCCCGCACCCGTTGCGCTACGCGCGGATGAAACTTGAGCACCACCTCCACCGGCTCTACCTCGGTGTACCAGATGCCCCAGGCGTCGGCCAACTTTTCGCGGGGATCAAAATCATCGGGGATGGTGTACTCCCTGTCCGTCAGCTCGATGCGCTGGATCCGCTCCAGCTTGAAGGTGCGCAGCGCGCCGGGCGACTCTCGCCAGCCGATGACGTGAGTCGTCTGGCCCACAGCGTAGGGCTCGATGAAGTAAGGGGCAAAGTCGTAGTCGAACACCCGACCATCGGGCATCCGGTGCCAGAGGTGGGCCACCCGGCAGTCAGACCAGGCCCGGGTCAACGTCTCCAGCACGTGCAGGTAGACAGGGTCGTGGCGTCGGGCCAGGTCCTCCATCACCTCCGCCGAGGCCTTCAGGTGTTCCGCCACGCGAGGAGCCAGTTTCTCCAAAGCCAGGCCCAGCTTGCGGAGAGCAGCGGCGGCATGGGGGTTCTGCTTGTCGGTGCGCGTGGCCATCAGCCGGGCCGCCAGATGCAGGGCCATGCTCTCGTGCAGAGTCAGCCGCACGTTCAGAAGGTAGTGATCGCGGTCAATGGCCAGCCGTCCATCGTCGGTTTCATACACTGCAAACCGCGCCGTCAGATCGGGCAGGTAGCGATAGATCGTCGAGCGATTCACGCCTATGCGTCGGGCAACCTCAGCCTGGCTCAGACCCTCGGTATACTCAAGCAGAAGGGCCTCGATTTGTAACAATCGTTCAGCCTTACCGACTGCACGTTCCATACATTCACCTCCGGTGCAACAGAGATGATATCTGCTACTATTATATCACACTTTCTTGTCCATTCCGCAACATTTTCGCCTCGCCGCGTTCAGGATTTTTGCCGTCCAACATAGAAAAGCCGGCCATGATCGTCTTCTGCCAGCAGGATACCAGCCTCCTCCAATGCTGGTAGTACCCGCATCACTGATGAACGGTGCAAACCAAGCTTTCGAGCGATGAATCCCGCGCGCTTATCCGGGTTGTTCTGCACTGCCTGGGCGATCATTTCCAACTGTCGGTTGCTCGTCCTCCGTGCCATTGTACGCCTCCTGTTCTGTGATTCATCATCACTATACAGGAGGCGTGTTGCAAGTAACGCAACAACTGGGCTGAATTCTTAAATAGCAACCCTAACCAAAGGGTATTATATCACTTTCAGGCTAAATGGCAATACGACGTTTGTCACAATCGCCAAATAATGGTATACTATCCAACCGTGTGGAAGGCAACACTGGAGGTACACTTTGTCGGTTTTGACGATCGTTTACGGGTTCACGGCAGTGCTTTTGGCTATCTATGGGCTCAACTCCTTGATCATAGTGCTGCTCTACCTGCGCCATCGGCGCGAGCACCAGCCCCACCCTCCCCTGACGAACGCGCCCCCGGTGACGGTGCAGTTGCCTGTCTACAACGAACTCCACGTGGTGGAACGCTTGATTGATGCCGTGGCCCGCCTGGACTATCCCCAAGACAGGCTCCAAATCCAGGTGCTGGACGATTCCACCGATGAGACGACGACGCTGGCTCAAGCCCGCGTGGATTATTATCGGAGGCAGGGAATTGACATCGTGCTTATTCACCGCCCTGAGCGGACGGGCTTCAAGGCCGGGGCCCTACAGCGAGGCTTGGAAACGGCCAGGGGGGATTTCATTGCCATCTTCGACGCCGACTTCGTGCCTAACCCGGATTTCCTGCGGCGGATCATCCCCCACTTTCAGGGCCGGCCTCGCCTGGGGCTGGTCCAGGCCCGCTGGGGCCACATCAATGCCGATTACTCGCCCCTGACCAGGGCCCAGGCCCTGGCCCTGGACGGCCACTTCGTGGTCGAGCAGACGGCCCGCCAGCGCTCAGGGCTCTTCATGAACTTCAACGGCGCTTCGGGCGTCTGGCGAAAGAGATGCATCGAGGAAGCCGGAGGCTGGCAGGGCGATACCCTCTCCGAGGACTTGGACCTGAGCTACCGGGCCCAGTTAGCCGGTTGGGAATTCCTCTATTTGCCAGACCTGGCCTCCCCGGCCGAGATCCCGCCCCAGATCAACGCCTTTAAGCGCCAACAGTTCCGCTGGGCCAAAGGCTCCATCCAATGTCTCCTGAAGCACTGGCGTGCCCTGGTGAGAGTACGACGGCCGGCCTTTGTGCGCCTGCAGGGGCTGATCCATCTGAGCAACTATCTGATCCACCCTCTAATGCTAATCTTGTTGCTCCTGACGTTGCCCTTGCTGCTTGGGCAGGGCATGACGGGCCTTCCGCTATTCTATCTCGGCCTGGGCAGCCTTGGGCCGCCCTTAGTTTTCATGCTCTCCCAGTGGGATACTTATCCCGACTGGCGTCGAAGGCTGGCCTATTTTCCCCTCCTGGCTCTGCTAGGCACGGGGATAGCTTTGAACAACGCTTTGGCCGTTGGTGAAGCCCTGACCAGGCGGCCCAACCGTTTCCAACGCACGCCCAAGTTCGGCCTCGAAGGACGCACTGATCGCTGGGCCAAGAGTCCCTATGCCTTGCCTGTCAGCCGGATGACGCTAGGCGAGGTTCTGTTGGGCCTGTATTCTCTGATCACCGTGATAGTGGCCTTGGCGAAAGGCAATCACTATGCTGTGCCCTTCTTGCTCTTATATTTGGGCGGGTTCGGTTACGTGGCTGCTTTGGGCCTTTCCCGGTCAGCCTAATCTGTTTGACCGGGGTTTGGCAAAGTTCAAACGTAACTGCTCAGCCATAAGGTGCAACGCACTTGTTCACACGATTTCAATGGCTCGCTTGACCAGATTGCACTTCGAATCAGCTTGATTCTGTGGCAAAAGTGCGTTGCACCTGAGCAGATAAATTCAAACTGACCTACATCTGGAGCATGACAACCGATGAGTCACGAGATGGAGGAGCTAGTAACCGTTCAAGGCGCGAGGATTTGTAGGGCCAATCAAGCCTTGACATTTGAACTCGTTGTGATATAATCATCAATACTTTGCCATCGTTGCTGTCATCGCAACCGGTAGCTAATGCAGGAGGTCAGCACACGACGTTGAAAGCCAAATTTCTCCTTATTGAATCAGGAAGATGTTGGCTTCCGTTGTTTTTGCATAGTAACCGGCTCACTGGGGAGCCTGCTCCCTGACGGTTACGGCATAGGTACATACTCAGAACCCGGAGTGACAGCGAGTAACTAGCCGAGAGGATGCACGAGGGGGAAGAGCATCAGAGTAGATGATGGAGCTAGCCATCATCTACTTCGTATAGAAGGGGATCGGCCGGATGGGGACAAACCAGATGGCCGAAGCAGCAAGGGCCAGGAGGATGGTAGCCTTTCAACAGGTTAGGACTGAGCACAATTAGGTACTGGAGTCTGGCGAATTTTTAAGATACCGCATCTTGGGTTCAATACTTTGAAAAACACAAGATACGGCGCTTGTAGTAGCGACTTCAGTCGCTCCCGGCAGTCGCTCCCGGCGCGCTTGGACGACTAAAGTCGTCACTACGAACAAAAAACGCCAATGTCCAGTAGGTAGGATGGAGTTTAAGATGATCATTGATTCTCATACCCATGTAGATAGGTTCGGGTGGTACGATCCGCCGGAAACCATCATTCGCCTTATGGATGAGGCAGGGGTGGACAAGAGCATCATCATGACGTACGGTGACGCACCCGATGTAGAGGGGACGCTCGAATACATCGCCGAAGCTGTGCAAAAGTATCCAGACCGGCTGATCGGTTATGCGCGGATGAACCCCCGTGGGGGCGAGAAGGCCCAGCGCCTCTTCGAGAAGGCCATGGAAGAGTACGGCTTCAAGGGTCTGAAGCTACATCCCGTTGGCAACCTGTGCCACCCTGGTGGCACGGAAACCATTGACATGATTCGCCTGGCCACCTGTTACAAGGCTCCCGTACTGTTCCATTGCGGCGATGAAGAATTGACACTTCCCCTTCAGGTCGCTCAGGCCGCCGAAGCCTGTCCTGAGGCTACCATCATCCTTGGGCATTGCGGCGGTTACTTTCATGTGAAGGATGCCATACGAGTGGCAGAACGCTATCCTAACATCATTCTCGAAACCTCAGCCATGCCCTACCCGCAACTCATCAAAGAGGCGGTAGAGCGCGTGGGGGCCTCACGGGTGCTATATGCCAGTGACGGCCCAGGCTGCGACCTGACCATTGAGGTACACAAGGTCAAGATGGCTGGGCTGACAGCAGAGGAGCAAGAGGCCCTTTTTTATCGAAACATCAAGCAAATCCTTGACAACGTAACGGCAGGCGGAGACTCGCTATGATTGTAGATGCACACGTTTATCTAGGCCCGTGCCTGTTCGGCTACGGGCAATCGCTCGAGGAAATTCGCGCCAATATGGATCGCTTGGGGATTGACAAGGCGGTGCTTGTCCCGGTCAAGCCGCGCGACTACCACCTCGCCCCCATGAACGAGCTTGTGGCCGAGGCTGTCCAGAAGTACCCCGCTCAATTCTGGGGTCTATGTCGCGTTGATCCGTGGCAGGGCGAAGCGGCAGTCGCCGAGGTGCAACGGGGCTTTGAAGAGCTTGGGGCAAGTGGCCTTTATTTGGATCCCTGGGAAGAAAACTTTCAGGCCAACGACGAGGTTGTGGTTCCAGTGCTGCAGGAGGTCAGTCGTTACGACAAACCAGTCGTGTTAAACGCCGGACATTTGCGCGTGTCTCATCCGACACAGGTCCGCGATATAGCGTCCCGGTTCCCTGCTGTAAAGCTCGTTGCCTGCAATGGAGGTCAGATCAACATCAGCGGCATGTTGCAATTCGAAGCCCGGCGCATGCTAGAGGCGTGCCCCAACGTCGTCATTCAGACAGCGGGTACGTATCGCGAAGACTTTCTCGAAGAGATAACGACTGAGGTTGGAGAGGAACGGGTGCTCTTCGCCAGTCGCAGTCCTATCTACGATCAGGAGTTTGAGATGGCCCGCGTGCGATTTGCCCACCTCAGCCAGGCACAGAAGGAGAAGTTGTGGGGCTTGAACGCCCTAAGAGTGTTCGGGACACAATCTGGGACTGAATAACTCCCCTTAATTCAGGCGACAGGGGGCAAGAGGTATTTAGCCCATTGAGTAACTGCTCAGCCTTGGCAGATTTGGACGCTTTTGGTGTCACCCTGAGCGAAGCGAAGGGTCTCGTTCTTCGCACAAACGAGATTCTTCGCTTCGCTCAGAATGACAGGCTGAGCAGTTACCCCATCGAAACTTTCAGTTGAAAGGAGGGCAGTACGATGTAGGGATGTAGGGTATATGAGGGCATTGGATGATCGAATCTTTCATTAAAATAAGGAGGTATTAAATGAGTATCAACTGGGCAAAAAAAGCTGTTGCACTACTTGGGCTGGTGATCGTGCTGATCGTGTCCGCGTGTGGCCCTGGGCCCGCCACCCCCACCGCCGTCCCGGCGACACCGACCCCCGTCCCGGAGAAGCCAACCCCCGTGCCGGCGACACCGACCCCCGCCCCCGAGCAACCCAAATACGGAGGAGTTTTGAAGGTTGCCATCCAAGCTGATGTCGCTGGCCTGGACATCTTCACAAGTTCCTCCTACTCTTCCTCCCTGATCTGGGAGCAGGTATACGAGGGCCTGCTGCGCTTTACACCCGAGATGAAAATCGGGCCATGCCTGGCAGAATCTTACGAGATCGAGGATCCTCTCACTTACGTGTTCCACTTGCGGCGTGGCGTCAAATTCCACAACGGGCGCGAGATGACCTCGGCCGATGTAAAATACTCCCTGGAACGGGTCAAGGATCCCGACGTGGGGTGTCCCCGGGCATATTACATCGAGGCGGTGGAGAGCATCGAGACACCGGACGATAACACTGTGATCCTACACCTATCGCATCCGTTCTCACCGTTGCTAAGTTACGTAGCAAGCGCCATGCTTGCTGTAGTGCCAGAGGGGATAGCGGAAGAGGTAGATCTAAGGACGACCCTGATAGGCACAGGCCCCTTCAAGTTCGTGGAGAACATTCCCAACACCCGGACGGTGGTGGAGAAGAACCCGGATTATTGGCAGAAGGGCAGGCCCTATCTCGATGGCATCGAGTTTATCCCCCTGCCAGAGGACCGCTCTCGCACGGACAACATCGTCACGGGCAACGTGGACTACGCGGATCAAATCCCTCAGAAGGACATTGACATCCTTAAGGAGAATAAGGACCTTCGGCTGGAAGGTGGCCTGGCCACGTTGTATGACTTTCTCTTCTTCAATTTGAGGAACCCGCCCTTCGACAACATGAAGGTCCGTCAAGCCATCTCCATGGCTCTGGATCGGAAGGCCATGACCGATGCGGTGCTCTACGGGCATGGTTATGCTCAGACCTGCGGTTGCATCGCGCCCTGGAGCTGGGCCTTTTACGACTGCGGCCTCTACGATAAGCCCGACCTCGAGAAAGCCAAACAACTTATGGCTGAAGCCGGGTATGCAGACGGCTTTTCCGCCGTCCTGAAGTGTGGCGCGCCCTACAAGGCACAGATTGATGCCGCGCAGATGGTCAAGGAAGCGATAGCGCCACTCGGCATAGAGGTGGAGGTAGTTCCGGTAGAATGGGGCACCTATCTCGATGACATCCTCAACACGTTCAACTTCGAGATAGCCATCGTCGGCTGGATGGGCGCGACCGATCCAGATGAATGGCTGTACAACCACTACCATTCCAAGGGGCAGTATAACCTGTGGGCGTACAACAATCCGCGCGTGGACGAGCTTCTCGATAAGGCCCGGACCCTCGTCACAGAAGAGGAACGGAAGCCTCTCTACGACGAGATTCAGAAGACCGTCGCTGAAGAGGCCCCCGTGGCCTACTTCTTCCTGTACGAGCAGTACGAGGCCGTGAGGAATTACGTCAAGGGCTACAGGCACATGCCCAACCAGACCAAGATCACCTTTGTTGATACGTGGCTGGATAAGTAAGGATCACGATGGCGCGATATATCACCTATCGTCTGCTTCTACTTTTGCCCGTGTTGGTAGGTATATCTGTAGTCGTGTTCTTGCTGATCCACCTGATTCCTGGCGACGTGGTAGACGTGCTTCTGGGGATACAAACATCCCCAGAAGCCGCTATCGCGTTGCGGCGCATATTCGGGTTGGACCAGCCTTTGCACCTGCAATTTGCTAACTGGGCCTCCTCGCTGCTGCGGGGCGACCTGGGCCTCTCCCTGCGAACTGGGCTACCGGTTTCTTACCTTCTTACGAGCCGTTTGGTGGTCACTGCAGAGTTAACAGGATTGGCGCTCTTCTTGGCAGCTCTTATCGGCATACCGCTGGGTGTGACTGCGGCTTTCAGACAGAATACTGCCGCCGACTACACGGCCAGCTCGGTAGCGCTGGTTGGCCTGTCCATGCCCGACTTCTGGACAGGCACACTTCTGGTTCTGTTACTCAGTATTAAGGCTCGGTGGCTGCCGCCGACAGGTTATGTTCCCTTTTCTACAGACCCTCTTGGCAACCTGAAGTTGATGTTCATGCCCACCATCACCCTGGCAGGCGGCAGTGCCAGTTATATCATGCGAATGACACGCTCAGCCGTGCTCGAAGTCCTATCCAAAGACTACATTCGCACGGCTCGCGCTAAAGGATTGCAGCGACACCAGGTGGTCTTCATCCACGCGTTTCGTAATGCCTTGGTGCCTGTCATGGCCATCGTCGGTCAGCAAATGGCTTACCTGCTTGGCGGTGTGGTGGTGGTGGAATCCATCTTCGCGATTCCAGGAATCGGGCGCACCGCATTGGAGTCCATTTATTACCGCGATTACCC
>JBAWAP010000076.1:0-11504 GCA_049589355.1 Anaerolineae bacterium
CGTCATTGCGAGGAGCACAGCGACGAAGCAATCTCAACCGATGGCACAAGGAGATTGCTTCGCTTCGCTCGCAATGACAGTTGAGCCTAATAGCACCTTCTGTGGCTGTTCAGCCTGAGCAGTTACAAAGTAATTTTATAAAAGCATATCAAATGGTCCCCATTGATGGGCCAGGTGTGATTAATAGGACTGTCAGAGGACCGGCCTATGTTTGGGCAGTTCTGCATGATCAACGAATATCCTTAGGAGAATGGTGATGCCAACGCCAGCGGCTGTGTATAACAGTATGTCTGGCTACAGTTAATGCTTCTGCTGTGGAATCACCGGTTAGAAGGATGTCATGGGGATGGGTGTCTTTGGGGTTGAGATCAAGGTGCGGAATTGGCAAAGCCGTTTTCTGCACCCCAGATCACCTGACAGGCCATCATTGCCATTGTGTTAGAGGCATAAGCGATATTAACCAAAAGCGATGACCAGGACGAGTACTTGAGGGTAGGGCTTCAGGGAGGAGGGGTCACTGATTGCAAGCCCCTCTAGCAGCGAACTCAAGGAAAACCACCTGTGAGCTGGGCTCCAGAAAGGCTGACCTGACCGAGTATGGGGCTACGGAGGCACTCCGTTAGTGGCCAAATAAGTGTGTCGGTGGATTTATCCATTGACTGAAGTTGGGTGGAACCGCGTGAGGAGAACCTCTCGCCCCAAAGGCGAGGGGTTTTTGATTTAGAGAGAGCTCTACTGCAAGCTTATCTAGGGGAGGTGATCGAGATGACTGAAGACGACACCGGCACTGCAATGCTGCTCGATTTTACTAAACTTTCGATTACGTAAGGAGGATTATCATGGCTGAGAAACAAGCCAAAAAACAAGAAGGGTATGACCTTGAAAGGCTACGGCACTCCACATCCCACGTCATGGCTGAGGCAGTGCTTTCGATGTTCCCCGACGCCAAGCTGGGCATCGGGCCGCCCATCGAGGACGGCTTCTACTACGACTTTGACTTGCCCCGTTCCTTAACACCGGAGGATCTGGCGGAGATCGAGTCTCGCATGAGGGCGAGCATCGAGGCCCACAAGCCATTTGTGCGCCGCGAGATATCCCGAGAGGAGGCAGAGGAGATATTCGCCGACCAGCCCTACAAACTGGAGCTCATCAGGGATATGGAAGAAGGAGAGGTCATCTCCATGTACTCACACGATGGCTTTACCGATCTCTGCAAGGGCCCGCATCTGGACAACACGGGCCAGATCAACCCCGATGCTTTTAAGCTGCTGAACATAGCTGGAGCCTACTGGCGGGGCGACGAGCGGCGGCCCATGCTGCAACGCATCTACGGCACGGTCTGGTTCACTCGGGAGGAGCTAGGGGCCCACCTTCAGAAGCTGGAGGAGATGGAGAAGCGGGATCACCGCAGGCTAGGCCGGGAGCTAGACCTCTTCAGCGTCCACGACGAGAGCGGCGCAGGCTTGATCCACTGGCACCCCAAAGCGGGGCACATTCGCACCATCATCGAGGACTTCTGGCGCCAGGAGCATTACAAGGCTGGGTACGAAATCGTCTACTCGCCCCACATCGGCAAGGCATCGCTGTGGCAGACAAGTGGGCACTTGGATTTCTATCGCGAGAACATGTACTCGCCCATGGATATCGAGGGCCAGGAGTACTTCATCAAGCCCATGAACTGCCCCTTCCACATCATGATCTATAAGACCAAGACACGCAGCTACCGCGAACTGCCCCTTCGTTTGGCAGAGCTGGGCACAGTTTACCGCTATGAGCGAAGCGGGGTACTCCACGGACTGATGCGGGTGCGGGGCTTCACCCAAGATGATGCTCACATCATCTGCCGGCCTGACCAGATCGAGAACGAGATCCTGGGCTGCCTGGATCTGGCCTTACATCTCCTTAGCTCTTTCGGCTTTCGGGAGTACGAGATTGCGCTCTCAGTGCGCGACCCGGAGCGCAAGGAGAAGTACATCGGTGACGATGCCACGTGGGAGGTGGCGGAAGGGTCGCTGGTTAACGCTCTGGAGCAAAAGAACCTCCTCCATAAACGCATGGAGGGAGAGGCGGTGTTCTATGGCCCCAAGATTGACATCCACATCAAAGACGCTTTGGGCCGTCTGTGGCAGTGCACGACCATCCAGTTCGACTTCAACTTGCCAGAGCGCTTCGACATGACCTACGTGGGCTCGGATGGACAAGAGCATCGCCCCTACATGGTTCACCGTACGCTCTTAGGGTCCCTGGAGCGCTTCTTCGGCGTTCTCATCGAGCACTATGCAGGCGCCTTCCCGGTGTGGCTGGCGCCGGTACAAGCTCGACTCATCCCCATCGCCGACCGCCACAACGACTACGCCTACAAGTTGCGGGACGAACTGAAGGAGGCGAGACTACGCGTGGAGGTGGACGATTCGGACGAACGCATGCAGGCCAAGATCCGCCAGGCTCAACTGGAGAAGATACCCTACATGCTGGTTTTGGGAGATCGGGAAGTAGCGGATGGGACGGTGTCCTTGCGTTTGCGCACCGAGGAGGACCTGGGGCCGCGTTCAGTGGCTGATTTCATTCAAATGGCTCAAGAGGCCGTCGCTGAGAAGCGCGACATTTAGCTCCCGGTTTCAGGTGGCATGAACCCTGGCGCAGGTTTGGCAGCAGCTTTCAGGCCTAAGGCATCTTATCCTGCCGAGAATCGCCCCATTGCAAGGGCTATTCGCAACCTTTGCCAGGGTGACTGGAGCTACGATTTGACTTCTCTGCCCAAATGTGTTATATTCTTAGTCAGTTGGTCTACTGGTCCAAAGCCCACGTTTGGCCTTGGGCCCATTGATCATCGGACCAACAGACCCGACCATCAGACTAATCTGTGAGGTGAGAGTATCAGCGCAAGAAGACAGCGCGTCAACGAGGGCATCAGGGCCAAAGAGGTTCGGCTGATTGACGAGAACGGTCAGCAGGCAGGGATTATGCCCTTCCAAGATGCCCTGGAAGCCACCCGAGCTCGTGACCTGGACCTGGTCGAGGTAGCTCCCAACGCCGATCCACCCGTTTGCCGGATGATGGATTACGGCAAGTACCTGTATGAGCAGGCCAAGAGGGAGAGAAAGGCTAGGAAAGCTCAGAAGACAGAGGTCAAGGAGGTTCGTCTGCGCCCCAAGACCGGTGAGCACGATGTGGCCTTCAAAGTCAGGGATGCCCGCCGTTTCCTCAACAGTGGCTGTAAGGTAAAGGTTCGGGTCCGCTTTCGCGGGCGCGAGATCACCTACCCTGAGATCGGGAAGGAGATGCTGAAGAGGATCGCGGAGGAACTAGGGGACGTTTCCGATATCGAGCAAGAGCCTCGTATGGAGGGCCACAGCCTGCTCATGATCCTGAGTCCCAAGTAGGGGCGCATCGTGATGTCCTCTCACCCATCATAGGAGGTAGTTCATTGCCTAAGATCAAAACTCACAAAGTGACCGCCAAGAGATTCAAATACAGCGGCCGTGGCAAGCTCTTGCGCACTAAGGGGGGCAAGAGCCACTTGCGCCACAGGAGGTCTAAGCGCGTCAAGCGCATGTTCGACGAGATGCACGTGGTCACCGCGCCGGGAGATATCAGGCGTGTTAAGAGGCTAGCGCCGTATCTCAAGAAAACCCGCTAGGGGATTCTTTGCTGGAAGCCAAGAGGAGGGATTTGAAACTTGCCAAGGGTTAAAGGAGGACCAAGGACTCGTCGGCGTCATAAGAAAATCCTCAAGCTGACCAAGGGCCAGTGGGGGACCAAGCACGCTCTATTCCGTCGCGCCAACGAGGCCATGCTGAAGTCACTGCACTATGCCTATCGCGATCGCCGCAATCGCAAGCGTGACATGAGAAAGCTTTGGATCGCTCGCATCAATGCCGCGGCCCGGCAAAGTGGGTTGTCATACAGTCGCTTCATGTACGGGCTTAGACAGGCGGGAGTGGAACTCGATCGCAAGGTACTGGCCCAGATAGCTATTGAGGACGCTGACGCCTTCGCCCATTTGGTCGAGGTGGCCAAAACGGGGGTTGAGGGGTAAAGATTGTTTGGTTAGCATGGAGAGATGCAAGAAGAGCATGGGGAGGACATACGATACCATCTCAAACAACAGGCCTTTCCATACACTATTCGATACAGGGGCAGTGCATAACTATGTAACCAAGAAGGCGGCAGGGGGGCTGTCTATGAGCCGGCTGCCAGAACCGTTTACTGTTGGAACTGGTGGCGAAAAAAGGAGCATTCAGGAAGCCTGTTTTGTTTATGGAGAACTGCAAGGCAGAAGGCTATTTTGCTGGGCTCTTGTAATACAAGAGTTGGGGCTGGATGAGCAAAATGAAGAGATAGATATGCTTTTTGGGGCCATAGAGATGCAACGCTGGAATATAAAGATCAATCCAGGAGAAGAGAGATTAGACCTTTCAGGCTTTCGTGAAGAATTCATCGAATACTGAGCCGACGGGACTTAACTTAAAAGGTTAAGCGATGGCGAGAGCACAGGGTTACCTTTGGTTAAACGATAAATACCTCAAGGAAGCCAAGACTTTGATGGAGGAGGGCGATTACGTCCAGGCCGCCGAGAAATTCTGGGGGGCTGCGGCGGAAATCGTCAAAGCTGTGGCGGTCGAGAGGGGCGTGGAGATCAGGTCTCACGGGGAATGGCATGGATTCGCAACCAAGCTCGGTAAAGAGTTAAATGATCCCGCGCTTCCAAGCCTCTTCGGCACCGCCGCCGCCCTGCATCAGAACTTTTACGAGAAGTGGTTGCCCCCGGAGACAGTGGTGGCTTACAGTGGGGCGGTGAGGCAACTGGTGGAGAGGTTGAACAAACTATTGGATCGTCATGATCACTAGCATTGCCAACGAGAAGGTCAAATATGTTCGCTCCCTCTACAGGCGACGGGTTCGTTATCGTGAGCGGCACTTCGTCATCGAGGGCATCCGTTTGGTGGAGGAGGCGTTCAGAGCGGGGATCGTGCCCGCTCTTGTCTTTTATAGCGAGGGGGTGGATGCCATCCCAGGCGGCCGGGAGTTGTTGGCGGAGATACAGAGAGGGGAGGCTCCCGCTTTCGCTGTGAGCGAAAAGGTGATGAAAGCCATGGCCGACACCGTCTCTCCCCAGGGTGTATTGGCTGTCGTGCCCTTCGTCGAACTGGCTCCGCCTCCTAGCCCCTCGCTAGTTCTGGTTGTTGATCGGCTGCGCGACCCAGGCAACTTGGGCGCTATCCTTCGCTCGGCCAACGCTGCGGGAGTGGAACAGGTTATCCTGGCTCCGAAAACGGTGGATCCTTACAACCCCAAAGTGGTAAGAGGAGCCATGGGCGCCCACTTTCGGCTGCCCATCGAGGCCCTGAGTTGGCCGGAGATCGCCGAGGCCTTAGCTGGTGTTCAGGTCCTATTGGCTGATGCGCGAGCCAAGCGGGCCTGCTACGAGGTGGATTGGACACGGCCCTCGGCCCTGATCATCGGTGGCGAGGCCTACGGGACCAGCCAGGAGGCGATGGAGCTAGCTACGGCCACCATTGCCATCCCCATGCACGGCGGGGCGGAGTCCTTGAACGCCGCGGTGGCCGCTAGCGTCATCCTTTTCGAGGCGGCGCGGCAACGGCAGTAGCCAGGAGCGATGATGGAATTGTTCTTTCCACTGAGGATGTTTTGTAGTATAATTCGGGTGACGAGTCAAAGAGTAACGAGTTAACGAGTAACGAAGCAACAGGGCACTTGTTAACTCGTTGACTTGTTGCCTCATTAACTCCCTATCTGATTGGACCGAAGCTATGAGCCGCATCTACGTCGCTTTGGATTTGGAAACTACAGGGTTGAATCCTGAACGCGATGCCATCACCGAGATTGGGGTGGTGAAGTTTCGCGATGAGCAGGTTTTGGAGACATGGTCCAGCCTGGTCAACCCCCAGAGGCCCATCCCCTACCGGGTCCAACGGTTGACCGGCATCACTCAAGAAGAGGTAGACGCCGCCCCCGCCCTCCCTTCGCTCATCGGAACCCTCTTGAGCTTCGTCAAGGACTACCCCATCGTCGGCCATAGCGTGTCCTTTGACCTGGGTTTCCTCAACCACCAGGGCGTCTTCCTGGGAAACTTAGCCATTGACACCTTCGAACTGGCCAGCATCCTCCTGCCACACGTCGCTCGCTATAGCCTGGGGAAGCTAGCTGAAGCTCTGAACATCCGGTTTCCCACTCGACACCGCGCCCTGGAAGACGCGCTGGCCACCAAGGACCTCTTCCTGGCCCTGGTGGAACAGGCATCAAAACTGGATTTGAGCGTTATCCAAGAGATCAATCGCCTTGCGACTCAGGTAGACTGGCCCCCCCGTCAGGTATTCCGTGACCTGGAGCGCACCAAGGCCCGCTCGGCTTTCGTGGGCAGCATCGGCCAACAGTTGCTAGCCAAGGGGACCCTGGACGGTGAGGGCTCGTTGAGCCTCCTCACCAGGGAAGACGAGCGCCCTCTACAGCCATCCCCTGAGCGAAAGCTCTTGGACGTGGACGGGTTGGCGGCCATGCTGGAGGAAGGTGGAACCTTCGCCCAGGACTTCCCTGGCTACGAGTATCGTCCTCAACAGGTGGAGATGCTGAGGGCTGTGGCCGAGGCCCTCAACGAGAGCCAACATGTGCTTGTAGAAGCGGGAACGGGCACGGGCAAGTCCATGGCCTATCTCCTGCCCACTGCCCACTTCGCTGCCCAGAACGGGGAACGAGTGGTTATCTCCACCAACACCATCAACCTGCAGGACCAATTATATGGGAAGGACATCCCCGACTTGCAGCGCATCCTGCCCTTTGAGTTCAAGGCGGCCCTTCTCAAGGGGCGCAGCAACTACGTCTGCCTGCGCCGACTGGCCGCTTCTCGCCACCGCGACCCCTCCTCGCCTGAGGAGATGCGGCTGCTGGCCAAGATCCTGGTCTGGCTGCCCAGCACTGTGACCGGCGACCAGGCCGAGCTCTTCCTGCCTAACTACAAAGAGCAGGCCCTCTGGAGTCGGGTCTGTGCCGACGCCGAAACCTGTCTGACCGAGCGGTGCCGCTATCGCCAAGAGGGCAGGTGCTTCTTCTACCGGGCCCGCCGAGAGGCAGAGCGGGCTCACCTCATCGTGGTCAACCACGCCTTGCTCCTGTCCGATGTAGCCGTCGAGAATCGCGTCTTGCCCGATTACCGCTATCTCATCGTGGACGAGGCCCACCACCTGGAGGAGAGCACCACTCGACAACTGAGCTTCGCCGTGGATCGGGGAGGGATGGAGCGGCTACTGAATGGGCTAAGTCAAAACTTGGGTAAGAAGCACCCGGTTGGCTTCCTGGCCGAAGTGTTGGCCCGCTGCCATGATAGGGTGCCAAAGGCCATTGAAGGGGAGATGGAGCGCCACATTGACAGTCTGCACGGAGAGGTAGAAGCTGCCCAGCGAATCCTTTGCCAGTTCTTCAACAGGCTGGAATCTTTCTTGGAGGAACACAGCCAAGGCGGGGGCCCATATAACCAAATGATCCGTCTGACGGGGGGCATCCGTGTGCAGCCCGCTTGGGCCACCGTGGAGATCGCCTGGGACAATCTGGCCCGGCATCTACTTCACATCGGCGAGGGGCTGGAACGCCTGTCCAGCGGATTGTTGGGATTGGATGGTTACGATATCCCAGACCAAGAGGACCTGTTGCAGGAGTTGCTCAGCTACGCCAACCGTGCCCGGGAGCTGTATGAACAGATGAACGCCCTCATCGCCCAACCGTCACCTGCGGGCATCTATTGGGCCGAGGTCAGCGCCCAGGATGGGGAGATCTCCCTGCACGCTGCCCCCCTCCACGTGGGGCCCTTGGTACAAAAGCACCTCTTCATGCCCAAGGAGTGCGTGATTCTCACTTCGGCCACCCTGCGCACTGAGGGCGAGTTCGATTTCATCCGGGAGCGGCTGAGTGCCTGGGAAGCGAATGAAGCCGCCGTCGGCTCCCCCTTCGACTATGCCAGCTCCACTCTTCTCTATCTGCCCATTGACATTCCCGAGCCCTATCAGTCTTATTACCAGAAGACGGTGGAGGAGGCCCTCGTTGACCTCTGCCGGGCCACTCGCGGGCGGACCCTGGTGCTCTTCACCTCCTACAGCCAACTGCGTAACACCTCCAAAGCCATCGCGCTCCCCTTGGCTGAGGAGGAAATCGTGGTCTACACTCAGGGCGATGGCTCCTCCCGCAATCAGCTCTTGGAGAACTTCCGCACCACTCCTCGTGCTGTCCTCTTGGGGACTCGCAGCTTCTGGGAGGGCATTGACGTGGTGGGCGAGGCCTTAAGTTGTCTGGTCATTGCTAGGCTACCCTTCTCTGTGCCTAGCGACCCTGTCTTCGCCGCCCGCAGCGAGACCTTCGATGAGCCCTTTGGACAGTACGCCCTGCCGGAGGCCATCCTGCGCCTTCGTCAGGGCTTCGGCCGGCTCATCAGGAGCAAGACCGACCGAGGCGTGGTAGTAATCCTGGACAAGCGCATCCTGACCAAATCCTACGGCCGGGCCTTTCTCGACTCCTTGCCCGCTTGCACCATGCGGCGCGGCCCCCTCGCTGAGCTGCCCGGTGTGGCCGCCCGTTGGATTGACGGAGAGGTAGCCTATCAGCAGAGCCTCTTCTGATTTGACAGCGGTCAAGGGTGGGTTTATAATCAGTTGTAAGGTATTTCGGTCGCGTAGGTAAGACACTGCAGAAAAAGGTCCTTGTAGTCGTAGGGCTAAGATTATGCACATTGTATATCCAGACAGAGAAAACTTCGGCCAGACGTTGAAAGAGGCAGGTAATAATTCTTTTCACTTTATTGTAGTTGTCACCGCCGCGCTCAATCTGGCGGACTGCGGTAAGCTGAAAGCATACCTGGACGAGTGTGTGCGGGTGCTGAAGCATGGAGGATTGCTTTTTGTGCAGGGGCGTCCCGACTACTTGCCGGAGTTGGGCGTTTATCTCGACCAGCGTCTAAACTTCAAATACTGGATTGCTATTGAGTCCGCAGCACAGCGCGGAGATCAAGGCTTGCCGTCAGTGCACGCGGCTGTACTTCTGTTTACCAAAGGCAACGAGCGTTTTAATGTGAAACGAACGCGCTTTCCCCACCAGCATTGTGCTTTCTGCAATAGGACACTCAAGGATTGGGGCGGCAAAGCGCATTTGATGCATCCTGATGGCTACGTTATCTCCGATGTGTGGAAAGACCTGCCACAGGCAAACAACTACACCCAAATCTCCGCTCCGGTCCTCGACACCATCCTGCGGATGTTGGACTTTGAGCTTTCTAAAGAAAAGAAAGCCAGCCTATTTCAGCAAACCAGCATCCAGATGCCCGCCAGTGAGGTCAAGGGCATCGTTGGTCCCAAAGAAGGCATTGGTACCGATAGAACTCTGCTAGAGCCGACCGTACAGTACCGGTTGCCTGGTTTCCTGGAACCGGACGCAAGATACAGCGCTGTCACCAATAATGAGGTGGGTGACAAAATGTTTAACGCCGTTCATCACGGCGACGCAGTGGAAATACTCAAGCAGTATCCCGACAACTCCGTAGACCTTGTTTTCGCCGACCCTCCTTACAATCTCGACAAAGCATATCACGTTTATGATGATGAACGAGCGGATGAAGAATACGTCAAATGGTGCAATGCATGGCTGCAGGAATATGTGCGGGTATTGAAGCCCACCGGTTCACTATACGTCTTGAATCTACCACGGTGGACGATGTATCACGCTGCGTTTCTCAACCAACACCTCTATTTTCAAAATTGGATTGTGTGGGACGCACTCTCCGAACCCCGAGGCAAGCTTATGCCTGCTCACTATGGCTTGTTGTCCTACACCAAGCACCCGACGGACTTTACTTTTAATTACGATGAAGTAAATCAGTTGGATGCCCGTTACTACTGCTTGCGCTCCTCGTGTATCCGCAAGCGCAAGGCAGCAGGCATTGATGACAAAATGCCACTTACTGACATCTGGTGGGATATTCACCGCATCAAACATCGTCGTGACCGAGACTATCATCCCTGCCAGTTGCCTGAAGCACTGATGGAACGCATTATCCGCCTTTCCACGAACGAGGGTGACATCGTGCTCGATGCGCTATGCGGGACGGGCACGACCCCTGTTGTCGCGGTCAAATTAGGGCGTCGCTTCGTGGCGATTGACATTGACGAGGACTATGTACGGATAACGAGGGAGAAAATCGCCGAAGTGGAGCGCAAAGGCTACATAGAGCGCGAGAGCATACGCAAGCCACGGCGAAAGTACTCCAAGAAAGAACTGCAATTGGCATTGCGCGATTTAGCGGCGGAATTGGGCCGTTTGCCGACACCAGAAGATGTCCAGAAAATGAGCGAATATGATTTGGAAGTGTTCTTCAACGTATTTCCGACGTGGGGCAAAGCGTTGAAAGCAGCCAAGCTGGAGGTACAATCATGATCGAGGCCCGCAAAATCTCGTTTCAGGAAGCCTGGGATAGTTCGGTCGTGTTTTTTGTGGACGAGGGACTCGAGCGGGTAATCGAGGCCAAGGTGGAGGCTCTACTGGAGACAGCGGAGAACCATCGTGTATCAGAAACAGCGGAAATCAATGTAGCCGACATAGCCGATTTCCTCAGTCAAAAGGGCAATGCCTTGGATGTGATCTTGGTAACTGCTCAGCCTTGCGAAGGTTTGAAGGCGAATTCACCTGGAAACGTGCCTGGTGAGCAAAACTGCGTACACCTGCAAGCATGTTTGCAACCTTCGCAAGGCTTGGCTGAGCAGTTACGGGCTTTTGTAAACTTCGCGGATGGTGGTGGCTGGCTGGCAAGGAAGCGTGATCTGGAACGATTGGTGGAGCATTGTCATTACTTCATCAACTTGCAGCATTTGGATATGTTGAAAGCAATCGTGCTGCAGCATGTACCTGGGAAATATTTCACATAGGTGAGGGGAGCGAAAACAGGGTATGATTACAGCTAACGATTTGCGCCGGGGGGCAACCTTCGAAATGGATGGGGAACTCTATCGGGTGATGGGGTATCAGCACTCCTACCTCGGACGGGGCAGTGCCAACGTGCGAGTCAAGATGCGTAACCTGCGCACAGGAACGACGATTGAACGCACCTTCACGCCCGAGGACCGCATCAGCGATGTCCGCCTGGAGCTGCGGGAAGTGCAGTACCTCTACAATGACGGAACCCTTTACTACTTCATGGACACCGAAACCTACGAACAACCGGCCCTCTCGGCCGAGCTCCTGGGCGACGCCGTGGACTATCTGACCGAGAACATGACCCTGCAAATCTCTACTCATGAGGGCGAACCAATAGACATAGTACTGCCCGTCACTGTTGACCTCAAGGTAATTGAGGCTCCGCCGGGCTTCGCTGGCGACACGGCCACCAGCGCCACCAAGCAGGTCACCCTGGAGACGGGCTTCAAGGTCAATGCACCTCTCTTCGTTGAGGAAGGCGACATCGTCCGCGTGGACACCCGCACGGGCGAGTACCTCGCTCGCCTTTAAAG